>NZ_JBSFPI010000024.1:0-121842 GCF_053588115.1 Nocardia sp. NPDC003482
TTTGAAGGATCACGCGGTGACCACCCTCTACTCGGCTACGACACGCCACCACTTCGCTGGCGTCCGGTCGTACACCATCCTGCTGGACACAACCGGATGAGCCCTGGACCGGGGTTTATGTCGCGGCTCCGACCACGTGCTCCCCGCACGCGCGGGGATGAGCCCCTCACCCCCGAGGATCTGCCGGACTATCTGATGTGCTCCCCGCGTGCGCGGGGATGAGCCCACCATTGGCGCGAAGTGGACCCGTTCAGGCTGCGCTCCCCGCGTGCGCGGGAATGAGCCTCGCGTTGTCCTGGGCGGCTATTCGCACGGGGCGGGCTCCCCGCGTGCGCGGGGATGAGCCGCGGTGCACCTCGACATGGAGATGCGGAGCCACGTGCTCCCCGCACGCGCTGGGATGAGCCCTGGAGGGTGCACCGATGAACGCGTTGACTTCCGTGCTCCCCGCACGCGCGGGGACGAGCCGTAGATCGGGCAGTAGCCGGGGCCGCCTGCGGCGTGCTCCCCGCACGCGCGGGATACCCAACCCATCACAGCGTTCCGCGTCGTCGTCGGCGTCTGCCGTCGAACCGCCATCCTGTGCCCCGGAAGAGCGGCGCGACAGGGGAGCCCGTTCGGTCATGGAGGTCCGGACAAGCCGAGGCGGCCTCGAAGGGCGGGCACCGCAGCGAAGTTTGACAGGGCGTATCGGCGGGCAGCGAAGCGGGCCTCAGCCGGGACCGGGATGAGCAAAGAGGAAGCCAGGGGCGCTGGAGTAGCGACGGTGGGTAGTACCGATGGGGCCTTCCGATGCTTCGGGCAGGCGGCGAGGAGTATCGCGGTGGACGGTGCGGAACGGGCGGGAGGAGAAGAGAATTAGCAAGCAGGCACGCGGCCGGACCTGTCCGTGGGGCGGGCACGGAAAAGCAGGTGTGACAGACAACACGTACCCCCCAGACCGGCCCGTTCACCCTATTCTCATGGCACACCGCCTGCTACGTCCGCCATCATGGGACTGTGTCCGACATCGTGCGCCGTGGTTCGTCTCGTAATGCCAAGCTGGCCAAGATTCCGCTGGGCATCGCTGGGCGGGCTGCGGTGGGGTTCGGGCGGAGGCTTGCCGGGGGGGACAAGCGGGAGATCAATGCGCAGCTGAATCAGAAGGCGGCTGAGCAGTTGTTCACCGTGTTGGGTGAACTCAAGGGTGGGGCAATGAAATTCGGGCAGGCGTTGTCGGTGATGGAGGCGGCGGTGCCCGAGCAGTTCGGGGAGCACTATCGGGAGGCGCTGACCAAGTTGCAGGCCGCCGCGCCGCCGATGCCTAGTGCGACCGTGCATCGGGTGCTCGATCAGCAGTTGGGTACGGGGTGGCGGCAGCGGTTCCGGGAGTTCGACGACACCCCGGCCGCCTCGGCCAGCATCGGGCAGGTGCACAAGGCGGTGTGGTCGGACGGACGCGAGGTCGCGGTGAAGGTGCAGTATCCGGGCGCGGACGACGCGCTGCGGGCCGACCTGAAGACGTTGAACCGGGTCTCCGGGATGCTGGCCTCGATCTTGCAGACCGGGGACGTCAAGCCGGTCCTCGCCGAGCTCACCGAGCGCATGGAGGAGGAGCTCGACTACCGCATCGAGGCGAGCAATCAGCGCGCCTTCGCCAAGGGCTACGACGGCGATCCTCGTTTCGTGGTCCCGAAGGTGGTGGCCAGCGCGCCGAAGGTGATCGTGACCGAATGGCTCGACGCCACCCCGGTCTCGGCGATCATCGCGCGCGGCAACGCCGACCCCGAGGGCACCCGCGACCTGCGCAACCATGTCGCGCTGCGGATGGCCGAATTCCACTTCTCCTCCCCCTCGAAGGTGGGCCTGCTGCACGGTGATCCGCATCCGGGCAACTTCATGCTGCTCCCGGACAAGCGGCTCGCGGTCATCGACTACGGTTCCTGCGCCCCGCTGCCCGACGGTTTCCCGCCGATCCTGGGCCGGATGGTCGCCCTCGCGGTCGAGGACCGCTACGAGGAACTGACCACCCTCATGTACGAGAACGGCTTCGTCCTGCCCGGCAAGACGGTCAGCCACCAGGAGATCGCCGACTTCCTGCGCCCGTTCGCCGACCCGATCCGCACCGAGACCTTCCACTTCACCCGCCGCTGGATGCAGCGCGTCGCGGGCAAGGCCACCGACATCGGCAGCCCGGAGATGAAGACGTCCTGGTCGCTGCAACTCCCGCCCGAACACGCCATGGTCTTCCGCGTCCTGATGGGGTCGATCGGCATCTGCGCCCAACTCGACGCCGAGGTTCCCTTCATGCGCCTGATGCAGGACTGGGTGCCGGGCTATGCGGAATACCGCAGCGCCAGTTGAGTTTTCGCCCATCCAGGAGCCGAATCAGCAAAAAGGCCGAGCCCCGCATCTGTACAAAGATGCGGGGCTCGGTCGTGTTCGCGTGCGTGCGGGGTGACCATTACGCCACGGCCACCTTGCGCGGGCGGCCGCGGGGCCGCTTGCGGGCGATGACGACACCCTGGTCGAAGATCTCCCCACCCCAGACGCCCCAGGGCTCACCGCGATCCAGCGCGGCGGCGAGACAGCCCTTGCGGATCGGGCAGCTGGCGCAGAGCGCCTTCGCCTCCTCCAGCTGGGCGGGGCTTTCGGCGAACCAGAGGTCGGGGTCGCCGACTCGGCAGGGCAGGGTGAGCGCGACTCCACGGGTGCGGGGGGTCGAGGCCACGGTCGGACGGCATGTCACGCGAGAGATGGTCGCGGTCGACACGTCTTGCTCCTTCAGCTCGTGCAGCGGTCGTTGGTTGGTCCACGAAACCGGTGCCGGTGGCTGAAGTGCCTTGAATCTCTGGCCACGGTTTCGCTTCTTGCGATCCGTGGCCAGGAGGCTGGGGGAGGTTATCCCCTACCTGAGTCGGTGACGACTCCTGATCACGGTCGCTGGGCGTGCGTTGCGGAAGCGGGCTGCCGTCGGGTGGACGACCGCCTCATCGGCGCCGATGAATGCGTCGGCATGGATCGGGTGCCAGCTCCGCATGGGCTTGTCCGTTATGACGACATACTTCGGCCCGTGCTGTTCGGTTCCGAAGATGCGTACGGCGGACAGACCGGTCCCCTGCATAGCGAGGACCCCCCGGGAGGCAGGCACACACGAATTCGCCGACGCCGCAACGCCGAACGACGCGATATTGATGATCCCGTTCATCGGTCTGCCTCCCTCCTTACTCGTATCCGTTTTCTCGGTGTGCGCGCCGGAGTGACCCGGTGCGTGAACCCCACCCTACGGGGGGCGATCACAACCGCACAACCTATTTTTCACCAGGGGTTTTGTGGTCTTGCGCGCTGCTGTGCGACCGCACTATCGCCAGCACGTCGGCGCCGAACTGCCCGAGCTTCTTGGCGCCGATGCCGGGGATGGCGACCAGGGCGCGGTCGTCGGCGGGCAGTTGTTCGGCGATGGCGGTGAGCGTGGTGTCGCTGAACACGACGAAATGCGGCACCGACAGCTCGTCGGCCTTCTCCCGCCGCCATTCGCGCAGCGCGTCGAGCAGGACCGGGTCGAGGTCGGCCGGGCAGCGCGAGCAGCGGCCCAGCATGGTCGACTTGGTGCCGAGCAGCGGCCGCCCGCAGATCCGGCACGTCGGATGGGCGCGCGCGGGGCCGCGCCGATCGCCCGCGGCGTGCGCGATCCGCGAGGCCGGGGAGTCCTCCGGAATGAGCCCGTTCAGAAAACGACTGCGCCGCCGCGACTTTCGGCCGCCCGCGGCCCGGGAGAGCGCCCACGACAGGTGCAGATGTTCGCGCGCGCGGGTGACGCCGACGTAGAGCAGCCGCCGCTCCTCCTCCAGCGCGGCCTCGTTGCTCACCGTGCCGTTGTCGCCGAGGACGTGCGCGATCGGCAGCGTGCCGTCGGCCAGCCCGACCAGGAACACCGCGTCCCATTCCAGGCCCTTGGCCGCGTGCAGCGAGGCCAGCGTGACGCCCTGCACGGTCGGCGGATGCCGGGATTCGGCGCGGCCCGCGAGTTCGCGCAGCAGGCCGGACAGGTCGAGTTCGCCGTCGTGCGTGGTCAATTCCTCGGTGAGCTGGACCAACGCCACCAGCGAGGCCCAGCGCTCGCGGGCCTGGACGCCGCTGGGTTCGGTGGCGGTGAGGCCGAGGCGGGCCAGCGCGGCGCGCACGAGGGTGACCAGTTCGGGGCCGCGGGCGTCGGGCAGATCCTCGCGGGAGGCGGTCTGGCGCAACGCCTGCACGGCCTGGCGGACCTCGGCGCGCTGGAAGAAGCCCTCGCCGCCGCGCACCTGGTACGGGATCTCGGCCTCGGTGAGCGCCTGCTCGTACGCCTCGGACTGGGCGTTGATGCGATAGAGCACCGCGATCTCCGCCGCGGGCACACCCTTGCGGATCAGCCGGGCGACGGCCTTGGCCACGGCCGCGGCCTCGGCGGGCTCGTCGTCGTATTCGGCGAACGACGGTTCGGGTCCATCGGCGCGCTGCCCGATCAGCTGCAACCGGGTGCCCGCGATGCGGCCGCGCGCGGCCCCGATCACCCGGTTGGCCAGCGAGACCACCTGCGGCGTCGAGCGGTAGTCGCGTTCGAGACGGACCACCACCGCGTCCGGGAAGCGCCGCGAGAAGTCCAGCAGGAAGCCGGGACTCGCGCCGGTGAAGGAGTAGATGGTCTGGTTCGCGTCGCCGACGACGGTCAGATCGTCGCGGCCGCCGAGCCAGGCGTCGAGCACCCGCTGCTGCAACGGGGTGACGTCCTGGTACTCGTCGACCACGAAACAGCGGTAGCGGCCGCGGAACTCCTCGGCGACGGCCGGATAGTCCTCGAGCGCGGCGGCGGTGTGCAGCAGCAGATCGTCGAAATCCAGCAGCAGGCCGTCGGCGGAGGTCTTGAGCTCCTCGTATCCGGCGTAGACGTCGGCGACTTTGGTTGCGTCGTAAGGGGTTTCGCGGCGCAGCCGGGCCACGGCGGCGGCGTAGTCCTCCGGGGCGACCAACGACGCCTTGGCCCACTCGATCTCGCCGGCCAGGTCGCGCACGCTCTCGGTGGCGGTGGACAGGCCCGTCCGGTTGGCCGCCTGCGCGACGATGGGGAACTTGCTGTCGACGAGCCGCCACGGCACGTCCCCGACGACCTGCGGCCAGAAGTAGCGCAGTTGGCGCAGCGCGGCCGCGTGAAAGGTGCGGGCCTGCACGGTGTTCGCCTCGCCGCCCAGGCCCAGCGCGCGCAGCCGGGTGCGCAACTCCCCCGCCGCGCGGGCGGTGAAGGTGACCGCCAGCACCTGGTCGGCGCGCACGTGGCCGGTGGTGACCAGATGCGCGATGCGGTGGGTGATGGTGCGGGTCTTGCCCGTTCCCGCGCCCGCCAGCACGCAGACCGGCCCGCGCGGCGCCCGCACGGCGGCGGCCTGCTCGGGATCGAGTCCATCGAGCCGGACCTGGGGGGAGGAGGTCGGGGCGGGCACGTGCTCCATCATGACAGCGGGGTCCGACAACTCGCGGCCGCGCCCGTTACTGTGCGCGCATGGCCTCCGACACGCCGGACGACGACACCCTGCGGCACGAGCGGCGCGCGACCTGGATGGAGTTGTTCTTCGATCTGGTGGCGGTCGCGGGCATCGGGCAGCTCACCCATGTGCTGCACCACGGTCCGACGATCGGCGAATTCGTCCTCTATGCCCTGCTCTACCTGGCGTTCTGGATCGGCTGGGCGAGCGTGACGCTCTACGGCGACATCGCCTACGATCACATCCGCCTGCCGCTCATGTTGGCGGCCATGCTCGGGTTGGGCGTGATGGCCGCCGCCGTGCCGGGGATGCCGGATCGGCACGCGACCGCCTTCGCCGCGGTGTACGTCGTCGTGCGGATCGGGTTGTCGCAGGTGTGGGGCCGCGGGCGGATCGTGGTCGACTGGCCGAACGCGCAGCTGACCGGTGGCGTGTTGCCCTGGATCGTGTCGCTGTGGGTGCCCGAGCCCTGGAAGTTCTGGCTGTGGGCGCTGGGCCTGGCCATCGATCTGTGGGGCATGTTCGCGGTGTCCGGCGAGCGCATGATGGCCGGGGCGCAGGAGGCGTTCGACCGCCGATTGCGTCGCTCGCACCGCTTCGAGGGCGTCGAGATCCCGAAACTGCAAGCGCTGCACGTGGATCCGGAGCATCTGGGCGAGCGGCTCGGGCTGTACGTGATCATCGTGCTCGGCGAGGGGGTCATCGGAATCATCGCCGCGATCGGCGGGGTGGCCTGGAACGCGCGCGTGCTGGGTCTGGGGTTCGGGGCGTTCGTGATCCTGACCGGACTGTGGGCGCTCACGCTGACCTACGGTTTCATCCCCCGGCTGATGAGCGGGGACACCGCTCCCGACGCGGTGCCCCGGCAGCATCTGCTCGCCGCGCACTGCCTGCTCACCGGGGCCATCGCCACGATCGCGGCCGGGCTGAGCCTGGTGCTGTCCCATCCGGACGGTCATCTCGGGGCGGGTGTGGGGTGGGCGTTGTGCGGCGGGGCGGCGGCCTACTTCCTGTTGACCGCCCTCGGCGGGGCACGCAGCCGGGACGGGTGGCGGTGGACGCTGACCTGGCCGCTGCCGGGCGCGCTGGTGGCCGTCGTGCTCGGCGCGTTCGGCCCGCGTCTGGATCCGCTGTGGCTGGTCTACGGGATCGTGCTGACGATCGGGTGGGCGCTGGGGTGGGAGTATCGGCGGACCCGGAGCTGACCCGTCATCGATCGCGCAGGCGGCGCAGCGCGGTGGCGAATTCGCCGGTGCTTCCGCCGAGCGGGGCGAAGAATTCGCGATCGCAGGTCTCCACCGCGACAATGGCGCGATTGGCCAGGGCCACACCGGCTTTCGTGGGCGCCAGCGCGCGGGCGCGGCGATCGTGCGGGTGCTCGCGGCGTTCGACCAGGTCCTTCTGTTCCAGGGCGCGCAGCACCTGGGAGGTCATCATCGGATCGGTCGCGGCCTGGGCGGCCAACTCCCGTTGCGTGACGGGCTCGCCGCCGGAGTGTTCGGCGAGCCAGGTCAGCGCGGCCAGCAGGACGAACTGCACGTGCGTGAGGTCGAACGGGGCCAGGGCCGCGCGCTGGGCGGCCTGCCACCGATGGGTCACCTGCCACAGCAGCAGGCCGGGGCTGTGGTCCGGATGGGCGAATCCCGTACGCAGCCCGGCCTTTCGGTCCGGGATCACACGCCGACCATAGCGCGGGAGATCGTCCCGTAGTCGTGCTCGCTCAGTTCGACCACGCCGCGCCGCAGCACGATCCCCCAGTTCGGCGTGCTGGTCAGATCGAGGTCGGCGCGCAGCGCGTCGATCGGAACCTCTTGCGCCCCAACCTGATACGACACCGATCGCCGCCACGGCCGGAAGCAGCCGCCCTGATCCTCGGCCTGCCAGACGGGCACATCGTCGATCGTGCCGATCGCGGTGAACGATTTGACCGGCGCGCCCGCGCGCATGCCCGTGCGCGGCGAGTAGTACACCAGCCCGTCGCCGGGGCGCATCCGCTCGACGGCGGTGCGCTTGCCGTGGTTGGCCTGGGCGATGCCGAGTTCGACACCGCGTTGGACGTGTTCCCGCGATACCACCGCGAGCCAGTACTTGGTCATGGATTTAGTATGCGCGCTTACTAAATCCATGGCAAGGCCCGGAACAGAACTCGACGCGACGCTGTTTCACAGACCGTGACAGCTACCGACCTGACCATGTACTCCACCACCTGGTGCGGCTACTGCCGACGCCTGAAGAAGCAGCTCGACGAGGCCGGGATCAGCTACGACGAGGTCGACATCGAGCAGGACCCCGCCGCGGCCGAATTCGTCGGCAGCGTCAACGGCGGCAACCACGTGGTGCCCACCGTGAAGTATCGCGACGGGTCGACGGCCACCAATCCGAGCCTGGTCCAGGTGAAGCAGGCCCTCGCCGCGATCGCCTGATCGGCGCGAATCAGTCCGGATCCGCCCAGGATTCGATGATGGTGCGGGCGATGGAGATGGAACCGGGCAGCATCAGCCGGGCCCCCTCCGCGCCCGCGCTTCCCCAGCCGCCCAGGGCCAGGGCCGCGCGCACCTCGTCGCGGGTGAACCAGTCACCCTCGGCGATCTCGCCGTCGGTGAAGGTCAGCGGTTGCGCCGGATCGGCGACCGCGGCGAAGCCGAGCATGAGCGAGCGCGGCAACGGCCAGGGCTGGCTGCCGAGGTAGGCGATATCTCGCACGTCGACGCCGACCTCCTCGCGGATCTCGCGTTCGACGCAGCGCTCGAGGGATTCGCCCGCCTCGACGAATCCGGCCAGCAGCGAGAACATTCCGGACGGCCATGCCTGCTGCCGGGCCAGCAGTACCCGATCGCCGCCGTCGTGGATCAGGCAGATCACCGCCGGATCGATGCGCGGGAACTCCTCGTGCCCGGCCTCGGACACCCGGGTCCACCCCGCGCTCGCTGGATGTGTCGGGGTGCCGTCGGTGGCGCTGAAGTTGGCCTTGTCGTGCCAGTTCAGCAGGGCCAGCGCGGTGGTGAGGACGCCCAGCGCCACATCGTCGAGATCCAGCGCGGTGCCGACCGCGCGCAGATCCAGCAGGGTGCCCTCGATGGTGTTGTCGCGCACCGCCCACAGGTGCACGCCCGCGTCCACGCCGAGGAACACGGCCGCCGGATCGGGTTCGGGGGCCAGCTCGAGGGCCGGTTCGAACACGATGGCCCCGCCGTCGGTGCGCACCTGGCCGCGCCGATTCATCCGCAGCACCTTGGCCTCGGGCCATCCGTCCTTCAGCGCCCGCTCGTCCTTGCGCAACTCCTCGGCGCGATCGAAGGCGGAACGGGAGAGCAGGGGAATGTTCTTCAGCTGGAATCCGGGCACCCGTCGAGCGTATCGGGCGGTCTCACTTGTGCACGCGGCGGACGTAGAGCAGTTTGTCTCCGTTTTCCAAGGCGTCCACCTCGGGTTCGTCCACGCGGATCAGCGTGCCGGATCGCACCACGCCCAACACGATGTCGCGCAGATGCCGCGGTGAGCCGCCCACCTCGTCGGACTCGACCTCGCGTTCGGCGATCGCGAATCCGGCCTCGGGCGTGAGCAGATCCTCGATCATGTCGACCACGCTGGGGGTGGTGGTCGCGATGCCGAGCAGGCGGCCCGCGGTCTCCGAGGACACCACCACCGAATCGGCGCCGGACTGCCGCAGCAGGTGGATGTTCTCCGCCTCGCGGATCGAGGCGACGATCTTGGCCTTGGGGTTGATCTCCCGCGCGGTGAGCGTCACCAGCACGGCGGTGTCGTCGCGGTTGGCGGCGATGACCACCGACGCCGCGTGCTGGACCCCGGCCAGCCGCAGCACATCGGACTGGGTGGCCGAACCGTGCACGGTGACCAGGCCCGCGTTGGCGGCCGTCTCGAGCACGACCGGATCGGTGTCGACCACGACGATGTCACCGGCCTGCACGCCGTCGCCGAGCATCGCGTCAATGGCGGTGCGGCCCTTGGTGCCGTAGCCGACGACCACGGTGTGATTGCGCACCCTGTGCCTCCATCGCTGAATCTTGAATGCCTGCCGCGACCGTTCGGTGAGCACCTGCAGGGTGGTGCCGACCAGGACGATCAGGAAGAGAACGCGCAGCGGCGTGATGACGATCGTGTTGATCAGCCGAGCCTGCTCGGTGACCGGGGTGATGTCGCCGTAGCCGGTGGTCGACAGCGACACCGTCGAGTAGTACGCGGCGTCGAGCAGGGTGAGTTCGGTGCCGCGATTGTCGTGGTAGCCGTCGCGACCCAGATACACCACCGCGGTGGCGGCGACCAGCAGCGCGAGCGCGAAGGCGACCCGGCGCGTCAGCGAAACCCACGGGCTGGTCTGAATTTCCGGAATGCGCAGAATTCCGACGAGGGCGTAGTCGGGGCGATCGGTCAACCGCCGCAGCCCGTGGAGCCGATCATCGAACACGTCCCGCAGCGTACCGGTCGAGCCCGGACTCGACGCGGCGGCGCGCGAATGACAGGGTGGGGGCATGACCGCCGTCACCGAACGCCGCCCCGGCCGGGCCCGGCCGCTGGCCGCCCTGCTGCTGGGAATGGGCGTGCTGCACTTCGTGATTCCCGCGCCCTTCGATTCGGTGATCCCGCGCGGGCTGCCGGGCCGCCCGCGCACCTACACCTACGCCTCGGGCGTGGCCGAACTCGGAGTGGGCACGGCCATCGCCCTCCCGCGCACCCGCCGCCTCGGCGGCTGGCTGGCGGCACTGCTGTTCATCGCGGTGTTCCCGGCGAACGTACAGATGGCCGCCGATTGGGTGAACGACCCGAAGAAGCCCCTCCCGCTGAAGGTCGGCACGGTACTGCGGCTGCCGTTGCAGATCCCGCTGATCGTGCAGGCGCTGCGGCTCGCGCGCGCCCGATAGCTACGCCGACTCCTCCCCCAGGGGCTGCCAGTCGGGCGCAGAGCGTTACGCCGATTCCTCCTCGGGCGGCTGCCAGCCCGGTGCGGAAGTGTCTATGAGGTCGGCCAATTCGTCGGGGCCGGGGAGGTTGGGTGGGGCGATGGTGCGGCCGGTGCGGACGTAGTGGAAGGCGGCGGCGGTTCGGGCGAGGGCGTCGGACTCGGGCTCGCCGGTGCGGGCGGCGACGAGGCGGGCCCAGGCCAGGCGGTAGACGGCCAGCTGCATGGCTACCGCGTTCTCCTCGGCGCGGGTGGGTTCCGCGCCGGTCTTCCAGTCGACCACGATCCAGCGGCCGTTCGGTTCGGGGAAGACGGCGTCCATGCGGCCGCGAATCAGGATGCCCGCCAACGTCGTTTCGAAGGCGACCTCGACCTCGATCGGGTTGCGGTTGGCCCACGGGGAGGACAGGAACGCCTCCTGGAGCCGGACCAGTTCGGCGTCGGCGCCGGTGGTGTCGCCCGCGCCGGGGAGTTCGTCGAAGTCCAGGAGCCGAGTCGCGCCGAACCAGCGTTGCAGCCAGGCGTGGAACGCGGTGCCGCGGCGGGTGAACGGGCTCGGCGGGAACGGCAGCGGGCGGCGCAGGCGGGCCGCGAGCTTCGCCGGATCGGCGCGCAGGTCGACCAGGGCGGTGGCCGGAAGTTGTTCGGGGAGTTGAACTTCGCGCACGGTATCGGTCGCGGCGAAGTGTTCGGCGAGCAGGGCGTCGACGTCGGTGGCCCAGCCCTCGGGATCGTCGTCGTCGGGTCCGGACTCCGGGTCGTCGAACAGGGCGAGCTGGGTCGCGGATCCCGTTGCGGCGCCGGATTTTTCGCGCTGTTCGGCCAGGGCGTCGCGGACCAGATTCGCGCCCTGCTCCACCGCCGGGCGGCGTTTGCCCAGCGGGTCGCGGGGCCACTCGGCGGAGGCGGGGTTGTCGGTGAAGGGGTTGACCGCGTCGGCGGCGGGCGGGTCGGCCCAGTGGTCGACGCGGACCCCGGTGGTCGAATTCGATTCCGCCACCGCGCGTTTCAGTTCGAGGAGGAAGTCGGACGGACCCTTGGGGGTGGAGCCGGTCTCTGCCCAGTGGTGGCCGGAGACGAACAGGGCGCGTTCGGTGCGGGTGAGGGCGACGTAGAACAGGCGGCGTTCCTCGTCGACGCGGCGACGGGCGAGCGCGTCCTTGTGCTGTTTGATGGCCTGTTCGAGGTCGGTGCGGTCGTAGAGTTCGGTCAGATCCAGAACGGGCACGCCCTCGGCGGCGTCCTCGCGCTGCCGGTCGCCGCGCAGGCTCGTGGGCAGTTCGGCGAGCGCGCCGAGCCAGGTGCCCGCGGCGGTGCCGGACGGGAAGACGCCGCGCACGACGTGCGGCACGGCGACGACCTCCCACTCCAGGCCCTTGGCGGCGTGCACGGTCAGGATCTGCACGCGGTCGCGCGCCACCTCGACCTCGCCGGGTTCGAGGCCGTTCTCGACCTCCTCGGCGGCCGCGAGGAAGGCCAGCAGGCCGGGCAGGTCGGCCCGGTGGTCGGCGGCGTACCCGGCGACGACCTCGGCGAAGGCGTCCAGATGTTCGCGTCCCGCGCCGCCGCCCGCCGCGGCGCGCCGGGCCTGCGTCTCCACGCCGACACCGAGCGTGCGTTCGACGTCGGCGACGAGTTCGGGCAGCGATTGTCCGCTGCGTTCGCGCAGGGCGGTCAGCTCGCGGCCCAGTTCGACGATCCGCTGATAGCCGACGTGCGAATAGCCGTCCGGCGCACCGGGATCGGCGATCGCGTCGACCAGGCCCGCCTGCTCGGCCGGTTCGGGGGCGACCGCGCGCAGCGCCTCGGTGAGGGCCGCGCCGTCGGTGATGGCGTCGGTGCGGTCGGGTGGCCGCACGATCGACAGTTCGCGGGCGCGGCGGGCCAGCGCGGCGAGATCGGCGACGCCGATGCGCCAGCGGGCGCCGGTGAGGACGCGGATCGCCGCGCTGCCCGCCGACGGATCGGCGATCAGCCGCAGCGTCGCCACCACATCGGCCACCTCGGGCGTGGCCAGCAGCCCGCCGAGACCGACGATCTCCACCGGCAGCCCGCGTTCGCGCAGCGCCTCCGCGAGCGGCGCGGCATCGGCGTTGCGGCGCACCAGAACCGCGGAGGTCGGCGGCGGCAGTCCCGCGTCCGCGTGCGCTTCCCACTCGGCCGCGATCCGCTCGGCGACCCAAACGCGTTCGCGCGCAATATCTTCGGCCAATGCCAGCGCGACCGTTCCGGCGCCGGCGTCCGGGCGCGGCCGCAACGGATCGACGCTCACCCCGGTGTCCCGCAGGGGTTCGGCCACCAGATTCGCCAGATCCAGCGCCTCGGGCGGATTCCGCCAGCTGGTCAGCAGCGGAAGGATGGGCGCGGGCACCCCTGGGGCACTGGGGAAGTCGGTGGCGAAGCGGGGCAGGTTGGCCGCCGAGGCGCCGCGCCAGCCGTAGATGGACTGCATGGGGTCACCGACGGCGGTGACGGCCAGACGTTGCGACGGCGTGACCTCGTCGTCCGAAAACCCCTGCCGCTCCGATGATTCGGCCCCCTGGCCGCCATCGACGGGCTCGGCATCCTGCGAGCTCGGATCTTGTTGCGCCCCATCGAGATCGCCGAACAATGCGGCGAGCAGGATGCGTTGGGCGTGGCCGGTGTCCTGGTATTCGTCGAGTAGGACCAGGCGGAAGCGGAGGCGTTCGGCGCGGCCGACCTCGGGGTGTTCGGCGGCGAGGCGGGCGGCGAGCGACATCTGGGAGCCGAAGTCGAGGGCGCCGCGGCGGCGCAGTTCCTCGGCGAGGCGGCGGACCAGGGGGAGCAGGGCGACGCGTTCGCGTTGGGCGTTGACGATGTTCTGGAGGTCCTGGTTGGGGCCGCCGCGTTGGCGGGGGCCCGCGGGCAGGGTGTAGACCAGCTTCTCCAGTTCGATGTGGGCCTCGGCGAGTTGTTCGGGTTCCACCAGATGTTCGGCGAGCTGGCCGGACAACGCCAGGACGGCCTCGGTGACCGAGACCGGGCCGCGATCGGTGTCGAGGTCGCCGTCCCAGCCGGTGACCACGCGATGGGCCAGCTGCCACAGCTGGGTCTCGGTGAGCAGCGTCGCGTTCGGCTCCACCGGCAGCAGCAGGCCGTGTTCGGACAGCAGGCGACCGGCGTAGGAGTGATAGGTGCCGATCTCCGGTTCGGAACCGGCGAGCAGGCCGCGCAGCCGCCCGCTCGGATCGAGTTCGCGGACCAGCGGCGCGCCCGCCAGCCGGGCGAGGCGGGTGCGGATGCGAGTCGTCAACTGCTGCGCGGCTTTTCGCGTGAAGGTCAGGCCGAGCACCTGATCGGGGGTGACCAGGCCGTTGGCGACCATCCAGACCACGCGCGCGGCCATGGTCTCGGTCTTGCCCGCGCCCGCGCCCGCGACCACCAGCGTCGGTCCGGGCGGGGCCGCGATGACGGCCGCCTGCTCGTCGGTCGGCGGCGGTAGGCCCAACGCCTCCGCCAGCTGCCACGGGGTGACCCTCATGCCGCACTCACGTGTCGGTCACCTGGCGGCCCGAATCCTGTACGGGACAACTACCGGCTACGGCACAGTGCCGGCAGCCGTCGTTGCGCATGGCCAGATAGCTGGGGCCGCGGGTCGCGGCGGCCGCGTCGTGAATCGTGTTGCGCCACTGCTCGATTCCCTCGTCGTCGAGGGCCGACTGCACGCGCTGGGTGGCGCCCTCCTTGGCATTGGGTTTGGCGACGTAGACCAGCCGGGCGCCGCCGGGTTCGGCGTCGGCCGAGCCGTCGTCCAGCGCGCCCGCGGCGGCGGCGACCTGGTAGGTGGCGAGCTGGGCGTGGTCCTGGGCGGCCTGTTTGGAGATGGGCGTCTTGGCGGTCTTCACGTCGACGATCACGAAGCGGCCGAACGCGTCTCGCTCGACCCGGTCGACGCGGCCGCGGATGCGCACCGGCGGTTCGCCGGGGCCGCGGGCGGGCAGCAGGCAGTCGACCGGGACCTCCACACCCAGCTGGGTGAGTTCGGCGCGGGTGTTGCGCAGCCAGGCCAGGAACGTGTCGAGCATGGTTTCGGTACGGCGCAGGTCCTGGCGGGAGTGCCAGCTGCGCGGGCCCTCGTCGGTGGCGGTGGGGTCGATGGCCTTCCACGCGCGGACCAGGGCGGCCTTCACCTGGGCCTCGGTCACCTGACCGGCGAGAGCCTGGACCAGGGTGTGCACGAGATTGCCCTTGACGGCATGCGGATTGTCGCCGTTGTCGCCGCCGTGACGTTCGAGGGCCCAGCGCAGGGGGCAGGTGCTGAGCAGTTCGACGGTGGAGGGGGACAGGGCGATCGGACCCTGGTCGTCGCCCCACAGGGGCAGTTGGGAGCTGAGGTCGGCGGTGCCGTACCAGTCGTCGGGGTGGGCGCCGCGGACACCGGCGTCGGCCAGGCGGGCTAGTTGGCGGGCGGCGCGTTCGCGGCGTTCGGGGGAATCCTCGGGATCGCAGACCACGCCGCGCAATTCGGCGATGAGGGCCTGCAACACCAGCGCCCGGCCCGGGTCGACCGGCGCCGGGATGCGGCCCGCCTCACCCGGGGTGGCCTCGGGATCGAGTTCGGCGAGGAAGCGGGAGGGGACGAGATCCCGGTCGCCGCTGACGGATTCGACGGCGGTCACCAGCAGCGAGTTCCGGGCACGGCCGCAGGCCAGCAGCAGCAGGCGGCGTTCCTCGGCGAGGATCGGCGCCGCGCGGCTGACCCGCTCGCCCGAATCCGACACGCCCGCAACGAGATCCACCAGATCCTCGACGCCGAGCAGGGTGCCGCGCGGGCGCAGGTTGGGCCAGATGCCCTCTTGCACACCGGCTACCGCGACGACGTCCCATTCCCGTCCGGCGGCCGCGTGCGCGCTCACGATCGCGACCGCCTCCCCCGGATCGGTCAGCGGCGCCGAATCCTGCGGAATCTCCTGCTGTTCCAGATATTCCACGAAGCTCTCGATGGTCGCGCCCGGCAGCCGATCCACATACGCCGCTGCCGCGTCGAACAATCCCACCGCCGCGTCCAGATCCCGATCCGCCTGCATCCCCACCGCTCCCCCGCGCTCGGACTGCCCCACCCACCGCTTCTCGAGATTCGACCCCGTCCACACCGCCCACAACACGTCCTCCACCCCCGCCCCCCGCCGCATCGCCCGCCGCCCCCGCCCCACAGCCTTCAACACCCGCCGCAACGGCGCCCCCTCCACCTCACTCAACCCCTCCAACACCGTCGAATCCCCCACCCCCACAATCAAATCCCGCAAAACCTCCGCCGAAGACCGATCCACATCCCCCACATCCCACCCGAACTCCTCGTCCACCACACTCCGCCGCCGCCCGTCACCGCCCGCGTCCTGCCCCCGGTACGGCAGCTCATCCCCTTCACCGACCGATCCACCGTCCTCCAGCCCCAGCGGCTCGGCCCTCCCGCCCTCGAATTTCTCGCGCCCCCCGTCCGACGCCCTTCCAACCTCGGCCGCGATTTCCCCCCGCGCCTCGGCCGCGATTTCCCCCCGCGCCTCGGCCGTTGCGCCTCCTCGCGCCGCCGTCCCCCCCTGCCCCTCGGACGGCGTCTCCACCTCACTCTCGGATGGCGTCCCCTGCCCCGCGAGCGACCCCTCCCCCTGCCCCTCGCCGCCGAAGGCGCGAGGGTCCGTCCCATACCTCGCGCGCGTGAGGAGGGTGCGGCGGATGCCGCGGCGGAGGCGGCGGAGGGTGATCTGGTCGGCGCCGCCGAGGGGGCCGGTGAGGAGGTCGAGGGCGTCGTCGGGGGTGAAGAGGGTGGGGGTGCGGTCGGCGGCGAGGAGGGCGCGGAGGGAGAGGAGGAGCCAGGTGGCGCCGCGGCGGCGGGCCAGGGGGACATCGGGTTTCGGTTGCAGGACGGGGACTCCGGCGGCGAGGAGGGCGCGGCGGAGGGGGGCCAGGGAGAGGGGGACCGAGCGGACGATGACGGCCATGCGGGACCAGGGGGTTCCGTCGGAGAGGTGCGCGCGGCGGAGGTGGTCGGCGATGAGGGCCGCCTCCTTGGCGGGGGTGGTGAGGACGCGGACGCGGACATCGCCGGGGAGATCGGTCGTGGTCGCGGGGTCGCGCGGATCGAAACGGTGCGGGGCGCTGCCGGGCATGCGGGCGGCGATGCGGGCGACGGCGTCGTGGACCGCGACGGCGGAACGGCGGTTGTCGCGCAGGACGATGCGGCGATCGGCGGGCGCGTCGAGGTCGGCGAGGAAGCGCGGCTCCGCGCCGCGGAAGGTGAACACCGCCTGGTCCGGATCGCCCGCCACCACGGTCACGGCCCCGCCCGCGCCCACGGCCCGAATCAGTTGCGCCGCAAGCGGATCCAGATGCTGGGCGTCGTCGACGAGCAGATAGCGGATCCGGGCGCGCTCCCCCTCGAGCAGATCCGGATCCAGCGCCAGCGCGTCGAGGGCCGCGCCGACCAGCTCCGCGGCGTCCAAGGCGGGCGCGGTCGCCTCGGGCGCCTCGATCCCCACCGACCAGCGCAACAGCATGGCCTGCTCGTACCGCTCCAGGAAACGCCCGGCCGCCTCCCATTCCGGGCGTTCGTGCAGGCGGCCCCATTCGACCAGATCCTCCGGGCCCAGGCCGCGTTCGGTGGCGCGCAGCATGAGATCGCGCAATTGCTCGGCGAATCCGAGTGTGCCCAACGCGGGCTGTAACCGCTGCGGCCACAAATCATCCGCTCCGGCGGCGATATCGATCAGCTCGCCGCGCAGCATCTCGCGCAGCACCACATCCTGTTCCGCGCCGGTCAACAAGCGGGGCGGCGGGTTGCCGTGCGCGGCGGCGTGCGCGCGCAGGATCGCGAAGGCGTAGGAGTGCACGGTGCGCACCAACGGTTCCCGCGTCGCGCCCGGCACACCACCGAGCTGACGACCCACGGCATTGCGCACCCGCAGCGCCGCACCCTTCGAATGGGTCAGGACCAGCACCGATTCCGGGTCGGCGCCCTCGGCGATCCGATCGGCCGCCACATCGGTCAACAGTGCGGTCTTTCCCGTACCCGGCCCGCCCAGCACCTGCCACGGCCGCCACCCGGGATCGGGTCCCCCGCATGCGAACAGCGTCCGGACATCGGCGCCCCACTCCCGCAGGCGGGGCCCCGTCTCACCGCGGCGCACCAGTCGCACCGCGCTATCCGATCGCATCACGGCGGCTATTTCAACAGACACCCCCGACAAAAATGTATACCGACCCCTCCCCGCGTGTCGCTCCCCTCGAAAGTGGCCGTTCTGTGATAGGGAGCCCACATCGAGCGAATGGCGCCGGAAAGCTATTCTCGAATTCGAACATACTTTCGATATACGGGGGGAGGTGTGGCTCGTCGGGCTCTCTCCGCTCCCGACACGCCGACCGACGACGCGCGGAGTGAGGGCGACACGCCGCTTCGTAAGCTCTGCGCGTGATACAGGCGACCCCAAGGGAATCGACGCGTCCCACGATCCGAATGCGGTCGCGAGCCGACGGCCGCACGACCCGCGCGAATCACGTTGCGGTCGTTGCTGACTCGAAGCTGACGGCGCTGTCGACCACGCGGCGGCCAGCGATCGAGCATCGCCCGGCGGTTGCCGAACGGCTCGTGCGTCGACGCGCGATCACCACGGGCTCGACCGTGCGGCGACGAGGCGAGACGATGTGTGCGTACCGGGAGAGCGCGCTCCTCGACGGCACCGCCACGGCCGTCCGTCCGCTCGAGCGCCGCGACCGCTCCGACGTGCAGAGGGGGGAGAACCGATGCGGGTGCTGATCGTCGGCGCGGGAATCGCCGGTCTCACAACGGCTCTGAGCCTGCACGCCGTCGGGATCGAGGCGACCGTGGTCGACGGCGTCACCGCGCTGCGGCCGCTCGGCGTCGGCATCAATCTGCTGCCGCACGCGACCGCCGCGCTGTCCGATCTCGGGCTCGGCGACCGGCTCGCCGAGAGCGGTATCGCCACCGCCGAGGTCATCCACCTCGACCGATTCGGAAACGAGATCTGGCGGGAGCCAAGGGGTTTGCGCGCCGGGCACCGGTGCCCGCAGTACTCGATCCACCGTGGTGAGTTGCAGGCGATCCTGCTCGGCGCGGTGCGTTCCCGCCTGGGCTCGGGTGCCGTGCGGACCGGGCTGCGGTTCGTCGCGGCGGAATCCGACGGCACCGGGGTGCGGGTGCGGCTGCGCGATCGAGAAGCCGACGCGGAGACCGACTTACGCGCGGATCTGGTGGTCGGCGCGGACGGTCTGCACTCGACGGTGCGGGCGGGGCTGTATCCCGACGAGGGCGCGCCGCTGTGGAACGGAATCCGGATGTGGCGGGGGACGACGCTCACCCGCCCCCTACTGTCTGGCGAATCCATGGTTATCGCGGGCAGTAATAACGCCGCGAAGCTCGTGCTCTATCCGATTTCCGCGGCGGCGCGGCGGATCGGGCGGTCGCTGGTCAACTGGGTGGCCGAGGTGCGGACCGACGATCCGGGACGTCGTGCGGCGGACTGGAATCGGGTCGGGTGCCTCGCGGATGTGGCGCCGCACTATCGCGGGTGGCGGGTGGCCGGGTTCGATGTCGAGGAGTTGATGGCGGGCAGCGAGCGGATCCTCGAGTATCCTATGGTCGATCGGGATCCGTTGCCGCGCTGGACCTTCGGGCGGATCACCCTGGTCGGCGACGCGGCTCATCCGATGTATCCGATCGGGTCGAACGGCGGTTCGCAGGCCGTCATCGATGCGCGGATCCTCGCGCGCGAACTGACCCGCGATCCCGAGCGCGGCGCGGCGGCCTACGACGCGCTGCGCCGGGGGTTGGTGAACACCCTGGTGCTGGCGAATCGCGACATGCCCATGGATCATGTGCTGCGCCTGGTGGCCGAGCGCGCGCCGACGGGGTTCCGGCGGATCGAGGACGTCCTGGGCCGGGACGAGTTGCGCGCCATCACCGACGGGTATCGCCGCACCAGCATCCGCTGACCGTGCGCGGCGGGCCGCGACCTGGGCACAATGGGCGCATGACCGACCTCAACGTCCACCGCTTCGGCCCGGCCGACGGGCCGCTCGTCCTCGCCCTGCACGGCCTGACCGGACACGGTCGGCGCTGGGCGTCGCTGGCCACCGAGCATCTGCCCGACGTGCGGGTTCTCGCTCCCGATCTGCGCGGGCACGGCGGTTCGACGGCCGTGCCGCCGTGGACGCTCGAGGCCGTCGCCGACGATGCGGCCGCATTGCTCGACGAGGAACCGGCGGTGGTGGTCGGACATTCGTTCGGCGGGGCGGCCGGGATCCATCTCGCGCGGCGTCATCCCGAATTGGTGAAGGCGCTGGTGCTGCTCGATCCGGCGGTCGGGTTGGATCGGGACTTCCTGCTCGAGGTCGCGGAGAGCACCCTCGCGCGGCCGGACTATCCCGATGTCGAGACCGCCCGGCTCGACAAGCTCGAAAGCGCTTGGGCGGATGTGGAACCCAGGCTGTTGGACGCGGAACTCGCCGAACATCTGGTGGCCACGAGCGAGGGCCGGGTGGCGTGGCGGATGAGCCTGCCCGCCATCGTCGCGTACTGGGGTCAGCTCGGGCGCGAGATCGTGCTGCCGCCCAAGGATCTGCCGACCGTTCTGGTGCACGCGCTGAAGTCGACCATCGTCACCCCGCGGCTGCGCGCCACCCTCACCGAGCATCTCGGCGACCACCTCGTGGTGCACGAATTCGACTGCGATCACATGGTGGCCCAGGCCCGTCCCGCCGAGACCGCGGCTGTCATCCGCTCGGTGCTCTGAATGGCGACCACCGACGCCGAGATCGAACGCGTCCGCGAACTGGTCGCCGCCATCCCACCCGGCCGCGTCGCCACCTACGGCGACATCGCCGCCGCCGCGGGCCTGTCCACCCCCCGCACGGTCGGCTGGATCATGCGCACCGACTCCGCCGACCTCCCCTGGCACCGCGTCCTCCGCGCCGACGGCACCCCCGCCCGCCACCTGCACACGCGCCAACTCCAACGCCTGGCCGAGGAAGGCTGCCCCCTCCGCGGCGACCGAGTAGACCTCACCCTCGCCCGCCACCACTTCCCGATCCCCGATCTCCCTGCCTGACCCACTCGGTTCCTCCCGTACGGCAACCCAATCCGCACCCTTTATTGGGATCCGCACCGGTTGTAGAGCCCTGTAAGGGGTGCGGATCCGAATAAAGGGTGCGACTCGGGTTGCCGTACCTCTCCGGGGTGTGGCAGCTCGCGCCGCACCCTTTGTTGGGAGCCGCACCCCTTGTAGAGCCCTGTAGAGGGTGCGGATTCGAATAAGGGGTGCGGCTGGGGTGGCGTACCTTGGGTTGGTTGGCGTATGTCGGGGTGGGTGGGGGGTTACGGTGGGGTATGGGCACTCGGTTGGGGCGGGTGGGGTTCGAGGTGGGGTGGGCTCGGGGGGTGGCGGGGTTTTGGGCGGAGTTGTTGGGGTGGGTGGTTGTCGTGGAGCGGGGTGGGGTGGTGGAGGTGGTGGCGCCGGATGCGGAGGGGTTCGAGGTGGGGTTGTGGTTCGGGGAGGGGGTGGGGGTGAAGGGCGGGAAGAATCGGATTCATTTGGATTTGGCCAGTCGGTCGGTGGAACATCAACGGGGGCTGGTGGATCGGGCGTTGGGGTTGGGGGCGCGGCGGATCGATATCGGGCAGGGGGAGGTGCCGTGGGAGGTGATGGCGGATCCGGAGGGGAACGAGTTCTGTGTGCTGGAGCCGCGGGAGCAGTATGTCGATACGGGGGCGGTGGCGGCGATCGTGGTCGATGCGCGGGATCCGGGGCGGTCGGCGCGGTTCTGGTCGGCGGTGTCGGGGTGGCCGGTGATGCACGACTCGGGGGAGTTCAGCGGGATTCGGTCGGCGACGGGGCAGGGGCCGTGGGTGGAATTCCTGCGGTCGGCGGGTGGGGAGCGGGGGCGGGTGCGGCTGGATGTGCTGTGCTCGGGGGCGGAGGATGTGGATCGGCTGTGCGCTGCGGGCGCGAAATCGTTGGGGCACAGCACTTTCGGTGATGCCGCCATGGCGCTGGCCGATCCGGACGCCTACGAATTCGGGCTGTTGCGTGCGCGATCGGACTGACCGCATCGCCTACGATCGGGCCATGATCAACCTGCGGGGTGACGGCTCGTGAGCACCGTCGACGCGATCGTGCTCGCGGGCGGGCGGGCGACCCGGATGGGCGGGGTCGACAAACCCGCGATCGTGGTCGGCGGGCGGTCGATGCTCGAGGCTGCGCTCGACGCGGTGGCGGGAGCGGCGCGCACGGTGGTGGTCGGTCCGCAGCGACCCGAATTGCCCCCGGCGATCCGGCAGGTGCAGGAGGTGCCCGCCGGGGCGGGACCGGTGGCGGCGATCGCGGCGGGGCTCGGGGTACTGGAGGAGTGCGACTTTCCTACGGAACTGGTCGTGGTGCTCGCGGCGGATATGCCGTTCCTGAGCGCCGAGGCCGTCGACGAGCTGGTGCGCGGGGCGGAGGAGTCCGGGGCGGCGGCGGTTTTCGCGGCCGACGAGTCCGGGCGGCCGCAGTATCTGGTCGGGGTGTGGCGGCGGGCGGCGCTGCTGGACGGTCTCGCCGGATTGGATTCGGTGGTGAATCAGCCGATGAAGGTGCTGGTGCCGGTGGACACGATCATGGTGGCGCTGCCGGGGGTCGCGGACTGCGATACCGCCGACGATGTGCGTAAGGCGCGCGCCCGGGTCGCGCCACTGTCGCTCGAGGAGGCTCGAAACACTCTGCGGCGCAATCTCTCTCGTCTGCCGACCCGCACATCGGCCGTCAGGGCAGCACGGGGCGCGACCCTGGCCGCGCCGCTGCTCGCCGCCGAGGCGTTGCCGCGATTCGACGTGTCGGCGATGGACGGGTACGCCGTGGCGGGCGCGGGGCCGTGGCGGCTGCGGCACGACGTCGGGTTCGCGGGCGGGCAGCGGCCGGTCGGGCTGGCGGACGGGGAGGCGGTGCTGATCGCCACCGGGGCGCATGTGCCGGAGGGTACGACAAGCGTTGTGCGCGACGAGTTCTCGCGGATCGACGAGTCGGGGATGTTGTATCGGCTGCCGGATACGCCGGTGCGGGACGACGTGCGCGGGCGCGGGGAGGATTGGGAGCCGGGCGATCTCATCGCCGAGGCCGGGACTCCGGTGACGACGGCTCTGGTCTCGGCGGCCGTCGCGGCCGAGGTGTCGTCGATCGAGGTGCGGGGGCCTATCAAGGCGCGAATCGTTATGACAGGGGACGAGATTCGCAGCGAGGGGCCGCTACGTACCGGCCAGACGCGGGACTCGATCGGGCCGGTATTGCCGGATCTGTTGGCGCGGTTCGGTATTCAGGTTCTCGATCGAGTTCACCTGCGCGACACCGCAACCGGCTTCGATGAGGTCCTCGCCGTTGCCGCCGATTGTGATCTTCTCGTCATTGTGGGTGCCACCGGAGGCGGGGCGGCCGACCAGCTCCGCGATGCTCTCGATCGGACCACCGCCCGGACCCTCGTCCACCGCCTCCGCCTCCGCCCGGGCGGCTCGACCGTTGTCGCCGAAACCACCGCCGCCACAACCGTTCTCGGCCTTCCCGGCAACCCCTTCGCCGCGATAGCCACCCTACTGGCCCTCACTCCGGCCATCATCGAGGGCCGCACGGACCGCTCCCCCGCCCGGCCGTTGGTCGGGCCGCTCGCCAATGCCTCGGAGATCAGCGGGCCCGTCGCCCGCATCGTTCCCGCCCGAGCCCAGCCCGGAGGCGGGTGGATCGGCGATCCGAGCGTTCGCACGGCTCATTTGGCCGGGTTGATCGATCGGGACGGGCTCGTCGTAGTCCCGCCGGAGGTCGAGGATGGGGCGCTGGTGGAATTCCTGCCGCTGCCCGGGTGAGTGTGCGGGCGGTCCTCGGCATTCGGCCTGGGGGCCGAATGCCGAGGAACAGGGAATCGGTTCGGGACCGAGTACCGAGGAACAGGGAAGCGGTTCGGACCGAATGCCGAGGAACAGGGAAATAGGCCGGGCGAAGGCGAGACGCTGACGCATGTGGCTGAGCGTCGGGGCGATGTCGGGAACCGGGCGCAGCCGGTGTACTCGAAGTATGACGAATACAACGACTGTCACCGCGTCCACCTCCTCCGCGCTCGGCACGACTTCGCTTGTGCTGGCGACTATTTCGACCGGGTTGTTGGCGGGGGTGTATTACGCGTACGGGACCTCGGTGATGTTGGCTCTGCGGCAGGTGGATGATCGGACGTTCGTGGAGGTGATGAATCGGATCAATGTGGTGATCGTGAATCCGCTGTTCATGTTCAGTTTTCTGGGGTCGGTGGTGCTCACGGGGGTCGCGGCGGCGCTGCACCTGCGGGGGGATCAGCGGCAGGTGTTGTGGTGGGTGCTGGTCGCGCTGGCGCTCAATGTGATCAGTCTGTTCATCTCCATCGGGGGGAACATTCCGCTCAACAATCAGCTCGCGGATGTGAGCGGTGGGGATTTCGCGGCGTTGCGGCAGGGGTTCGAGATGCCGTGGGTGGCGCTGAATATCGCTCGGGCGCTGGCCAATACGGGGGCGATCGGGGTGCTGGCGATGGCGCTGCGGACGGCGCGGTGAGGTCAGTACGGAAGGGGGCGGTTGGCCTCGGCCCAGGCGCGTTCGGCGTCGGTGCCGGGGTCGGGCGGCCACAGGCCCGCGATCATCCACAGGTCGCGGGGCGACTCCTCGACGTGGAACTCCCAGTGCAGCTTGCGATCCCGGGTGTAGGGGTGCAGCGTGGCGTCGAGGCGTTCGGTCATCACGCGGCGGCGGTCCGGATCGTCGAGATGGCGCGCCAGATGCTTGACGACGATGCGGACCGTGGCGTCGGAGGGCTCGCCGCCCACGTAGTAGTCGGCGGCGGGCACCTCGTGGAACAGGACGACGACGTAGAAGGCGGGCAGGCCCACCGCGGTGTAGATCGCGGTGATGTCGGCGGCGAAGGCGCGCTTGTCCTGCTCGGAGTAGGCGCCGACGGGATGGTGAATCTGCCAGAGCGGCATGACATTTCCCCGTTCAGTCCGCGGTGCGAATGGACAGGCCCTCGACGGGACCGGACAGCGCGGCCTTGACGCGGCGACTGAACTCGTCCACCAGCACCTCGCTCTCCCCGGCGGCCACGGCGTCGAAGACCGCGCGGGCGACGTCGGCGGGATCGAGCTTCTCCCCCGGGAACGCGCGCACCATATCGGTGTCGGCGAATCCGAGATGCACCCCGACGACCTGCGTGCCCTGCGGCGCCAGCTCGATACGCAGCGAATTCGTGATCGACCAGAGCGCCGCCTTGGACGCCCCGTAGGAGCCGACGCCCGCGCTCCACGACAGCACCGAGTGGATGTCGACGAGCGCGCCACCGCCATTGGCCGCCAGAATGGGCGCGAACGCGCGGGCGATCCGCAACGGCCCGAAGACGTTCGTCTCGAAGGTCGCCACCACATGCGCCATCTCGGTCTGCAACAGCGGGGCCGGATACAGCACACCGGCGTTGTTGACGACGATGCTCACCTCACCCGCCCGATCCGCCACGGCCGCAATGGAATCCGGATCGGTCACCTCGAGTTCGAGCGGTTCCACCCGTGGATCCGCGCTCGCCACCGGCTTGCGGGCGGTGGCGTAGACCTTGCGCGCGCCGCGGCGCAGCAGTTCCTCGACGAACGAGCGGCCCAGGCCGCGCTGCCCACCGGTCACCAGGGCGACGGCCCCTTCGATTTCTGTCATTTTTAGATTATGATCATCATCTAAGCGAGAGCGCAAGACCGGTCGAGAGGAGTTCACATGCCGCGGACCACCAAGGCCGAGGCCGAGTCGCACCGCCGGGAGGTGCTGGCCGCGGCCGCCGCGCAGGTGCGGGTACGGGGCGCGCACGGGATGAGCGTTCCGGGGCTGATGGCCGCGGCGGGCCTGACCCACGGCGGCTTCTATCGCCACTTCCGGTCCAAGGAGGATCTGGTCGCGCAGGCGTGCGCGGCCGCGTGCGCGGAGAAGGCGCGGGAGATCGACCGCGTGCTCGCGACGAGTCCCGACGCCTCGACCGCGCGCCGGACCTTCATAGAGCGCTACCTGTCCGAGGCGCATCGCGAACATCCCGGGCAGGGGTGCGGGATCGCCGCGCTCGCCGGGGATGTGGCCCGCGCCGACGCCGAAAGTCCTTTACGCGCCGCCTATCTCGACGGGCTGCGGGAGATGATCGCGAATCTGGACCGGCTCGGGGAGCGGTCGGAGGCGGATTCGGCGGCGCTGGTGGAGGTCGCGGTGCTCGCGGGGGCGCTCATGCTGGCGCGGGCGAGCGCCGGTGACGAACTGTCCGAACACATACTCACCGCCGCCCGGGAATTCCTCACGACCGACCGAGGGTGATCTCGCGCCGCACCACCTTGCCGGTCGCGTTGCGCGGCAACGGATTCGAGGTGATCAGCCAGCGCGTCGGCACCTTGAAGTAGGCGAGCCGGGCCGCCGTGAACTCGCGCAGGTCGTCCACGCGCACCGCGTCGGGGTCCGCGACGACGACCACCGCGGCGACCTCCTGCCCCAGATCCTCGTGCGGCACACCGAGAACCGCCGCCTCGAGCACGGCCGGATGTTCGTCGAGCACATTCTCGATCTCGACGGGGTAGACGTTCTCGCCGCCGCGCAGGATGAGATCGGTGCGACGACCGGACAGATACAGCCGACCTTCCGCGAGCATACCGAAATCGCCGGTGCGCAACCATCTTTCGGCATCGATGGCGGCGGCCGTGGCGGCCTCGTCGTTCCAGTAGCCGAGCATGACGTACGGGCTTCGCACGCAGATCTCCCCGTCGACGCCGTCCGGCACGGGCGCGCCGTCCGCGTCGCGGATCTCGACGGCGACGCCGATGATCGGGCGCCCCACGGTCTCCGGATGCTCGACCAGTTCCGCGGGCGCGGCGACCGTTGCGGCCGTACCGCTTTCGGTGAGTCCGTAGCTGGTGGCCAGCGCGGTCCGGGCCACCGGCAGCCGCTCCCGCATACGCTGATGGAACGCGGGCGAGGACGGGGCGGCGTTGAGCGACAGGGCGGTCAGCGCCGACAGATCGTAGCCGGAGAGGTCGCGGTCGAGCAGCCGCGCGACCATGGTCGGCACCGCGCCCCAATTGGTGACCCGTTCCCGCTCGATCAGCTCGAGCACGCGGTCGGGGTCGAACGATCCCTGATGGATCACCACCGTCGCGCCCGTGGCCAGGCGCGGGATCACGAGATTGTGCAGGCTCGCGATGTGGAACAGCGGCGAGGTCAGCAGGAAGCGTTTCGGGCTCGGCTCGCCCGGGTCGGGCTGCCCGCGCAAGGCGGCGACCACGGCATCGGTGTAGCGGTGATAGTCGCTGATGGCCACCAGATTTCGATGCGAGTGCACCACGCCCTTGGGGCGGCCGGACGTTCCGCTGGTGTAGAGGATGACGGCGGGATCGTCCTCCGCGAGGGACGGGCGGGCGAGGTCGGCGCGGGCGGAGTACGCGGCGATCAGGTCGGGCAGATCGCGTTCCATGGTGAGCGTGGGCACCGAATCCGCGAGCAGCGCAGCGCGTTTGGCGTCGGCGACCACCACCTTCGGGGTGGTATGGCCCAGGCCGTAGGCGATCTCGGGCGCAGCCCACCACGCGTTGTAGCCGACCGGGATGGCGCCCAGCCGCACCGCCGCCCAGAAGGTGATCACCCATTCGGGAGTGTTGGCCGCGAAAATGCCCACCCGGTCGCCCTTTTCGACGCCGAACCGCTCGGCGAGGGCGTGCGCGAGCGCCTCGACGGCGGCGTGGTGCGCGGCGAACGACAGCCGCCGGTCCGCGGTCACCAGGAAGTCCCGATCGCCCCAGGCGCGGGCGGCGTCGAGCAGTTCCAGCAACGACCGGCGGCGCTGGCGCAGCACCGGAATCGGCGCTCCCAGAACGGTTTCCACGGTCATCTCGAAGGGTCCGCCGGGGGCGGTCAGGGCGGCGACGGCGTCGGTCATCTCGTCCTCGGTATGGCTCAGGGGATCAGGACGGCGCGACCGCGGATGCGGCCGTGGTCGAGGCGGTCCAGGGCGGTGGGGCCGTCGGCGAGGTCGAAGCGTTCCACGGCCATGCGCAATCTGCCCTGGCGGGCCAGTTCGACCGAGGCGAGCAGGTCACTCTTGGTGCCGCCGTAGGACTTTCGCACCGTCGCACCCCACGGCAGTCCCGGATCGCCGGCGGGGCCCGCGTCGATGCCCGGATTGCCGCCGCCCAGGCCCACCATGCGGTACGCGCCGTTGGGCGCGACCGATTCGACCGCGAGGCGGGCGGTCGGATCGGTGCCGACGAAATCGAAGACCGCCTCGGCGCCCCGGCCGTCGGTGAGTTCGAGGATGCGGGTGGCGGTCTCGTCATCGGCGAGCAGGCCGAGCTCCGCGCCGCACTCGGCGGCCAGGTCGAGCTTGTCGGGGGTGACGTCGACGGCGACTACGCGCACGTCCTCGGCCACCGCCTTCAGGATCTGCACCGCGACATGCCCTAGTCCGCCGATGCCGATGGCGACCGCGGTCGCGCCCGGACGCAACTGCTCGCGGGCGCCGCGAATGGCGTGATAGGAGGTGAGCGCGGCGTCGGCCAGCGGCGCGGCCTGCTCGAAGTCGAGGTCGCCGACCGGGACGAAGGAATTCGCCGGGACGCGGACGTAGTCGGCCATACCGCCGTCGGGGCCCAGCCCGGGACACGGCGGCATCGCGGTGCGACCGGCGGCCAGGCACACATTCTCGTTGCCGCTCAGGCATTCTCGGCACGTACCGCAGGACCAGCACAGGTAGACGATGCCGCGCTCGCCGACCGCGCGGCCGGTGACCTCGCCGCCGACGGCCTCGACGGTTCCGGCGATCTCGTGGCCGAGGGTCATCGGATCCTCGCGCAGCGGGAACGGCAGGCCGACCACGAACGAATCGGAATGGCACAGCCCGGCCGCGCCGACGCGGATCAGCAGGTCGTCCGGGCCGATCTCGGGCACGGGGACCTCGCGCATCTCGAGCACGCCCGGCGCGGTCAACTGCAACGCGCGCATCACCTGTGTGGCCACGATCGTCTCCCGTATGTGAGGTGGCCCACACGCTAACACTTCGCTTGACAGTGCGTCCAGTGAATGACGGCTCGTCTACTATCGATGCCATGCCCTCGCTGCGCGACGAACAGAAGCGGCTGACCCGGGCGCGGATCATCGACGCGGCGCGCCAATTGTTCGCGGCCCAGGGCTATTCCGGGGTGCGGGTCGACGACATCGCCGCGGCCGTCGGCTGTAGCCGGGCCACCTTCTATCTGCATTTCACCGGTAAGACCGAGGTGCTGCGGGCGATCGCCGAACAGAGCACGCTGCCCAGCGTCATGCGGTTCTACGACGATCTGGATCGGGTGCTGGACAACGGATCTCGCGCGGAGTTCGCGGCGTGGATGACCCGGGCGATCGCGTGGTTCTTCGAGCACAAGGAGCTGCTGCCCGCCTGGGACGAGGCGACCGCGGTGGAACCGGAGTTCCGGGCGGCGGCGCGGGCGGGCATCTCGGCGCTGTCGGACCGGATGACGTCGTATCTGTCGCGCTGGCCCGCGGATCGGCGCGACGAGGCGCGGTTGCGGATCGAACTGCTGGTGGCGCAGCTGGAACGGTTCTTCACGCGGTGGGCCATGCAGGGGACGATCGACGTGTCCGCCGAGCGGGCAGCGGAGGTGCTGACCGATATCTGGTTCCCGGCGCTGCGCGCGCCCTGACTACTTCGGCGGCAGGCCGCGGGCGTAGTCGATGCCGCGCTCGATCCACGCGCTCAGGGCGTCGTCGTCGGATACGGCTTCGGTACTGATACGCAACCAGTTCCGCATCTCGCGCCCGCCCATGATCATCGGGGTGACCGTGTCGCCGTCGACGAGCCGGTCGGCGTCGGCGGGGTCGACGCGGACCATGAGACCGCCCTTTCCGCTGGCGGCGACGGCCATATTGCCGCCGATCAGGAAGGCCAGGCCGCCGAACATCTTCTTCTCCACCACCTCGGGCAGGGCGGGGCCCAGCAGGTCGCGGATTCGGTCGGCGAGGTGTTCGTCGTAGGCCATGGTTCGAATTGTTCACCAAGATTTCCCGGCGGGTGCGGCGGTTTCGAGTTGCCGCGCGGTGTGGCGCGGACGAACATCCGTCTCATGCCGTCGCCTCGCTTGAACCCAGTCGGTGATGTTCCGGATACCGGGATTCCCGAACGGCTCGCCGCCACCATGACCATGGCCGAGCAGTACGAGTGGCATCGCTCGTATCTGCGGCGGCGGGCGGTGTCGCGCCGCAACTTCCTGCGCGGTTCCGCCGCGGCCGCGGCCGTCGCGGCGGTCGGGGCCTCGCCGTTCGCGGGGCGGGCGTACGCCGAGGACGCGCAGCTGGCGGTCGGCGGACGGCATGTGGGGTACGGGGCCGACGCGGCGAGTCAGTTGCGGTTCGGGGCGCAGTTGTCGCGAAACCCCAACGGCGTCAAGGTCTTTCTGGAGCACGGGCCGACTCCGGCGCTGGGCGCGTCGGTCGAGGCCGAGGTGCGCAACCTGGTCACCCAGATCCCGGACAGCGACGGCGGGGTGCTCGCGGCCGAGCAGTTCTACGCGCACGCGCCGGTCGACGGGCTGGCCGGGCGGGTGCCGCACTTCTACCGGTGGCGGACCTCCGACGGGTTCGTGAGCGATGTGCGCAGCGCGGCCCCGGCCATGCCGTCGGCGCGCAGTGCGGTGCTGCCGTTCCGGTTCACCATGATGGGCGATCAGGGCACCGACGACACGCCGCGGCTGCCAACGGGTTTGGCGGCCGGTGACTACGACGACAACTACTACAAGCCCGACAACGAGCCGACCGTGGCGCACGCGGCGAACGTGCTGAACCAGATCGCCGCCGCCCGGCCGGACTTCCACGTGCTGGCCGGGGACATCGCCTACGCCGATCCGTCGGGGGCCGGGAAGACGCCGGAGTTCGTGCCGTCGGGCGGGAAGCTCGCGGACGGGTTCGACAAGTTCAACCCGTACGTGTGGGACGTGTACCTGGGGAACATCGAGGTCAGCGCGTCGGTGACGCCGTGGATGTTCGCGACCGGCAACCACGACATGGAGGCCGCCTACGGCGAGCACGGGTACGGCGGGCATCTCGCGCGGCTGGATCTGCCGGGCAACGGTCCGGCGGGGTGCCCGTCGGCGTACGCGTTCAGCTACGGCAATGTGGCGGTGCTGTCGCTGGACGCCAACGACGTGTCCTACGAGATCAAGGCCAACACCGGATACTCCGGCGGGGCCCAAACCGGTTGGGTCGGTGCGACTCTCGCGGCTTACCGGGCGAATCCGAACATCGATTTCATCGTCTGCTTCTTCCATCACTGCGCCTACTCGACCACCGATTCGCACGCCAGCGACGGCGGCGTGCGCGACGCGTGGTGCGAGCTGTTCGACCGCTATCAGGTCGATCTGGTGTTGCAGGGGCACAACCACGTCTTCGAGCGCACCGACCCCATCCGGGCGGGCCGACCCACCAAACCGGCGGGCGACAACGCGATCGTCTACCCCGAGACCGACGGCACGGTCTACTACACCGTCGGCGGCGGCGGTCGCCCCCGCTACGGCTTCCAGCCCGGCTCGGACGAGACCTACCGCGGCCACGAGGTCGCCGACCCGTCCGTCCCCAACAGCTACGTCTGGTCCCCCGACGGCCACAAACAGGACGAGCCCGCCCCCTGGTCCCGGGTCCGCTTCCGCAACTACTCGTTCATCCGAGTCGACGTGCGCCCGGGCTACTTCGCCAGCGAGATGGACGTCGTCGCGGTGGACGAGTACGGGCGCGAATTCGACAAGGTCACCTACCGCCGCCAGGTGCGGCAATAGGACGGCCCCTTCCTGTCCTCAGCCGTGGCCCCCTCCTGTCCCCAGCCGTGGCCCCCACCTGTCCCCGCGCCGAAGGCGCAGGGGTCACGACGTGAGGGCGGCCTCGAACACGGGCCAGGAGGCGTGCAGGTCGTCCTGCCAGTAGGGCCAGGCGTGGGTGCCCGGGTGCAGTGCGACGGTGGCCGGGATGCCAAGGGACGCAAGGCGATCGGTGAGGGCGCGTGTGCAGGAGTCGACGACGGACTCCATGACGCCGCCGACGGCCATGCGGTCGGCGAGGGCGGCCGGGTTGCCGGCGATGCTGGGATCGGTCAGGGCCTCGTGGGGGCCGGGGGCGCCGTTGCCCGCGGACAGGTAGAGCGCGGTGCCGCGGAGGCGATCGGCGTTGAGGATCGGGTCGTGGGCGGACCAGGCGGGGTCGTCGGGGGCGCCCCACATATTGGCGGCGTTCGCGCCGAACAGGCCGAGCTGCGAGGCGACGTAGGCGCGCCCGGCCGGATCGCTGATACGCGGGCAGCCGCTGTAGGAGCCGACGGCCTGGTACAGGCCCGGCGCGTCGATGGCCAGATCCAGCGCCGAGGTCGCCGACATCGAGGTGCCCGCGACCGCGTTGCGCCCGGTCAGCTCGAAGCGGTCCCGCAGCAGCTCGGGCAGTTCGCGGGTCAGGAACGTGGACCACTTGTTGCGGCCCAGCACCGGATCGTCGTTGAGCCAGTCGGTGTAGTAGCTCGCCCGCCCGCCCATCGGGACGATCACGTTGACCGGCTTGTCCGCGAAGAACTGCGCCGCGTCGGTGCGGGTGGTCCACGGACCGCCGTCCTCGCCGCCGTCGACGGCGTTGAGCAGATACAGCGCGGGCGCGGGGTGGTCCGGATGCGAGATCCACACGGTGACCGGTTTGTTCATGGCGGCGGAGTAGACCACCACCGAGTACTGCCGACCGCCCAGCGGCCGCACGTCGAGAATCCCGGGGCTCGGCCCGGGATCCGCGGCGGCCATGGACGGGACTCCGGCGAACGCGACGACGGCGAGCAGAACGACCAGACAACGCGGCAGCCGGTGCATAGCCGCGAGTATCGCACCCCGCGCCAGGCGGCGGGCGGCTATTCCAGCGGGCGTGTTCCCCGTCGGAATGCATACGCGGCGCGGCGATCTCGACCGCCCGCACGTCGTCGAGCAGCGTCCGGCCTCAGCCGGGCGTGCGGGCGGCGCGCAGGGTCGCGAGGTCGATCTTGGTCATGGTGCGGAGGGCGGCGGAGACGGCGGGGGCCTGGGGGCCGGTGAGGAGGGTGGGGAGTTCGGTGGGGACGATCTGCCAGGAGAGGCCGTAGCGGTCGGTGAGCCAGCCGCAGGGGCCGGGCGTGCCCTCGGCGGTGAGGGCGGACCAGAGCCGGTCGACCTCGGCTTGGCCTTCGACGGTGACCTGGAGGGAGATGGCGTCGGTGAAGGGATGGCCGGGGCCGCCGTTCATCAGGGTGACCGGGTGGCCCGCCAGTTCGGTGGAGATGACGAAGGGGGCGCCGTCGGGGGTGCGGGTGATGCCGGTGACGCGGGAGTCGGGGAGGAGGCCGACGTAGAACTCGGCGGCCTGCTCGGCCTCGTGGTCGAACCAGACGAAGGTGGTGACGGTGGTCATGACGTGCTCCTCGGGGTCGAGTCGATGTGCTTGCACCCCTTGGTCGAAGCCGTCGACGGGTCTTCGACGTATCTCGCGAAGAAATTTCGCAAGATTCTTCAGCGCGCGGTCAGTCGGTCCAGGGCGGCCTGGCTGTCGGCGTCGGCGGCGCGATAGATGACCAGGCGTTGGTCGGGATCCTGGATCGGCATCAGGACCTCGAAGCGGACCGCGACCCGGCCGACCTCGGGGTGACACATGACCTTCACGCCGCGGCCGTTGACGCGGACGTCGCGCATCGCCCACATGCGCGCGAATTCGGCGTCCTCGCTGCGGAATTGGGTGATCAGGTCGGCGAGCGCCTGATCCTCGGGGTGGGCGGCCCAGGCGGCGCGCAGGTCCGCGATGCCCTCGCGCACGATCTGGTCGCGGTGGAGGTAGAAGCCGCGCATCCGCGGATGCATCAGGCACAGCCACATGGTGTTGCGCTGCGCCGGGGGCAGCGTGTCGAGATCGAGCAGCAGCGCCGAGATCTCCGGATTCCAGGCCAGGATGTCGTAGCGGTGGTTGACCAGCATGGCCGGACGCGGCGACAGATCCAGCACCAACTGGGCCAGCGCCGGGTCGGCGGTGGTGGCGGCCTTGTCGATCTGGGGCGGGCGCTGCTGGGCGAGGTCGAACAGGTAGGCGCGTTCGTCGGGGGCCAGCCGCAGCGCCCGCGCCAGCGCCTCGAGCACCTCCGGGGAGGGGCGCAGCCCGCGGCCCTGTTCGAGCCGGACGATGTAATCGGTACTCACCCCGGCCAATTCGGCGACCTCCTCGCGGCGCAGGCCGGGCGTGCGGCGGGACTGGCGGCGCTGCGGCAGGCCGAAGTCGCGGGGGTCCAGCCGTTCGCGCCGGGTGCGCAGGAAGGCGGCCAATTCCTGGGTCGCGTCCACGGTGCCACTGGTCATTCTCCGATCCTACGAGGGTGGGACCGGCACTCCCAGGAAAGATCTTCCCTTACCCCGCGAGCGACGCGGTCCGACACTCGAATTCGACAGCGAGAACCACACAGGAGGACCAGATGTCGCTCACCCTCGACACCTACCGGCTGCTGGGACGTTCCGGACTGCGGGTCTCCCCGCTCGCGCTCGGCGCGATGACCTTCGGCGCGGACTGGGGCTGGGGCGCGGACACCGACGAGGCCCGCAAACTGTTCGACCTCTACGTCGACCGGGGCGGGAACTTCATCGACACCGCCAACATGTACACCGCGGGCAGCTCGGAGCGCCTGCTCGGCGAGTTCACCCGTGACAATCGCGAAAGCCTGGTGCTGGCAACGAAATACACCATGCTGCGGCGGCCGGGCGATCCCAACTCCGGCGGCAACCACCGTAAGAGCATGTTCGCCTCGGTGGAAAACAGCCTGCGCCAACTGAATACGGATTACATCGATCTGCTCTACCTGCACGCGTGGGACTTCCGGACGCCGGTGGAGGAGATCCTGCGCGGGCTCGACGATCTGGTGCGCCAGGGCAAGGTGCTCTACGTCGGGATCTCCGACGCCCCCGCCTGGCAGGTCTCGCGGATGCAGGCCATCGCGGATCTGCGCGGCTGGTCGCCGCTGGTGGCGTTGCAGATCGAGTACAGCCTCATCGAGCGGACCGTGGAACGCGATCTGATCCCGATGGCCCGGGAGATGGGGCTCGGCGTGGTGCCGTGGTCGCCGCTGGCCAGCGGGGTGCTGTCGGGTAAGTACACCCGCGCCGACCTCGGCGAGGCCGTGGGCTCGCCGGAGGGCACGCGCAAGAACGTGGCGCTGGCCAACGGGTCGCTCACCGAGCGCGGGCTGGACATCGCGGAGGTGGTGAAAGACGTTGCCGCCGAACTCAATCGGACGCCCTCGCAGGTGGCGCTGGCCTGGACGCTGCGCAATCCGGCCGTCACCGCGCCCATCGTCGGCGCGCGCACCCCGGCGCAGCTGGAGGACAATCTCGGCGCGCTCGAGGTGGAATTCGATGCGGCGCAGGTGGATCGGCTGGAGCGGGCCAGCGCGGTGGAGCTCGGCTTCCCGCACGAGTTCCTGAACCGCGCGATGACCCGCAGCGTCACCTTCGGCGATCTGACGGTCGAGGCGCGCTGAGGGTCAGCGCACGGGCGCGAGTTCCCGGGCGGCGGTGTGATAGCGGGCGGCGAGCAGCCGGACCACGGCGGGGTGGACCCCGATGGGTTCGGCCACCCCGTCCGCGCCCGCCTCGTGCAGCCGCTGCTGGAACAGCCCGTGCGCCAGCAGATACGACGCGATGAACACCCGCCGCTCCCCCGAATCCCGCAGCCGCCCAACCACATCCGCCACACGCGGAGCGCCGGTGGCGATATAGGCCCGATGCACCGGGGTGTCCAGCCGATCCGCCAGCAGATCGGCCGCCCGCCGCACATCGTCCCGCGCCCGCGGATCGGAAGATCCGGCGGCCGCGAACACCACCGCGTCCCCGGGTCGCCACCCCGCCGCCAGCAATCGAATCCGCATGACCCGCGCCAAGGCCGGATCCGGTCCCAGCGCCGGAGTGACGGCGACGGCCGGATGCCCGCTCTCCGCCACCTCGCGGGGTACGTCCTGATAGACGTGATAGCCCGACGCCAGGAAGGCCGGGACCACCACTGCTCCAACCGAATTCGGCAGATCCCGCAGTACCTCGGCCGGGGAGGGGCCGAGGACGTCGACGAAGGCGGTGCGGACGGGGGTGGTGAGTTCGCGGGCTACGGCGGCGGCTAGTTCGGCGACCATTTCGACGCCGCGGGGGCTTCTGGTGCCGTGGGCGACCAGGACCAGGGCCGGGTCGGTCATGGCGATCTCCTGCGGGTTGCGTGGGCTCGAGGGAGCCCGGGTCAGACGCCCGCGAGGGGGGCCGGGCGGGGCGGGCGGAGCGACGGGTTGTAGCCGCTGACCGGGGGGCGGGGGTTGTTGTCGACGCATTCGGCCGGGTCCAGGGCGAGGCGGTAGCCGCGTTTGACGACGGTCTGGACGGCCTTGGGGGTGCCCAGACCCGCTCGGAGACGGGCGATTCCGGTTTCGACGGCGTGCGTGTCGTCGCCGCCGCCGGGCAGGGCGGCGAGCAGATCCTCCCGGGACACCACGCGGCCGGGCTGGCGGGCCAGGGCGCGCATGAGGGCCATGGGGGCGGGGGCGAGCTGACGCACCTCGCCGTCGACGACGACGCAGCCGCCGCGCACGCTCAGCACGTGCCCGGCGGCGTGAATCCGGTTGGCGCGCCGGGGAAGTTCCTCGGCGACGTGCCGGGCCAGCGCGCCGAGGCGGGCGCGGCCGGGCTGGGAGGTGGTGACGCCGAGCTGTTCCAGCGGGGCGGCGGTGATCGAGCCGACGCAGGCGGGCAGCACCCGGGTGCGGAACGCGTGCAGCACCGCGTCGAGCAGCCCGGTGTCCTTGGCGCGCATGAGGATCGAGGCCACGGCCGGGGCGCTGGTGAAGGTGACGCAGTCCAGCGCGCAGGTGACGATCGATTCGATCATCCGGTCCATCGGGACCAGATCCTCCGGCGGGGTCCAGCGATACACCGGCACCGGCACCACATCGGCTCCGGCGCAACGCAGTACCTCGCAGAAGTCCGGAACCGGCTCCCACTCGGTGGTCGCGCCGTGCAGCTGCACCGCGATCCGGGTGCCCTCGATGCCCTCGGCGAGCAGATGGTCGAGCACCTCGGCGGAGGACTCCGAGGCGGGCGACCACTCGTCGCGCAGTTCGGCGGCGCGGATGGCGCCCTTGGCCTTCGGGCCGCGGGCCAGCATCCGGGTCGAGCCGAGCGTGGCGCGCAGATCCTCGGCCAGACCCCAGCCCTCGGCCGCCTCCATCCAGCCGCGGAAGCCGATACCGGTGGTGGCGACCGTGATCTTGGGCGGGTCGGCCACCAATTCCCTTGTGACGCGCTCCAATTCGGTGTCGTCGGCCAGCGGGATGATGCGGATCGCCGGGGCGGACACGACCGTCGCGCCGCGCCGGGTCAGCAGCGTGGCCAGCTCCTCGGCGCGGCGGGCGGCGGTCACGCCGATGGTGAAGCCCTCGAGACAGCCGGGCGCGGCGGGAGTGGCGGTCATGCGGTGTCACCGCCGTAACAGTCCATGGGTTCGTCCGAGATCAGGACCAGACCGTCCTCGACCCGGACCGCGTAGACGGGTAGCGCCGTCCCCGGATCGTCCAGACACCGCCCGTCGAGCAGCGAGAACGCCTGCTTGAGCAGCGGCGAGGCCACGATCGGCACCCCGCCGCGATCGCCCACGATGCCGCGCGACATGACCGCCGCGCGCCCGAACGGGTCGATATTGCCGACGGCCGCGAGGGTTCCGTCGGGCAGCAGGAACAGGGCGGCCTGCCGGCCACCTTTCAGCAACACCGCGACGCCGCGGCCGGGGATCAGGAAGTCGAGGCGGCACGCCGCGGTCCAGTCGGTGCTGGTGACCTGGGCGATGCCTGGTGTGTCGAGCACGGTCATCGGTAATTCTCCTCCGAACGCCTTAACCATTGGTACCGGCGGCCTGTTTCCACGCGATTACGCGCCTATTTCCCATCCGTGGCGGCGGCTGTGACGGGGATCTCGGGCATGCCCAGCAGCACGGGGACCTTGCGTTCACCGCTGTCGTCGAAGGCGATCGTGGGATCGGCCTGCTCGGGGGCGTTGACGAAGGATACGAACCGCGCGAGCTTGGCGGGATCGTCGAGCACCGCGGCCCATTCGTCGCGGTAACCGGCGACGTGGCGGGCCATGGTCTCCTCGAGTTCGGTGGCGATGCCGAGGGAGTCCTCGCACACCACCTGCCGCACGTAGTCGATGCCGCCGTCGAGCGACTCCTGCCACGCGGCGGTGCGCTGCAACCGATCGGCGGTGCGGATGTAGAACATCAGGTACCGGTCGATGTAGCGGATCAGCGTCTCGTCGTCGAGGTCACCGGCGAGCAGCACCGCGTGCTTGGGGGTGAGGCCGCCGTTGCCGCCGACGTAGAGGTTCCAACCGTTCTCGGTGGCGATGACGCCGACGTCCTTGCCGCGCGCCTCGGCGCATTCGCGGGCGCATCCGGACACGCCCAGCTTCAGCTTGTGCGGCGAGCGCAGGCCGCGGTAGCGCTTCTCCAGCAGCACGGCCATGCCGACCGAATCCTGCTGCCCGTACCGGCACCAGGTCGAACCCACGCAGCTCTTGACCGTGCGCAGCGACTTGCCGTAGGCGTGACCGGATTCCATGCCCGCGTCGACCAGCCGCTGCCAGATCACCGGCAGCTGTTCCACGCGCGCCCCGAACAGGTCGATGCGCTGCCCGCCGGTGACCTTCAGATACAGGCCGAAGTCCTTGGCGATCTGGCCGATCGTGATCAGCTGGTCGGCGGTGACCTCGCCGCCGGGCATCCGCGGCACGACCGAGTAGGTGCCGTTCTTCTGGAGGTTGGCCAGGAAGTGGTCGTTGGTGTCCTGCAGGGCGGCCTGCTCGCCGTCGAGGATGTGCTCGTTCGAGGTGGAGGCCAGGATCGACGCGACCGCGGGTTTGCAGATGTCGCAACCCATTCCGGTGCCGTAGCGGGCGATCAGCTCGGAGAACTTGCGGATGCCGGTGCTGGCCACGATGTGGAACAGCTCCTGACGCGACTGGCTGAAGTGCTCGCACAGCGCGCTCGACATCTCGACGCCGGACTGCTCGAGCAGCTTCTTCAGCATCGGCACGCAGCCGCCGCAGGACGTCCCCGCCGACGTGCAGCTCTTGATGCCCGCGATATCGCAGGCGCCCTCGGCGATGGCCCCGCAGATCGCGCCCTTGGAAACGTTGTTGCAGGAGCAGATCTGCGCGTCGTCGGGCAGCGCGTCCGCGCCGAGTTCGGCCCCGGCGGGCGAGATCAGCGCGGCCGGTTCGGCGGGCAGTTCGCTGCCGACCAGCGGGCGCAGCGCCGCGTAGGCCGAGGCGTCGCCGACCAGGATGCCGCCCAGCAGCGTCTTGGCGTCGTCGGAGACCACGAGTTTGGCGTAGGTGCCCTTGGCCGCGTCGTGCAGCACGACCGACAGCGCGCCCTCGGTCGTCGCGTGCGCGTCGCCGAACGAGGCCACGTCCACGCCGAGCAGCTTCAGCTTGGTCGACAGGTCCGCGCCCGGGAATTCGCCGCTGCCGCCGAGCAATCGGTCCGCCACGATCTCGGCGGTGGTGTAGCCGGGGGCGACCAGGCCGTAGCAGACGCCCTCGACGGCGGCGACCTCGCCGACCGCGTAGATGTTCGGATCCGAGGTCCGCAGGCCCAGATCCGTCACCACGCCGCCGCGCGCGCCGACCTCGAGGCCCGCGGTGCGAGCGATCTCGTCGCGCGGGCGGATACCGGCGGAGAAGACCACCAGGGAGGCGTCGATGACCGATTCGTCGGACAGCGAGACCCGAAGGCCCGCACCGTCTTCCGCGGGTTCGATCGCGGAGGTGCCGACGCCCGTGTGCACGTGCAGGCCCAGATCGGAGACCAGGCGTTCGAGGATCGCCCCGCCGCCCTCGTCGACCTGCGCGGGCATCAGCCGCGGCGCGAACTCGACGACGTGCGGGGTCATGCCCATGAGCCGCAACGCGTTCGCGGCCTCCAGGCCGAGCAGGCCGCCACCGACGACCACGCCGACCGCACCGGGACCGGCGGCCTGAGCCGCGGCGCGGATGCCGTCGAGATCCTCGATGGTGCGGTAGACGAAGCACTCCGGGCGATCGTGGCCGGGCACCGGCGGCACGAAGGCGTACGAGCCGGTCGCCAGAACTACTGCGTCGTAACCGATCACGTCGCCGCCGGAGGTGGTGATCTTGCGGCCGTCGCGGTCGATGCTCTCGGCCCGCTCGCCCAGGCGCAGTTCCACCAGGTCGTCACCGGCGTACTCGTTGCCGGGCAGCGCGAGCGCGGTCGCGTCCCACGCGCCGACGTACGACGACAGGCCGACCCGGTCGTAGGCGGCGCGCGGCTCCTCGCTCAGCACGACCACCTGCCACTGCCCCTCGGTGTCGCGCGAGCGCAGGGCCTCGACGAAGCGGTGGCCGACCATGCCGTGACCGACGACCACCACGGTCTTGCGCTGGGTGTCCTTCATAGCGTCCTCCCTGGGGATCTCGGTCAGGCCCGGACGGGGGCGTCGGCGGAATCGGTGTGCGACAAGGGCTTTCCGCTCTCGGCGGCGATCACCAGCTCCTCGGCCTCGGTGACCACGCTCGATTCGCCGCGCGGGCGGCGCAGGAACACCGCCCAGCAGACCGCCGCGCACAACACGTAGAAGGCGGTGAACACCCAGAACGCGGTGGTGGCGGATTTGGTGGAGGCGTAGGACGAGCGCAGCACCAGGTTGATCGCGACGCCGCCCAGGGCGCCGATCGCGCCGACGAATCCGATCAGCGCGCCCGAGGTGTTCTGTGACCACGCCGCCTTCTCGGCCGGATTCAGTTCCAGCCCTTGGGCTTTCGCGGCGAAGACGGACGGGATGATCTTGGTGACGGCGCCGTTGCCGATGCCCGAGACCACGAACAGCGCGATGAATCCGGCGACCAGCGCGGTCATCACCGCCCCGGTGGGCACGTGGCCGTTGCGGTCGGCGGCCGTGCTCGCCCCGGCGACCACGATGGCCGCGACCATCATGACCGCGAAACCGGCCAGGGTCACCCGCGCGCCGCCGAAGCGGTCGGCCCATTTGCCGCCGTAGGGGCGGGCCAGCGAACCGAGCAGCGGTCCGATGAACGCGATCTGCGCGGCGTGCAGCGCGGCCTGCGCGGGCTTGTCGCCCCCGGCGAGGAAGCTCACCTGCAACACCTGACCGAAGGCGAAGCCGTAGCCGATGAACGAGCCGAAGGTGCCGATGTAGAGGAAGGCGATGGCCCACGACTGCGGAACCTTCAGCGCGGTCCACATGTAGGAGTAGTCGGCCTTCTGGTTGCGCACGTTGTCCATGAACAGCGCGGCGCCGGTCGCGGCGATCACGATGAACACCAGGTACACCAGGCACACCACCGACGCGTTGCCGTAGGCGTTGCCCAGCGCGGCGATGACTGCCAGGCCGATGAGCTGGATCACCGGCACGCCGATATTGCCGCCGCCCGCGTTCAGGCCCAGCGCCCAGCCCTTGAGCCGCTGCGGGTAGAAGACGTTGATATTGGCCATCGAGGAGGCGAAGTTGCCGCCGCCGAGGCCCGCGAACGCGCCCACGATCAGGAACGTCGTGAACGAGGTGCCCGGCTGGTTGATGAAGTACAGCGTCAGCGCGGTCGGCACCAGCAGCGCCAGCGCGCTGAAGATCGTCCAGTTGCGCCCGCCGAACTTGGCCGTGGCCACGGTGTAGGGGATCCGCAGCACGCCGCCGACCAGGGTCGGGACCGCGCCCAGGAAGAATTTGCCCGCCGCGTCGATGTGGAACACATCGGTCGGCATGAACAGCACCATCACCGACCAGATCGACCACACCGAGAATCCGACGTGCTCGGCGAACACCGACCAGATCAGATTCCGGCGCGCGATGTTCTTGCCGCCCGCCTCCCAGGCGGCGACGTCCTCGGCGTCCCAGTGCTCGATGTCGCGGTTACGCGTCAGCGTGCTCAAAACCGGCCTCCCAACTTGTCGTTGAGACCCCAAGGTAGGAAACCGGTATTGCGCCGATGCTGCGCGAAATGACCGTCGAGTCAACGGTTGCTCACGACCGCGCGGCCGGGCCCGTGAGAAGCGGATTATGTTTCAGCCATGTGACACAAGCGTTTCCGCGTATGACCAAGCGCCCGTCACGGGCGGTGCACCCGTGTGAGACCGGTCAGTTCCAAGTATCCTCCAGCACACGGGGTTTGCACGCCTGCCACGCCCCGCACAACAACACGACCACCGCGACGCACAGCAGCGCGAACGGCGCGGCCCACCCGTGGCTCACATCGTGCAGCAGACCGAACATCAGCGGGCCCACGCACGCGACCGCGTAACCGACGCCCTGGGTGAAGCCGGACAGCGCGGCCGATCCGGCCTGGGTGCGGGTGCGGAGATTGATCAGCGTCAACGCCATCGGGAAGGTGCTCGGGCCCAAGCCCAGCAGGATCACCCACAGCAGCGGCGCGCTCATCGGCGCGAACAGCAGCCCCGCGAAGGACACGAAGAACAGCAGCGCGCACGCCACCACGATCGGGAACGGATTGCGCACCCGCGCGGTGACCGCGGGCGCGCTCAGCGCCGCGACCAGGCCGATGAGCGCGAAGACGCCGACCATGGTGCCGCCGAACGCCTCGCTGGCCCCGGCCTCCGCGAAAATCTTGGGCAGCCAGGCGAATACGGCGTAGGTGGTCAGCGAGGTCATGCCGAACATGCCCGCCATGCCCCACGCCAGCGGGGAACGCCAGACCCGGCCCGCGGCCTCGCCCGGCTGCGGCACCGCGCTGATGTCCTCGCCGTCCCGGCCGCGCCGCGCGCGCAGCACGCCCAGCCACGGCAGCACCGCGACGAAACCGAGCACCGCCCACATGCCCAGCGACAGCCGCCAGCCATAGGCGTCGGCGACCGGCACGGTGATCAGGGCGGGCACGACCGTGCCGAGCTGGACCATCACGATGTAGAGCGAGCTGAGCACCCCGACCCGATCCGCGAAGTACCGCTTGACCAGCGGCGGGATCACCACATTGCCGACGCCCATCCCGGCCAGCGCGAACGCGGAGAACGCCAGCAGCTCCCAGGTGTCGGGCACGATCGCGCGCACGGCCTGACCCGCGCCGACGGCCAGCATGGCGATCAGGGCGGTGCGTTCGAGGCCGAAGCGGCGTTCGAGGATCGGGGTGAGGATGCCCGCGAAGGCGAACATGGCGGTGGGGATCATGCCGAACACGCCGACCACCGCGGTCGAATAGCCGATGTCCTGGCCGATCCGCTCGGCCAGCGGGCTGAACGCGGTGACCGCGATGCGCAGGGTGGCCGCCGAGACGACGATCGCCGCGAGGACGAGCAGCCGCCCCTCGACGAGGGAACGGCGGCGTAGCGGTGGGCGTTCGAGGGTCTGCTCGGCGGTTACGGTCACCGAGAAATCATAGGATGATTGGATGTAATGCGGCAAGAAATGTGATGCGGGGTACCCTTCACACGTGCAACCCGTGCGCCGCACCAGCCTCATCGCTCAGGTGACCGAGCAGCTGCGTGCCGAAATCCGTTCCGGCCGTTGGCCGGTGGGCACCCGGATCCCGACCGAGCCGGAACTCACCGAACTGACCGGCACCGGGCGCAACACCGTCCGCGAGGCCGTGCAGGCGCTCGTGCACGCGGGCATGCTCGAACGCCGGCAGGGCTCGGGCACCTACGTGATCGCGACCTCGGATCTGGGCAACACGCTCACCAAGTACTTCGCCGACGCGGTCACCCGCGACATCCTCGAACTGCGCCAGGCCCTCGACACCACCGCCGCGCGCCTGGCCGCCGAACGCCGCGACGAGAACGACATCGCGAATCTGACCCGGCTGCTGGAGGCGCGGATGCGCACCTGGGCCGAGCACGGCCCGCAGTCACAGGAATCCATCGACACCGACGTGCAACTGCATCGGGCGATCGTGGTCGCCAGCCACAACGCGGTGTATCTGGAGTTCTACGATTCGCTGCTGCCGGTCATCGCCCAGGCGATCCGGTCCAGTTCGGCGCGGTCGGACGAGGACTATCACGCCGAGCACGAGGAGCTGGTGACCGCGGTCGTCGAGGGCGATCCGGAACGGGCCGCGCGCGTGGCGAACTGCTTCTTCGGCACGCTGATGGCCGAATATCCGGACCGCTGAACGACTTCACAGCGTGTCGCGTGGCACTGTGAGCCAGAATTGGCCCGATCGTCATCGCGGGTGAAATCGGTGTAACGGCCCGTTCGTACGGTAATGCCGATCGCCGGACCACGATGAGGGCGGTCGTATTCCCGCTCGAGAGGAAGCGCCGATGTCCACCGACGCCGTAGACCGTACCGACACCTTCACCCATCGAGCCCGCGGCCGCTGGCTCGACCGCTGGGAACCGGACGACGAAACCTTCTGGGAGAGTGGCGGAAAGCGCACCGCCCGCAAGAATCTGATGTTCTCGGTGTTCGCCGAGAACCTGGGCTTCAGCATCTGGGTGCTGTGGGCCAGCGTGGTGACGGCCATGGGCCCCGCGGGCTTCCACTTCCTCGACGGCCTCGGCAAGGGAAACGCTGTGGCCGTGGGCAATTCGCTGCTGCTGACCTCCACGCCCACGCTCGTGGGCGCGGCGCTGCGGGTGCCCTACACCTTCGCCATCCCGAAGTTCGGCGGGCGGGCGTTCACCGTGTTCAGCGCGGGCATGCTGCTCATCCCGACGCTGGGGCTGGCGTATTTCATCAACAAGCCCGACACCCCGTTCTGGGTGTTCATGATCCTGGCCGCGCTGGCCGGTGTGGGCGGCGGCAACTTCTCGTCCTCGATGGCGAATATCAACTTCTTCTATCCGGAGGGGAAGAAGGGCGCGGCGCTGGGGATCAACGCGGCGGGCGGCAATCTCGGTGTGGCGCAGACGCAGTTGTTCGTGCCGTTGATCATCACGCTCGGCACGCACATCATGGCCAAGGATCCGGGCGGGTACCGCTTCGGCATCACGCTGGCGACGCTGATGTGGATTCCGTTCATCCTGATCGCCATGTTCGGGGCGTTGCGGTACATGGACTCGATCCGGCACGCCAAGGCCGACGGGTCGTCCTACAAACTGGCGCTGACCAATCCGCACACGTGGGTGATGGCGCTGCTCTACATCGGCACGTTCGGGTCGTTCATCGGGTTCTCCTTCGCGTTCCCGACGCTGCTCAAGGCCAATTTCCCGGAGCTGGCGAAGATCGGGTGGATGAGCACGATCGGCAATCTCGCGTTCCTGGGGGCGTTCGTGGGATCGCTGAGCCGTCCGTTCGGCGGGTGGATCTCCGACCGGTTCACCGGGGCGCGGATCACGCTGTACGTGTTCGTGGGCATGGCGGTGGCGACCGCGCTGATCATGGCGTCGCTGGCGGCGGACAACTTCCCGCTGTATCTGATCTCGTTCCTGCTGTTGTTCGTGCTGACCGGCATCGGCAACGGGTCGACCTACCGGATGATCCCGTCGATCTTCGCGGCGGCGGTCAAGCGCCGGGCCGCCGAGAGCGGGCAGGACGCGGCCGCGGCGCTGGTGACGGCCAAGCGGCAGGCCGGGGCGGCCATCGGCGTGGTGGGCGCGGTCGGGGCCGCGGGCGGCTGGGTGTTGCAGCAGGCGCTTCGGTTGTCCAACAACCACTTCGGGTCGATGAATCCGGCGTTCTGGGCGTACGCGGTGGCGTTCCTGGTGATGGCGAGCGTGACCTGGTGGTTCTACCTGCGGTCCTCGTTCGCGGTGAATCGGGCGCCGTCGCTGGCGTACGCGAACGTGTAGGGCGTGGAAGGCCGTGCCGGGCAACCGCTTCGGGGGGCCCGGCGCGGCGCCGTGCGACTCCCGTTGCGGGACGACGCTTTCGGAACGACTCAGAGCAGGAAGCGGATCATATCGGCCGTGCGGGCCAGGCCCGGGAACGCCTCGGGGGTGGAACGCGGGTGCAGGGCGTGGACCGCGAGGCGGAACATGACCGCGCGCAACACCATCTGGGGCCATTCGGGCAGTTCGCTCCAGCGTTGCAGCAGGCCGTCGTCGGCGCCGCCCCAGGACAGGGCGTCGACCACGATGACCCCGGCGGCCCAGGGCGCGGGCCGCCAGTAGGGGGTGATATCGGTCAGGCCCGGCGTCTGCGCCCCGGCGAACAGCACCGTGCCGAACAGGTCGCCGTGCACCAGCTGCGGCGGGGTCTGCACCGGTCTGCGCAGGGTGGCGAGCTGGGCGAGCATCTCCAGGCTGCGCTGTCCGTCGGGCGAGGTGACCGGGAGCATGCCACCGATCTTCAAGCTGCGCAACGGAACCGGCTCCCACGCCGCGCGATCCGCGGCGACGAAGACGTCCACGTCGACCCAGGGGGCGATCGGCTGCTGGGCCAGGAAGCGCGGGCGGTCCAGGGCCGCGGTCGTCTTGTGCAGGCGCAGCGAGACCGAGACCACCTCGTCGTGACGCGGTTCGGGGGTGCCCTCGACGTAGGTGTCGGCCCGCCAGCCCGAGACCACGTACCGCCCGTCGGTGGCGCGCACCGGGCGCGCGAGCCGCAGGCCGTCCACCTTCATCGTCTCGCGCACCTTGGCCGACCACGCGGCGCGCGCGTGATCGGCCACCGGGCTCAGCACCACGTCGCCGCAGCGCCAGCCGCCGTCCCAATCACCAAGGGCGACCGGGGTTTCTTCGCGAAGCCCGAACGTGGCGCGCACATGCTCGGGCGGTTCCACAGAAGTCACGGCGGTACCGTACTCCCGGGTCTTTGTCCAGTCCCGCCGCCGCGCCGGTCGTCACCACACCGGGACCCGAGGGTGTCGCTCGACTCGGGAGGGATCAGTACACCGGCAGGGAGGGGTCGATCTGCTTGGCCCAGGCGATGATTCCGCCCTGGAGGTGGGTGGCGTCCGAGAAGCCCGCGCGCTTGAGGGCGGCGAGGGCCTCGGCGGAACGGATGCCGGTCTTGCAGTGCAGGACGATCGGGCGGTTCTGCGGGAGTTCGGAGAGGGCCTCGCCGGAGAGGATGCGGTCCTTGGGGATCAGGGTCGCGCCGTCGATGCGGACGATGTCCCACTCGACCGGCTCGCGCACGTCGACGATGGCGACGTCCTTGCCCGCGTCGAGCATCTCCTTCAGCTCGCGAGCGGTGACGGTCGAACCCGCGGCGGCGGCCTGGCCCTCCTCGGAGACCACGCCGCAGAACGCGTCGTAGTCGATGAGTTCGGTGATGGGCTGGCGCTGGGGGTCGCGGCGCAGCTTGATGGTCCGGTAGGTCATGTCCAGCGCGTCGTAGACCATCAGGCGGCCGAGCAGCGGTTCGCCGATGCCGGTGAGCAGCTTGATCGCCTCGGTGACCATGATCGAACCGATGGACGCGCACAGCACGCCGAGCACGCCGCCCTCGGCGCAGGAGGGGACCATGCCCGGCGGCGGGGCCTCGGGGTAGAGGTCGCGGTAGTTGATGCCGCGGCCGTCGGGGGCGTCCTCCCAGAACACCGACACCTGACCCTCGAACCGGTAGATCGAACCCCACACGTAGGGCTTACCGGCGAGCACCGCGGCATCATTGACCAGGTAGCGGGTGGCGAAGTTGTCGGTGCCGTCGACGATCAGGTCGTACTGGGAGAACAGCTCCACCGCATTGTCGTTGTCGAGGCGGAACTTGTGCAGCCGCACGTCGATTCCGGAGTTGATCTCCAGGATGGAGTCGCGCGCGCTGTCGGCCTTGGGGCGCCCGATATCGGATTCGCCGTGGATGATCTGGCGTTGCAGATTCGAGGCGTCCACCTCGTCGAACTCCACGATGCCGAGGGTGCCGACGCCGGCCGCGGCCAGATACAGCAGCGCGGGGGAACCGAGCCCGCCCGCTCCGATCACGAGCACCTTGGCGTTCTTGAGCCGCTTCTGACCGTCCACCCCGAGGTCGGGGATGATCAGATGGCGGCTGTAGCGAGCGACCTCGTCCCTGGTCAGCTCCGCGGCCGGTTCGACCAGTGGTGGCAGGGACTTCAGGGATGACACGTCCTCAGACTCCTCGAATAGTTCGCCGATCACGCTCATTCATGCAACACGGCGCGTCGAGCGGTTCTTCCCCACCATCGTGCCAAGTGCTATCCGGTGGGATACGGCCAGGGGTTGAAGCGGCACTTCTTGCCGTCGGAGGGGACCACGCCCTGCGGATCGAGCGCGGCGATGTCGTTGTTGCGGGTGCCGAAGGTCTGCTGCATCATCACCGGCGCGAGGCCGCCGTCGGTCTCGCACGGCTGATGTTCGTGGTAGCCGATGGCGTGGCCGACCTCGTGGTTGATCTGGTACTGGCGGTAGGAGCCGATATCGCCCTCGAACGCCACCGCGCCGCGCACCCAGCGCACCTCCGACAGCACCACCCGATCGAGATCGGAGTTGTAGCAGGAGGAGTCGATGGGGATCTCGAAACCGCAGGCGCTCTTGGTGGTTTGGCGCGAGGTGAGCGAGACCCGGAAATCGGGCTTGCCGGAGTCGACGCGGCGGAAGCCGAAGCGCGGATCATGGGTCCAGCTCTTGGGATTGGCGAGGGTGGCCTCGACCATCTTGGCGACCGCGGCGTCGCCGCCGAGCGCGGTGGTGTCGACGCCGTCCTCGACCTCGACGGTGTAGGTGAACACGTGCGCCTGGCCCGCGCCCACCTGCGCGCCCGTGCCCGGCACGAGATGCCAAGCGCCCGTTCCGGTTTCGGCGAACGGGCCGCCGTCGGGCAGGATGCCGCTGGGCAGGTCGCCGGAGAACTTCACATCGCCCTTCGGCGGCGCGCCGATGATGCCCGCGTTGGCGCTGCGCTGACTCAACCGGCCCAGGCCCGGCGCGCCGCCCTCGGCACTGCCGCCCCCCTTGACGGCGTCGACCCCGACCAGCACAGTGAGCACCACGAGCACGGGCAGCGCGTAGGCACGCCAGCCGTAGGTGGTGACGAAGCGGCGCAGCACGCCGCGCTTGCGGGGTGCGCTCGGCGCGGGCTCGGGCTCGGCGGTCGGATCCCACAGGGCCCGCAGGGGTTGCCGGGAGCGCTCCGGATCGGCGGCGTACAGGCCCAGCGGATCGTAGATTTCCGGCGGCTGCGGCGCGTCGGTGTCCACGGGTTGGGTCGAATCGCGCCCGCCGGTCGAACTGCCCCGTTGGTCGGTCACACCCTTCAGACTCTCACAACCCGTGCGGCCGCATCGCAGGAGTCGCAGCGTCACCAGGGGGGTTGCGAGGATAAACGCGACTGTGCGAGATTTCTCACGGCGGCCGGTTACTGACAGGTTGCCAATAGTGTGAAAGGTTATGTCCGCCTCGCGGGCAATTGTGAATTGTGTGCGAACCGGGATCAGCGCGTTGGCCCGCATGCGAGTATCGTTCGAGAGATACCCGTGCACACCCATTTCCAGCCGGGATTCGATTGGGAGAGCCGAAATGACAGACCTCGTGGACCGGATGACGTCCCGCACGTCCTCCGAGGCCATGCCGAGCAAGCGCGGTACGCGCCTGCCCCGTGACGCACGCCGCGCGCAATTGCTCGCCGCGGCGAGCGAGGTCTTCGTGCTACGCGGATACCACGCGGCCGGGATGGACGAGATCTCGCAGTGTGCGGGCGTCTCCAAACCCGTGCTCTACCAGCACTTTTCGAGCAAACTCGAGTTGTACCTGGCGGTGTTGCAGAACTACATCGACGCCTTGGTGTCGAGCGTGCGCCAGGCGCTGCGCTCCACCACCGACAACCGCCAGCGCGTGCGGGCGGCGGTGCAGGCGTACTTCGACTTCGTCGACCACGAGACCCAGGGCTTCCGCCTGGTCTTCGAGTCCGACCTGACCAGCGAGCCGCAGGTGCAGCGCCGGGTCGAGCAGGCCACCGAGGCGTGTGTGGACGCGGTCTTCGATCTGGTCGCACACGATTCCGGACTGGACCCGTACCGGGCCCGCATCCTGGCCGTGGGCCTGGTGGGCGCCAGCCAGATCACCGCGCGGTACTGGCTCGAGGCCGATCGGCCGATCGATAAGGAGGAGGCCGTCGACACGACGGTCCAGTTGTGCTGGGGCGGGCTGTCCCGGGTGCCGCTGCATCCGCAGGGCTGACCCGGTCGAGAACGCGAAACGCGGCGGAGCTGTTGCCCCGCCGCGTTTTTCGTGTGCCGGACTAGACGGCGGCGAAGCCGACGCGGCCGCTGGTCGAGGTGCCGATCTCCACGTAGGCGACCTTCGCGGCCTGGATCAGGTATTTGCGCCCCTTCTCGTCGGTCAGCGCGAGCACGCCGCCCTTGCCCTCCAGCGCCCCGGACACCAGCGCCTGGACCTCTTCCGGGGTCTGCGAGCTGGTGATCACGAGCTCACGCGGGCTGTCCGAAATACCGATCTTGACCTCCACGGCCATCCTCCTCGAGTCCAAATGATGTCCTGCTCAGGCTAGTCCAGACCGCTCCCCCACGGTTACGCGGCAAGTGAACACCTCTCCCCTCCCCAGCTATCGGGGGAAGGGGAGGGGGTGTCAGGCCAGGCCGAGGACGGCCATGCGTTGGGCGTGGCTGGTTTGCATGCGGTCGAAGAGGGCGGCTATGCCGGAGAGGTCGCCGGTGGCGATGAGGACCAGCTCGGTGAGTTCGTCGCGTTGGGCCATGACGTATTGGGCCTGGGTGATGGCCTCGCCGAGGAGGCGGCGGCCCCAGAGCATGAGGCGGTCGCGTTCGGAGCGGTTCTCGGCTACCGCGCGGCGGACCTCCTCGATGACGAACTCGGAGTGGCTGGTCTCGGCGAGCACGTCGTGGACGACCGTGCTGACCTCGGGGGCGAGCGCGTCGGCGAGGACGGTGTAGAAGTCGGCGGCGATGCCGTCGCCGACGTAGAACTTGACCATCGACTCGAGCCAGGTCGAGGGGTCGGTGGAGTCGTGATAGTCGTCGAGGGCCCGCACGAAGGGGGCCATCGCGTCGAAGGCGTCGACACCGCGGCCGGACAGCGCCCGCTCGAGCGTCTGGAAATGCGCCATCTCCGCGGCGGCCATCTCGGCCACGGCCACCTTGCCGCGCAGCGACGGCGAGAGCTTGGCCTCCTCGGCCAGGCGATAGAACGCCGAGATCTCGCCGTAGGCGAGCACCGCGAACAGATCGGTGACGCCGGGATGGTCGGCGGGGATGCGGGGGTCGGGTTCGGTCGAAACACCCAGTGCGGCAGACGGGTCAACTCCCATGGCGTCCACCCTAACCGGGGTCCGGACGCTCCCGCGCGCGGTCACGACCGATCCCCGAGAAACTTCTCCAGATAGGTCCACGTCGTTTCCCTGGCGGTCGGCCCGGTGAGGATGCCGAGGTGGCTGCCGGGCGCGGTCTCGTACCGCACCTCGTGCGCGTTGACCAGCGTCGTGCGGCCGTGCTCGACCGCGGGCGCGGGCGTGATCACGTCCTCGGGACCGCCGACCAGCAGCACGGGCGCGGTCACCTCCGCCAGCGCGATCTCCCGCCGACCCAGCCGGACCACACCCTTGGCGATGTCGTTGGCCAGCATGAACCGGCTCCACAGCTGGTTGTACAACCGGCCGGGGTAGCCGGGCAGCTGGGCCTGGAAGCGGTCGACGGTCTCCATCCGGGCCAGGGCCGCGGTGTCGGTCAGATTGGCGGCGATGAACATCGGGCGGCGCAGCTCGCGCTCCCAGGACGTCGCGCGATAGCCCAGCCGGGTCAGCCGCGCGGGCACGCCCCCGGCCGCCCGGACCAGGGTCGAGGTGGCCAGGCCGCGGGTGAACCGGGCGACCGCCCGCAGCTGCGGCACGCCGGTGATCCGGTCGTAGTCCAGCGGCGAGCCGACCGCGGTGATGGACCGGATCGGCAGCGCGGGGTCGGCCGCCGCGGTCAGCAACGCCAGCACCCCGCCCAGCGACCAGCCGACCAGATCGACCGGCGCGCCGCCGCGATCGGTGGACACCCGCCCGATCGCGGTGGGCAGGATGTCGTCGATCCAGTCCTCGAAGCCCATGCGGCGATCGGCGAAGGTGATCTCGCCGTAGTCGAGCACGTACGGGTGGCGGCCGCAGTCGAGCAGGAAACTCGCCAGGCTCTGGCCGGGCCGCAGATCGAAGCAGCTCGCGGGCGCGGCCAGCGGCGGCACCAGCAGCACCGCGGCCTCGTCGGGGCCCCCGGCCGAACCGTCGGCGCGTTCGAAGCGCCGCAGCTCGCGGTGCGGTTCGTCGCACAGCACGGTCGAGGGCGTGCGGGTCGGAGGTTCGATGCCGTCACCGAAGGTCAGGGCCCAGGCGTTGCGCGCGGCGAGGCTCACCGTGTCTGCCAAAGTCACGCTTACGAATTTATCCCGTGACACCACGTCTCACATATGTGGTCTGGGCCACCGTCGCGCCGGGGCCGCCGGTGAATTGCCCTGCGGCCCTTGCCGAACGACAACCGGGCCGGAGCGGAATCGGAAAATCGGGGTGGCGCAAATCGGGCAGAAGAAGCTATCACGCTACAATCGCGGTGGGCAACGAGATTTTTCGAGCCCACCGATAATGTGCGCGCACCGTCCGCGACACCGCGCCGCGCCTGGTTGATGCCGACCGGCATCCCGCGGCGGCCGCGGTGGAAAGACCGCCGGAGCTGTGTGGGGAGTTCCACACCTCGTGCGCGCGAGATGCGATCCACGAGGAAAGGTACGAACCTGAGCAAGATCACCGTCGAACAGGAACCAGGGCTCACCGACACCCTGCTGACCGCCGAACTCGACTCCGACCACACCGCCCCGACTTTCGCGGAATTGGGTGTGCACCCGGATATCGTGCGCGCGCTGGGTGAGATCGGAATCGAACGCACATTCGCCATCCAGGAACTGACGCTCCCGCTGGCACTGGCCGGTGAGGACCTCATCGGTCAGGCCCGCACGGGGATGGGCAAGACCTTCGGATTCGGCGTCCCGCTGCTGCACCGCATCGTCACCGCCGAATCCGGCACCACGGCCCTGGACGGCACGCCGCGGGCGCTGGTCATCGTGCCGACCCGCGAGCTGTGCGTGCAGGTCACCCAGGACCTGGAGAACATCGGCAAGCACCTGACCAACCACCAGGGCAAGTTGCGCGTGGCCTCAATCTACGGCGGGCGGCCCTACGAGGCCCAGATCGCCGCGCTGCGCTCCGGGGTCGACGTGGTCGTCGGCACGCCCGGCCGCCTGCTCGATCTGGCCGAGCAGCAGCATCTGATCCTCGGCAAGGTCGGCGTGCTGGTGCTGGACGAGGCCGACGAGATGCTCGATCTGGGCTTCCTGCCCGATATCGAGCGCATCCTGACCATGGTCCCCGATCAGCGTCAGACCATGCTGTTCTCGGCCACCATGCCCGGCCCGATCATCACCCTGGCCCGCACGTTCCTGCACAAGCCGACCCACATTCGCGCGGAGGAACCGCACGATTCGGCCGTGCACGACCGCACCGCGCAGTTCGTCTACCGCGCGCATGCGCTGGACAAGAGCGAGCTGATCGCGCGCGTCCTGCAGGCCGAGAGTCGCGGCGCCACCATGGTTTTCACGCGCACCAAGCGCACCGCGCAGAAGGTCGCCGACGAACTGGCCGAGCGCGGCTTCGCGGTCGGGGCCGTGCACGGCGACCTGGGCCAGATCGCCCGCGAGAAGGCGCTGGAGAAGTTCCGCAAGGGCAAGATCAACGTGCTGGTGGCCACCGACGTCGCCGCGCGCGGCATCGATATCGACGATGTCACCCACGTCGTGAACTACCAGTGCCCCGAGGACGAGAAGATTTACGTCCACCGCATCGGCCGCACCGGCCGCGCCGGGCGCACCGGCGTCGCCGTCACCCTGGTCGACTGGGACGAGATCAACCGCTGGCAGGCCATCGACGCCGCGCTGAACCTGGGCATCCCGGAGCCGGTGGAGACGTATTCGCGCTCGCCGCACCTGTATTCGGATCTCGGCATCCCCGAGAACGTCACCGGCACGCTGCGCCGCCGCGCGCCGGAACGGGACGAGGACGCGGTCGTGGTGGAGCGCGAGAAGCGCACCCCGCGCAAGCGCAACCGCCGCCGCACCGTGCGCGGGCAGGTCGTGGCGGTCCGCGCGGACGGAGCCGAAACCGATTCGGACGCATCGGATTCCGCCGACGCGACCACCGAAGGCGCTGCGCCCGAGGATGATTCGACCGCCGGGCGGCCCGCGCGCCGCCGCCGTCGCCGCCGCGGCGGTGCCGGTTCGGACGCCGCCGCCGAGAACTCCGGCGCCGCAAGCGAAGACGACGCGGCCGCCGAATCCGACGCCGACCGCGAGGACGCGCACGCCGACAAACCGGCCCGCCGTCGCCGTCGTCGCCGCCGGTCGAACGGGTCCGACACGAACGACGGTGCCGACACGCAGGTGGCCGCCGCCTCCGCCTAAGCATTAGTCTCGCTGACGTGCTCGCACCCGAACGGCGAACGCGCGCCGACCTGTACGCCGCGGCCGCGATCGCCGTCGTGGTGGTGATCGTGCTCGTCGTGGTCTGGGCGATCAGCGATGCGCGCGGGACCGTCTCGCAGCCCGCCGCGCATCCGCTCGGCCCGGTCACTCCCGCCGACAGCCCGCCCACCGCCCTGCGCGAACTGTGGGACGCGCCCGACGGCGCGGCGGGCCGCGCGCTGTTCGGCGGCGGGGTGGCGATCACCGGCGACGGCGGCACCGTCACCGGACGCGATCCGGCGACCGGCGCGCAGGTCTGGAAGTACCAGCGGGACATGCCTTTGTGCGGCCTCGAGGTGCAGCAGGGCACGGTCGTGGCGACCTACCGCGATCGGCGCGGATGCAGTCAGACCACCCTGCTGACCGCCGACACCGGCGCCCGCCGCGCGGCCCGCAGCAGCTATATGGACGACGCGGTGCGGCTGTCCAGCGACGGCACCTATGTGGTCGCGCTGGGCCGCGACCGGATGGAGCTCTGGCGGCCGGACCTGGTCCGCACGCTCGAGTACGGGTACGTGGACGCGCCGATGAACGTGCGCACCCAACCGCGGCACGACTGCGCGCTGTTCTCGGCGAGCTCCAACACCTCGCGGGTGGCGGTGGTCGAGCGTTGCCCCGACGACGCCGCCGTCCGGCTGACCGTCCTCAATCCGGCGCCCAAGGACAACACCGTGCCCGAGGAGTACGGCTCGCACGTGCTGACCGAGCCGGGCGCGGTCTCCGACGGGGTGCGCGTGATCGCGGTGACCGACAACAGGATCGCGCTCTACCTGCCCGGAACGTCCACCGCCGCACCGGAATTGGCGGTCTACGATCAGGCCGCGAATTTCGTCGGGGCACACCGGCTTTCGGGTCCGATCGCCGACACCACCGCCACGGTCCGGCTCGGCGCGACCTTCTTCGTCACCACCGGCACGAGCCTCGTCGCCCTGAACGCGACCACCCTGGATCCGGTGTGGACAGCGCCCGATGTACTCGGCACCCCGGTCATGCTGGCCGGGCAGCTGCTCGCGCCGATCGCCGAGGGGCTGGCGGTGCTGGATCCGGGCACCGGCGCGCAGCTGTCCCGAATTCCGGTGGAGCGCAAGGATTATCACCGCGAGCCCAGTTCGCTGACGGTCGCCGGATCGATCGTGCTGGAGTCGCGCGGCGGGCGGCTGCACGGGCTCGGCCGGTGAGCGCGCGCCCGCGTCGGGCATGATCGAGGGATGGGCGAAACGGAATTCCGGCTGGTGGTGCTCCGGCACGGCGAGACCGAGTGGTCCAGGGGACGCAGGCACACCGGGCGCACGGACGTCCCGCTGACCCCGCTCGGCGAGGAGCAGGCGCGGGCCGCGGCGGGCGTGCTCGCCCGGCTGAAGCTCACTGATCCCCTCGTGCTCACCAGTCCCCGGCAGCGCGCGCGGCGCACCGCCGAACTGGCGGGTCTGCCCGATCCTCGGATCGACGACGATCTGGTCGAATGGGATTACGGCGACTACGAGGGCCTGACCACCCCGCAGATTCGCGAGCGCGTGCCGGGCTGGACGGTGTTCACCCATCCCACGCCGGGCGGTGAGTCCGCCGGGGCGGTGGGCGCGCGCGCCGATCGGGTGCTGGCGGCGGTCGCGCCCGCGCTGCGCGAACGCGATGTGGTCCTGGTCGGGCACGGGCATTTCTCGCGGGTGCTGATCGCGCGCTGGGCCGAGTTCGACGTGCGCGAGGGTCGCCGGTTCTACCTGTCGACCGGCGCGCTCAGCGTGCTCGGCCACGACCACGGCGCACACACCGTGCTCGCGCACAACCTGGTTCCCGATCTGGACGGGGGCGCCCGATGATCCGCCGCGCCACGCCCGCCGACGTGCCCGCCATGGTGGCGCTCGTGCACGAACTCGCCGAGTACGAGCGGGCGAGCGAGCAGTGCCACCTCACCGTCGAGCAGTTGCACGGCGCGCTGTTCGGTCCCGCGCCCGCGTTGTACGCCCATGTGGCGCAACGGGATTCGGAGATCGTCGGGTGCGCGATCTGGTTCCTGAACTTCTCCACCTGGACCGGCACCCACGGCATCTACCTGGAGGACCTCTACGTCCGGCCGCAGGCGCGCGGGCTCGGGCTGGGCAAGCGGCTGCTCGTCGAACTCGCGCGCGAGGCCGTGGCCAACGGGTACCACCGGGTGGCGTGGTCGGTGCTGGACTGGAACACGCCCTCGATCGACTTCTACAAATCCCTCGGCGCCGAACCGCAGAGCGAGTGGATCGGCTACCGGCTCTCCGGGGCGGCGTTGCACCGCCTCGCGGGCGGTCACTCCGAGTCGTAGAGCTCGGCCATCCAGCGGGTCGAGGGCGGGGCGAAGATCAACCCGAGGGTCACCAGGGCGACGAGTCCCACCGGCACGGCCAGCTCGGGCCGATGCGAGCTGAACATGTACCAGGCCACCGGCAGCAACAGGATCTGGGCGAGCACCACGATGGCCCGCCCCCACCGCCGCCCGAAGTACAGCGCGAGCCCCGCCGCGAGCACCGCCCCCGCCAGAATCGCGAAATAGGCCGCGGTCCCGTACGCCGATTTCGGGTTCCCGCTCCCCCGCGCGCCCTGCACCACCAGCACGACCGCGATGATCACCCCCACCAGCCCCTCGACCGCGGCCAGCGCCCCGGCCCCCCGCACCGTCCCGGGCGTCCCCACCCGCCCGACCCCGTTCTCCTGCTTCGCCACCCGCCCAGCCTAAGGCCCGCCCGTCAGCGGACGGCAGGGGCCGGGGAGAGCCGGGGCCCACGCGCCAACGCACAGCACGGGCCGGGGAGAGCCGGGGCTCGCGTGTCAACGCTCGGCACGGGCCGAGGGGAGCCAAAGCCCACGCGCCAACGCACAGCAGGGGCCGGAACCCGCGCGTCAGCGGGACGGCACGGTCCCGGGAGGGCCGGGGTCCGCGGGTGGGTGGGGGTTGGGATCGGGCACAGTACGCTGCTTCGGGTGCGGACGCTGCTGATCGTGAATCCCAATGCCACCTCGACGACGCCGGCCACCCGCGATCTGCTCGCTCACGCGTTGGAGAGCCGCACGCAGTTGATCGTCGCGCATACGCAGCATCGGGGGCATGCGGCCGAGTTGGCGCAGTGGGCCGCTACCAACGAGATGGATCTGATCGTCGTGCACGGGGGCGACGGGACGGTCAACGAGACGATCAACGGGTTCCTGCCGCTGCCGCAGGTCGACGACGGGCAGGCGTGGACTCCGCGGCTGGGAGTGATTCCGGGCGGCTCGGCCAATGTGTTCGCCCGCTCGCTCGGGCTCGAGCCCGATCCGGTGGCGGCCACCAATCAGCTGATCCATCAGCTGTCGCCGGGATCGGGCGGGGATCGGCGCATCGGGCTGGCCATCGCCGACGATCGCTGGTTCACCTTCAGCGCGGGGGTCGGGCTCGACGCCGATGTGTGCGAGGCCATCGACCACAGTCGCGCGAACGGACATCCGGCCACCCCGGCCCGCTATCTGCGGACCACCGTGCGGCAGTTCTTCCGGGCCCGCCGGCGCGAGCCCGCGCTCACCGTCGAGGTCCCCGGACACGAACCGGTCGCGGGCGTGCACTACGCGTTCGTGACGAATACCAGTCCGTGGACGTTTCTGGACTCTCGTCCCGTTCGCACCAATCCGGGCACCCGATTCGAGACCGGTCTCGGGGTGTTTGCCATGCGGACCATGGGGGTACTGCCAACACTGTGGGTCGCCCGTCAACTGCTGTCCGCGGAGGGAAATCCCAAGGCGCGCAATTTGTTTCGCACCGATGACGTTCCGTCGGTACGGATCACCGCCGCCGAGCCGATCGGGCTGCAAATTGACGGCGACTTCATCGGCCGACGTACCGTGGTGGAATTCACGGCCGTGCCGGAGGTGCTCGAGGTGGTCGCCCCGCGACCGGATTCGGGCCGACACAACTGAGAAACATCGCAGTTGTGCTGCGAAAACCGGCGCGAGCGAGTACAAAGGACTCCGCAGGCCCCCAGGTAGGGGTCTTACAGCGTGAGCTTCCCCACGGTGCACCACAAAGCTATTGACATCTACGGTGTTCGTGAAAGCATTCACAAGCAACCGTGCGGAAACATTCGAGTCGCACAAGTGAACGGACCACAAACCAGAGGCGCCCGAGCGCGCCCAGCAAAGGAGCAGAGGAAATGGACTGGCGCCACAAGGCCATCTGTCGCGACGAGGACCCCGAGCTGTTCTTCCCGGTGGGTAACAGCGGTCCCGCGCTCGCGCAGATTGCCGATGCCAAGCTGGTCTGCGCCCGCTGCCCCGTAACCGCCGAGTGCCTGTCCTGGGCCCTGAAGTCAGGCCAGGACGCCGGCGTTTGGGGTGGTATGAGCGAAGACGAGCGTCGGGCGCTGAAGCGTCGCAACGCGCGCACCCGCACTCGCAGTGCCGTCTAGTACGGCACCGCGCGTTACGGCCACGCGATAGCGCTCGGCCCGGCCGTAACGCATTTCCGGCCCGGCACCCATGCGGTGCCGGGCTTCATTGTTTCCGGGCAGGAAAATCGGTCAGCGAGAAGACCGGCGGCCCAATGGAACCCGCAACACCGCGTCGGTTCCGACATCCGCGCCCGGATGCAAACCGATCGAACCGCCCAATTCGGCCGTGACCAGAGTGCGCACGATCTGGAGCCCGAGCCGGTCGGAACCCTCCAAACTGAAACCGTCGGGCAAACCCCGGCCGTCGTCGCTGATGATGACGTCGAGCCAGCGGGCCGACCGCTCGGAACGAATTGTGACCGTGCCGTTTTCGCCCGCGTCGAAGGCGTGCTCGATGGCGTTCTGCACCAATTCGGTGAGCACCATCACCAGCGGGGTCGCCCGCTCGGCGGAGAACACGCCGAGCGAACCCGCGCGCCGCACCTTGATGCGGGCGGTGTGCACGGTGGCGACGTCGGCCATGATCGGCAGCAGCCGGTCGACGACCTCGTCGAGATCGACCTCCTCGTCCACCGACATCGACAGCATCTCGTGCACCGAGGCGATCGAGGTGACCCGGCGGACCGATTCGGTCAGCGCCAGGCGGGCCTCCTCGTTCTCGGTGCGGCGGGCCTGGAGGCGCAGCAGGGCCGCGACGGTCTGGAGGTTGTTCTTCACCCGGTGATGGATCTCGCGGATGGTCGCGTCCTTGGACAGCAGCGCGCGGTCGCGGCGCTTGACCTCGGTGACATCGCGGACGAGCACCGCGGCCCCGACCAATTCGCCGTTCGGGCGCAGCACGATGGTCCGCAGCAGTACGGTCGCCCCGCGCGCCTCGACCTCCATCCGCCGCCCGGACTTGCCCGCGAGCGCGGCCTGGATGTCGCTGACCACCTCCTGGGCGTCGAACGGATCGGTGATCAGCGAGCGCGTGGTCTGCGCGAGATCCTGTCCGGCCAGATCGCTCTGCAAGCCCATGCGGTGATAGGCCGACAGCGCGTTCGGGCTGGCGTAGACGACCTGGCCCTGGGTGTCGAGGCGGATGAAGCCGTCGCCCGCGCGCGGGCTGGAATGCGAACCGGTGCGGTCCTCGAGGGTGGGGAAGGTGCCGTCGGCGATCATCCGGCACAGATCGTCCGCGCAGGCCATATAGGCCTGTTCCAGGCTGCCGCGCACCTTCGTGCGCCGCACGTCGGTGTCGCGCCCGAGCACCGCGATCACGTCGTCGCCGACCCGTACCGGGATCGCCTCGCGGATGGCGTGCACGGGGGTGGGGTGATAGACGCCGCTGGTCTCCACGTCCGAGTCCAGCCGCACGATCTCACCGGTCAGCAGGGCCTCGAAGATCTGGGACTGGTCGTCGCGCGAGGCCAGCGAGCCGACCAGATCCTTCGGGTGCACGGTCGCGGCGGTGGTCGGGCGGCTCTGCGCGACGCAGACGACGTCGGCGCCCTCGGCGACCGGGCCCGCGCCCACCCACAGCAGCAGATCCGCGAACGACAGATCCGACAACAGCTGCCAGTCGCCGACCATCCGCTGCAGATGATCCACGGCCGCGCCCGGCAGATCCGTGTGCTCGGCCAGCAGATCGCTCAGTGTCGACATCACCCACGCTCCTTCACCCGATGTGAACATCCTCCCCTTACACCAGGTGAAGGGTGTCGTTCCGCGCGATCCCGCCCGGGTTCACGCGATGACGGCGATCAGATCGCCCTTCTGCAGCACGTCGCCGGGCTTGACGTTGATCGAGGCGACCGTGCCGCTGACCTCGGCGAGGACCGGAATCTCCATCTTCATCGACTCCAGCAGCACCAGCGTGTCGCCCTCGGCGATCGGCGCGCCCTCCTCGGCGACGATCTGGAAGACGGTCGACACCATCTCGGCGTGCACTTCCTCGGCCATGCCACCCTCTCGTTCGAACCGACGCGTTCCGGCCAGCGGCCGCTGACGGTACAGCCAACCACACATGGAACAATGGCGTCGATCAGAAGGAGGAAACCATGGGAAAGCGTGGACGCAAGAAGCGCAGCCGCCGCAAGAACGCGGCCAACCACGGCAAGCGCCCCAACAGCTGACGACGGGCGCCCCGAAAAGCACTGAGCGGCACGCCATTTCGATGGCGTGCCGCTCTGTCGCGTCAGGGCTGTTCGACGCTCGTCTCGGTGATCGTCACCGATCTGCGGATCTCGAGGGTGAGCCGCTCGCGCAGCGCCTCGGGGGCGCGGTCGCCGCCGCACTTGGTGTGCAGCAGCCGCTTGAGCTTCTCCTCCAGGCCGTAGGCCTCGATGCACGGCGAACAGTGGTCCATGTGGTGGCGCAGCCGTTCCCGGGTCGCCTCGTCACATTCGCCGTCGAGGATCAGCCAGACGTCGGCGAGAACCGCCGTGCAGTCCAGTTCCGTCTCGTCGTCGCCGGTGCTCACTGGGTTACCTCCTGACGCGTGCCCTCACCCGTGCGGTTGCGATCGAACCCCCGTTCGTGCGCCACGTCGGCGAGCAGACCCTTGAGCTGCTTGCGGCCGCGGTGCAGGCGGGACATGACCGTACCGATCGGAGTCCCCATGATGTCGGCGATCTCCTTGTAGGGGAAGCCCTCGACATCGGCGTAGTACACCGCCATCCGGAACTCCTCCGGAAGCGATTGCAGCGCGGCCTTGATGTCGTCGTCGGGCAGCGCCTCGAGCGCCTCCATCTCCGCCGAGCGCAGGCCCGTGGAGGTGTGCTCGGCCGTGGAGGCCAGCTGCCAGTCGGTGATCTCGTCGGTCGGGTACTGCGCCGGTTGCCGCTGCTTCTTGCGGTAGGAGTTGATGTAGGTGTTGGTCAGGATCCGGTACAGCCAGGCCCGCAGATTGGTGCCCTCGCGGAAGGACCGGAAACCCTGGAACGCCTTGGCGAACGTCTCCTGGACCAGATCCTCGGCGTCGGCCGGGTTGCGGGTCATGCGCAGGGCCGCCCCGTAGAGCTGATCCAGCAACGGCAGCGCGTCGCGCTCGAACCGCTGGGCCAGTTCGGCTTCGCTCGAATCGCTGCGGGCCCCGGATCCGTCGTCCGCGAACTCGTCGTCGGCGGGATCATCGGGCTCTCCGATGCCGGCCGTCACTTCGTCGTCGCTCGTCACGCCCATCCCTTCGATCGCCGTAGTTTCCGAATCTACCGCGACGGGACTGGGCAGCAGGAATCCGGTGACGACGCGCACCGGGCGTTCATCGACCAGAACGGTCACCGGCAAACTCCTTCGAAGGTCGCTGGGGGGTGGATGGATTTCGTATCGCATGCAACATGGCGTGCGCGCGGTGTGTTCCCGCGCGTTCGCGCCCCGGCCGCCGCGGCGCCTAATCTGGCCCGCATGGCAGGTGCGTCGACCCCGGCGGTCCGGGTGCTCACCCAGGCGAAGGTGGCTCACCGCGTGCACTCCTATCCGCACGATCCGCGCGCGGACTCGTTCGGCGCGGAGGCCGTGGCCGCGCTCGCCGAACAGCTGGGTGTGCGCGCCGCGCAGATCTTCAAGACCCTGGTCGTGGAGTTGTCCACCGGCGGCCTCGCGGTCGCCGTGCTGCCGGTGCCGAACACCTTGTCGCTCAAGGCCGCCGCGGCCGCGCTCGGCGCGCCCAAGGCCGCGATGGCCGACAAGGCCCGCGCCGAGCGGACCACCGGCTACGTGCTGGGCGGCATCTCCCCGCTGGGCCAGAAGCGCGCGCTGCCAACCGTCATCGACGAATCCGCGCTGACCTGGGATCGCGTCCTGTGCAGCGCGGGCCGCCGCGGGCTCGAGATCGAGCTGGCCCCCGCCGATCTCATCCGGCTCACCGCCGCGGTGACCGCACCCGTCACGCAGGGCTGATCCGGATCACAGAAAAACTCCTTGCCCGCGGTCGCTCGCGGTCGCATACTTGCCTAGTACAACTAGTTGGCAGATACAAGCAATTGCTTCGCACAAGCAGTTGACGGATGCAAGGAGACGACAGCACATGGACGGCGACTCGGCGGTCGATCGGATCGCTCAGCAGCTGGTCCGCCTGGCCCGGATCCGCGAACGCACCCAGGCCCACATCGCCGCCCACTCCGGCGGCGAGATCGAGATCGCCGCGTTCGGCATCATCTTCCGCCTGCTCTGCGACGGGCCCATGCGGTCCGGAGCGCTGGCGGAGGCGCTGTACTCCGACGCCTCGACGATCAGCCGTCAGGTGCAGACCCTCGTCAAACGCGGCCTGATCGAACGCCGGGCCGATCCCGCCGACGGCCGGGCCAGCGTCCTGGTCGTCACCGACGCGGGCCGCGAGGTGGCCGCGCAGATGCGCAAGCGCCGCAACGAGACCTTCGAACGGGTCCTGGCCGACTGGACCGACGACGAACGCGAGCTGTTCGGCACCATGCTGCGGCGCTTCGTCGACGACTACGACGCCGCGCGCCCGGCCATCCTCACTCCCCCGACCTCCCAGAACTCAGCGACGGAGAAAGACTCGTGACAACCGCAACCGCACCCGCCGAACCGAGATCGGAGGCGGGTTTCACCCACCGCCAGATCCTGGTCATCATGAGCGGGCTCATCCTCGGCATGCTGCTGGCCGCGCTGGACCAGACCATCGTGTCCACGTCCATCCGGACCATCGCCGACGATCTTCAGGGCTACTCCCTGCAGGCGTGGGTGACCACCGCCTACCTGATCACCGCGACCCTGGCCACCCCGCTGTACGGCAAGTTGTCGGACATGTACGGGCGCAAGCCGTTCTATCTCGCGGCCATCACGATCTTCGTGGTCGGCTCGCTGGCCTGTTCGTTCGCGCAGTCGATGTACGAACTGGCCGCCTTCCGCGCATTGCAGGGCCTGGGCGCGGGCGGGCTGATGTCGCTGGCGCTGACCATCATGGGCGATATCGTCGGCCCGCGCGAACGCGCCCGCTACCAGGGCTACTTCCTGGCCGTGTTCGGCACCTCGAGCGTGGTCGGCCCGGTGCTGGGCGGCCTGTTCGCCGGGCAGGCCGACATCTTCGGCGTCACCGGCTGGCGCTGGGTGTTCCTGGTGAACGTGCCGATCGGCGTCGTCGCCCTCGCCGTGGTGACCCGCGTGCTGCACCTGCCCCGCACCCCGCGGCCGGGCGTGCGGATCGACTGGTGGGGCGTGCTCATGCTGGCCGTGGGCATCGTGCCGCTGCTGGTGGTGGCCGAGCAGGGCCGCGAATGGGGTTGGGGCAGTACGTCTTCGGTGCTGTGCTATGTCGTCGGCGTGCTGGGCGTGCTCGGCTTCGTCGCGGTGGAGGCCCGGCTCGGGGACGCGGCGCTCATCCCGCTGCGGATGTTCAAGAACTCGACCTTCGCGCTCGGCGTGGTCATCTCGTTCGTGGTCGGCGCGGGCATGTTCGGCGGCATCAGCCTGATCCCGCAGTACCTGCAGGTCGTGCGCGGCTCGAGCCCGACCGTGGCCGGGTTGCAGATGCTGCCGATGGTGCTCGGCATGATGGTCGGCTCGATCGTGGCGGGTCAGACGATCTCGCGCACCGGCCGTTACCGGGCCTTCCCGCTGATCGGGGCGGCGCTGCTCACGCTGGGACTGTTCCTGCTGCACTTCGTCGACGCCGACAGCCACCTGTGGCTGGTGATGATCTTCATGGGGATCACCGGACTGGGCCTGGGCAATCTGATGCAGCCGCTGACGCTGGCGTTGCAGAACGCGTTGCCGCCCAAGGACATGGGCGTGTCCACCGCGGCCGCGACGTTCTTCCGGCAGATCGGCGGCACGCTGGGCGTGGCGGTGTTCCTGTCCATCCTGTTCGCCCAGCTGAGCCCGAGCATCGGGGACGAGTTGCGGTCCGCCTCGACCCAGCCCGCGTTCCAGCAGGCGGTCGCCGAGGGCCTGCACAGCTCGAATCCCGCGGACGCGGCACTGTCGAAGGGCCTTGCGGCGCACGATGTCTCGGCCGCGAGCGGGGTGCTCAACGACAGTTCGGTGATCCAGCAGCTGAATCCGACGCTGGCCCGGCCGTTCAAGGTGGGCTTCGCGGATTCGATGTCGACGGTGTTCCTGTCGGTCACCGGGATCGCGGCGCTGGCGCTCGTGCTGGTGGTGTTCTGGAAGGAGGTGCCGCTGCGCACCGCGGGCGGCATCCAGGCCGGAGCCGAGGCCAACGAACGCAAGGTCGCCACTGCCCAGCCCGTCTAGGCCCCGCGACAGTTTCCCGGGCGGTCCCGCACCTCGTGGCGGGGCCGCCCGGTCGTTTGCGGGCAACACGCCCGCGTACGGCACGAAAGCCGCAAATCTCCCGAATGGGATCATTCGGTGTGCGTTACTGATCGGGTCAGATTCGTTCGACCCCGAGGATGTGATGCGAAATGTCGGACAGGCACCGGGTGCGCACCATGATCGTCGCCGTGTCGGGCGGGGTGATCCTCCTGCTGGGCTGCGCGACGGCCACCGCGGATTCCAACTACCCCCTCGGCTCCGGGCCGGGGCGGGCCGCCCAGGACGGACCGAACAAGCAGGCGGAGAAGGCCGAGAAGTACGGCGGCGGCGCGACCTCCAAACTGGTCGACCTCGGCGCGAGCATCGTGCGATGCGGACTCAATGTCGCGGTGCCGTCGGTGCGCTGCGACCTGTGACGAGCGGCCGGGCCGGTCAGATCAGGCTGGTCTGACCGGCCCGCTCGTCGTTTCCGGCCGCCGGATCGGCCAGCAGTTCGGGGCCGTTGTTGCGCACGCTGTTCACCAGCGGCGAGACCGGGCGCGCGACGATATCCGAAACCCATTGCGGCGGAGGCGTTTCCAGCAGTTCGTGGGGGGCGGGGTGGTCCGGGTCGAGCCAGGCGTCCCAGTGCTCGCGCGGCATCGGCAGCGGCATCCGGTCGTGGATGCGGGTCAGATCGCCGACCGCGTCGGTGGTGAGGATCGTGCACGACAGGAGGGGGTCCATATCGCGATGGTCCGGATCGCGCCAGGTCGACCAGAGCCCGGCCATGTACAGCCGGGAACCGTCGGCGTGTGCCATGAAATAGGGCTGCTTGATCGCCTTGCCCTTGTCGGTCTGGCCCTCGACCAGCCACTCGTACCAGCCGTCCATCGGGACCAGGCAGCGGCGCTTCTTCACCGCGTCGCGGAACGAGGCGGTGGTGGCGGCCTTGTCGGCGCGCGCGTTGAACAGCGGTTTGCCCTTGGCGGGCACGCGCGGTTCGGCGGCCTTGGTCCACACCGGGATCAGCCCCCAGCGCATCCGCCGCACCCGCAGCCGGGGCTCGTCGTCGGGGTGGTCGTGATCGTGCCGCCGGACGACCGTGAGCACCTGATTGGTGGGCGCCACGTTGTAGTTCGGGCCGGAATCGGGGCGGTCGCCGGTCTCGTCGAGGGCGTCGAGTTCGGCGACGAGCCGGGCCGGGTTCGCCGTTGTCGCGTATCTGCCGCACATGGTTCCCATGCTGCCACCGGGCACCGACAGCCAGGGCGGAAGAATGGCCGAAAATGCAACTGAAGGCGGTTGACTTCACATCTATGGTGTGAGAACTTCGAGCCACAACTCTCTCATTAGGGGTCGCCGAAATATGTCCACCACCGAGTCCACCGCCGTCACCCGCGAGACCACGCTCACATCGGTCGATCCGGCCACGGGCGAGGTCATCGCCACCCACCCGATCGCCGACGAGGCGGCCGTGCACGCCGCCGTGGCCAAGGCTCGCCGCGCGGCCGCGACCTGGGGGAGCCTGAGCTTCGCCGACCGCAAGCGCCACCTGTTGCGCTGGAGCAGCCGGATCGTCGCCCGCGCCGACGAATTCTGCGACCTCATCCACGCCGAGAACGGCAAGCCGCGCGACGACGCCTTCCTCGAGTTGATGCTGGCGCTCGAGCACATCAAGTGGGCCGCGAGCAACGCCGAGAAGGTGCTGAAGACCAAGAAGGTCTCCCCCGGGGCGCTGATGTCGAACTTCGCCGCCTACATCGAGCAGCGCCCGCTGGGTGTGGTCGGGGTGATCGGGCCGTGGAACTATCCCGTCTACACCCCCAACGGTTCCATCGGCTACGCGCTGGCCGCGGGCAATACCGTGGTGTTCAAGCCGAGCGAATACTCCACGGGCATCGGCAATTTCCTGGCCCAGCTGTTCGCCGAGGCCAATCCCGAACTGCCGGATGGTGTTTTCGTCACGATCAACGGTTACGGCGAGACCGGCGCGGCCCTGGTGCGCGCGGATATCGACAAGATCGCGTTCACCGGTTCGGCGGCCACCGGCAAGAAGATCATGGCCGCCGCGGCCGAGCGGCTCACGCCGGTGCTGTTGGAGTGCGGCGGTAAGGACGCGGTCATCGTGGCCGCCGACGCCGACATCAAGGCCGCCGCCGACGCGGTCGCCTACGGCGCCACCATGAACAGCGGCCAGACCTGTGCGGGCGTCGAGCGCGTCTACGTCGACCGGTCCATCAGCGACGAGTTCGTCGCCGAGGTCAAGCGCATCCTGACCGACATCCACCCCGGCTCCGACGACAAGGCCAGCTACGGCCCGATGACCATGCCGAGTCAGATCGACGTCGTGCGCCGCCACATCGAGGACGCGCTGAAGAACGGCGGCACGGCCGTTCTCGGCGGCCCGGAGTCGATCAAGGGCCCCTACATCGAGCCGGTCGTGCTGGTCGACGTCGACGAGAACTCGGCCGCGGTGCGCGAGGAGACCTTCGGCCCGACCGTCACCATCCGCACCGTCAGCGGCGTGGACGAGGCCGTCGAGCTGGCCAACGACTCGACCTTCGGCCTGGGCTCCTCGGTGTACTCCCGCAAGCAGGGCCTCGAGATCGCGCGCCGCCTGAAGGCCGGGGCGACCTCGGTCAACTCGGTGCTCGGCTTCGCCGCCATCTCGGCGCTGCCCTTCGGCGGTCATCGCGACTCCGGCATCGGCCGCATCCACGGCGCCCCCGGCCTGCTCGAGTTCACCGAACCCCACTCGATCGCGGTGCAGCGTTTCGCGATTCCGGGTATGGCCCTGATGAGCTACACCCGCACCGAGCGCACCATGAAACTCCTCCGCCGCGTCGTCCCCCTCCTGCACGGCCGCCACAAGTAACCGCAACCCCAGCCGCACCCCTTGTTCGCAAACGCACCCTCTCCAGTGCCCTGGAATGGGTGCGGATCGGAACAAGGGGTGCGGCTGGGTTTCGGGGGCGGGGGGAAGTGGGTGGGTTTCGGAGGTATAGGCGAAGATGGGGGGGTGAGTTTCTGGCCAGCGCCCCATACCGATCAGCCCGTGCACGCCACCGTGGCGTTGCCGGGGTCGAAGTCGATCACGAATCGGGCTTTGATCCTGGCGGCGCTCGCGGATCGGCCCTCGACCATCACCGGGGCGCTGCGCAGCCGCGACACCGATCTGATGATCGGGGCGCTGCGGTCGCTGGGCACCGAGATCGACGGGGACGCCGACACTCTCGCGATCACCCCGGCCGGGGCGCTGGGCAGCGCGACCGTCGACTGCGGGCTGGCGGGGACCGTGATGCGGTTCCTGCCCTCGGTCGCGGCGCTGGCCCACGGCGACGTCGCGTTCTTCGGCGACGAGCAGGCCCGGCTGCGGCCGCTGCGGACCGTACTGGACGCGCTGCGCGAACTCGGCGTGGACATCGACGGCGATTCGCTGCCGTTCGTCGTGCACGGCATGGGCAAGCTGCGCGGCGGGGCGGTGACCATCGACGCCTCCGGCTCCTCGCAGTTCGTCTCGGGACTGCTGCTGTCGGCCGCGCGCTTCGACGAGGGCGTGACCGTCCGGCACGACGGCGCGCCGCTGCCGTCCATGCCGCACATCGAGATGACCGTGCAGATGCTCGAGCAGGCGGGCGTGCGGGTGCAGGCCCCGAACGATCCACGCGCCGAACAGGTCTGGACGGTCGAGCCCGGCCCGATCCACGCGGTCGACTGGGAGGTCGAGCCGGATCTGTCCAACGCCACCCCGTTCCTGGCCGCGGCGGCGGTCACCGGCGGCGAGGTGATCATCCCGCACTGGCCGCAGCTGACCAATCAGCCCGGCGACGTCATCCGCGAGATCCTGGTGCGCATGGGCGCCGAGGCCCGCCGCTTCGACGGCAAACTCACCGTGCGCGGCCCGGAACGCCTGGCGGGCATCGACATCGACCTGCACGACGTCGGCGAGCTGACCCCCACGGTCGCCGCGCTGGCGGCGCTGGCCGACTCCCCGTCGCGGCTGCGCGGCATCGCGCATCTGCGCGGCCACGAGACCGACCGGCTGGCCGCCCTGGCCACCGAGATCAACCGGCTCGGCGGCAAGGTCACCGAGACCGACGACGGCCTCGACATCGTCCCGGCCCCGCTGCACGGCGGCGACTGGCACTCCTACGCCGACCACCGCATGGCCACCGCGGGCGCGATCCTCGGCCTGCGCGTCCCCGGCGTCCGGATCGAGGACATCGGCACCACCGCCAAAACCCTGCCCGACTTCGTATCCCTGTGGGAGACAATGCTTTCCGGCACGGGAGCGGCGCACTGAGACGCCGCGACTACGACGAGTCCGATGTCCGGGTGCGCCCGGGCAAGGGCTCGCGGCCGCGCACCAAGACCCGGCCCGAACATCGGGACGCGGTCACCGCCATGGTCACCGCGGTCGACCGGGGACGCTGGAGCTGTGTGCTCGAGGGGGATCCGGAGCGGCCCATCGTGGCCATGCGGGCGCGCGAACTGGGCCGCACCCCCATCGTGGTGGGCGACGAGGTGGGCGTGGTGGGCGATCTGTCCGGCGCCCCCGACACCCTCGCCCGGATCGTGCGGGTGGCCGAGCGGCGAACGGTGTTGCGGCGCACCGCCGATGACACCGATCCCTTCGAACGCGTCGTGGTCGCCAACGCCGAACGGCTGTTCATCGTCGTCGCGCTGGCCGATCCGCCGCCGCGCACCGGTTTCGTCGAACGCGCCATGGCCGCCGCCTACGCCGGTGGCCTGGAACCGGTGCTGTGCCTGACCAAACACGATCTCGACCCGAACTCCGAATTCGCCACGGAATTCCGCGATCTCGACCTCACCATCGTGCCCGGCGGCCGCGACGACCCCCTCGAACCGATCCTGGACCTGCTCCGCGAACGGCTCACCTGCCTGCTCGGCCACTCCGGCGTCGGCAAGTCGACGCTGGTGAATCGCCTTGTGCCCGAGGCGGATCGGGCCGTCGGTGAGGTGTCGGGCGTCGGCAAGGGGCGGCACACCTCCACGCAGTCGATCGCGCTGCCGCTGCCCGGCGGCGGCTGGGTCATCGACACCCCGGGCATCCGGTCGTTCGGCCTGGCGCACATCACCCCCGACGACGTCATCCAGGCGTTCGCCGATCTCGCCGACGCCATCGAGGACTGCCCGCGCGGCTGCACCCATCTCGGCCCGCCCGCCGATCCCGAATGCGCCCTGGACCGCCTGCCCGGCAAGGAACGTCGCGTGGCCGCCATCCGCCGCCTGCTGGTCGCGCTCAATGCCAACGATCCATGGGCAATGGGCGGCGGTTGACGAGAAGTCCGCCCGGTATTGCCACGACCGGCAACAGGCGGCAACACCGCAACGCTTCCCCCGCGCAGCTCCCCTCCAGCAAACTATCGATGGCCCCGCCGCCGGATCCGATGTCCTTGCCCCTCATCGACTCTCCGGTGGCGGGTGCACTCCAATCCCGTCCCTCCCCCGAACAGACCGATGCCCTCCCACCGGATCGGCGGGAGGGCATCGTCGGCGAAATCAGCGGCGGCGCTTGGACTTCGGGGGCTTCGGATGCCGTCCCTCCGCCCGGGCGGCCTCGCGGCGCTCGCGGCGGGTCGTGCCGTCGTGGCCGTTGTCGCCGTACTCCTCGGCGTCGCTGTGGCGGGCGACGTGACCGCCCTCGTCGGGGCCCGAATAGGTCAGGCCGCCCGTGTTGGAGCGGTCGCCGATCCCCTTGGCGCGCAAGGCCGCCGGGGCCGCGGGGGAGCCCTCGACCGGGGCGGCGGGGGCGCCCGCCAGCGCGCCGACCGGCGAGCGCAGGCCCGGATCCACCGAAACCCCTTGCGGCTGCGGCTGTTGCACCTCGACCTGGAGGTTGAACAGGAAGCCGACCGACTCCTCCTTGAGCCCCTCGAGCATCGCGGCGAACATGTCGAAGCCCTCGCGCTGGTACTCCACCAGCGGATCGCGCTGGGCCATCGCCCGCAGGCCGATGCCCTCCTTGAGGTAGTCCATCTCGTAGAGGTGCTCGCGCCACTTGCGGTCCAGCACCGACAGCAGCACCTGGCGTTCCAGATTGCGCATACTGCCCGGACCGGCCAGGTCGTCGATCTCCTTCTCGCGGCGCGCGTACGCCTGGTGCGCGTCGTCGAGGACCGCGTCGAGCAGCTCCTCGCGGGTCAGCTCGCCGATCTCACCGGAGTCGTTCTCGCCGGTCAGATCCTTGTAATCGATGCCGACCGGGTACAGCGTCTTCAGCGCGGTCCACAGCTTCGCCAGATCCCAGTCCTCGACGTAACCCTCGGCGGTCGCGCCCTCGACGTAGGCGGTGATCACGTCGGTGATCATGTTCTGGACCTGGCCCTCCATGTCCTCACCGGCCAGGATGCGCTGGCGCTCGGCGTAGATCACGGTGCGCTGCTGGTTCATCACCTCGTCGTACTTCAGAACGTTCTTGCGGATCTCGAAGTTCTGCTGTTCGACCTGGGTCTGGGCGCTCTTGATGGCCCGCGAGACCATCTTGGCCTCGATCGGCACGTCGTCGGGCAGGTTCAACCGGGTCATGATCGACTCCAGCGCCGCGCCGTTGAACCGGCGCATGAGCTCGTCGCCCAGCGACAGGTAGAACCGCGACTCACCCGGATCGCCCTGACGGCCGGACCGGCCGCGCAGCTGGTTGTCGATGCGGCGCGACTCGTGCCGCTCGGTGCCCAGCACGTACAGGCCGCCGACCTCGCGGACCCGCTCGCCGTCCTCCTCGACCTGCTGCTTGACCCGCTCCAACGTCGGCAGCCAGTGCGCTTGGTAGTCGTCGGGGGTCTCCACCGGATCCAGGCCCTGCTGCCGCAGCAACAGGTCGGCGATGATGTCGGGATTGCCGCCGAGCACGATGTCGGTACCGCGACCGGCCATATTGGTGGCGACGGTGACCGCGCCGGGCCGACCGGCCTCGGCGATGATCTGCGCCTCCTGCTCGTGGTACTTGGCGTTGAGCACGTTGTGCGGAATGCCGCGCTTGGTCAGCAGTTTCGACAGGTACTCCGACCGCTCGACCGAGGTCGTGCCGACCAGCACCGGCTGGCCGTTCTCGTGCCGCTCGGTGATGTCGTCGGCGACCGCCTCGAACTTGGCCTCTTCGGTCTTGTAGATCAGATCCGCCTGATCCTTGCGGATCATCGGCTTGTTGGTCGGGATCGGCACCACGCCCAGGCCGTAGATCGAGTGCAGCTCGGCGGCCTCGGTCTCGGCGGTGCCGGTCATGCCGGAGAGCTTGTCGTAGAGGCGGAAGTAGTTCTGCAGCGTGATGGTGGCCAGCGTCTGGTTCTCCGGCTGGATCTCCACGCCCTCCTTGGCCTCGATGGCCTGGTGCATGCCCTCGTTGTAGCGGCGGCCCACCAGGATTCGGCCGGTGAACTCGTCGACGATGATGACCTCGCCGTTGCGGACGATGTAGTCCTTGTCGCGGACGTAGAGTTCCTTGGCCTTGATGGCGTTGTTCAGATAGCTGACCAGCGGCGAGTTCGCGGCCTCGTAGAGGTTGTCGATGCCCAGCTGGTCCTCGACGAACTCCACGCCCGCCTCGTGCACGCCGATGGTGCGCTTCTTGATGTCGACCTCGTAGTGCACGTCCTTCTTGAGAAGCGGTGCGATACGGGCGAATTCGGCATACCACTTCGAGGACGCGTCGGCCGGGCCGGAGATGATCAGCGGGGTGCGGGCCTCGTCGATGAGGATCGAGTCGACCTCGTCGACCACGGCGAAGTTGTGCCCGCGCTGGACCAGATCGTCCAGCGAGTGGGTCATGTTGTCGCGCAGGTAGTCGAAGCCGAACTCGTTGTTGGTGCCGTAGGTGATGTCGGCGCCGTAGGCGGCGCGCCGCTCGGCCGGGCTCATGCCGCCGAGGATCACCCCGACCTCGAGGCCGAGGAAGCGGTGCACGCGGCCCATCCACTCCGCGTCGCGCTTGGCCAGATAGTCGTTGACGGTGACGACGTGCACGCCGTCGCCGGACAGCGCGTTGAGGTAGGCCGGGAGCACACAGGTGAGGGTCTTGCCCTCACCGGTCTTCATCTCGGCCACGTTGCCGATGTGCAGCGCCGCGCCGCCCATGATCTGCACCTTGTAGTGCTTCTGACCGAGGACCCGCCAGGACGCCTCGCGCGCGACCGCGAACGCCTCGAGCAGCAGTTCGTCCACGGATTCGCCGTCGGCGTAGCGTTGCTTGAATTCGTCGGTCTTACCGCGCAGTTCGGCATCGGTGAGTTCGGCGTAGTCCGGCTCGAGCTCGATGACCTCGTCGGCGAGCCGCGCGAGCCGCTTCACGACGCGGCCCTCACCAAAACGTAGCAACCTCGTCAGTGTCAGCGCAGGCACGGGTCTCGTCAGTCCTCTGGTCGGTGTTGTTCGTCTCGGCACCCCACGCCGGGCTGGGCCCACGCGGGGGCTGGCTGTGGCAGCATCGCCCATGGTAATGCGGGATCCATCCTAGGCGGCGGGCGCGGCGTCATCGCAGCCGCAGCGCCACCAGCCGCCATTCGCCCCGGCGGCAGGTCACCCGGCCCGCCACGGCGAAGCGGCGCGCCCCGCGCTCGTATCCGGCCACCACCTCGGCCACGCCCGGCGCGACGGGTTCGGCGCGCACCGCGACCAGCACCGCCGCGCCGAGCCGCCGATCCGCGACCGCGGTGCGCGCGGCGGTCGCGAGCATCGCCGCCACCGCGGGGTCGGTCAGCCGGGTGAGCTGGGTCGCCGACCGTCGGCCGTCCAGCACCTCGAGCACCAGCCGCAGCGACCGCTCGGCGAATCGTGTTGCCGCCGAACCGTTTTCGTCGAACCTGGCGTAGGATGGGGAACGCCCGTCGTGCGGTGACCTGCGATGAGTTCCGCGCAGGCGATACGCGCCGGTGCGCGCGGGCACGCGACGACGGCAGGGCAGCGGCGCTCGGCCCGCCGGACCGCTCGCCCGGCTCCGATTCCCCGACCGGTCGGCATCGCCCAGTGGCGGTTCGGCATTCGGCGCGGGCGATAACATCCCGATTCCCCCTCGTTGTCGGCTCCCCTGGACACGAACGTCCCAGCATCGCACGGCAGCCACCCGGGCCGGAAGATTTCGCAACCCGTATGGCGAAAAGGGGACACGCCTACCGCCGACGGGTTTGTGTGACCTCACAATGGAGCGGGTATCGGAAGGAGCACCGGAGAGCGTGATCACGAGACTGTCGCCGCAGGACGCGTCCTTCTACCGGCTCGAATCGAGCAGCAATCCGATGCACATCGGCTCGCTCGCCATCGTGGCGGACACCGATCCGCCCGAACCGGGACGGGCGGCCTACGAGCGGCTGGTCGAACTGGTCGAGAACCGATTGCCGCTGGTCCCGCGCTATCGGCACAAGGTCCGCGAGGTGCCGTTCGCGCTGGGCCGCCCGGTGTGGGTGGACGACGCCCACTTCGACATCGGCTATCACGTGCGCCGCTCGGCGCTGCCCGCGCCCGGCTCCGCCGAGCAGCTGCACGACCTGGTCGCCCGGCTGTCCTCCCGCCCGCTCGACCAGACCCGGCCGCTGTGGGAGATGTACCTGATCGAGGGTCTGGCCGAGGGCCGCTCCGCGATCTTCACCAAGACCCACAGCGCGCTCGTGGACGGCGGCGGCGCGCTCGAGATCGGGCACGTGATCCTCGACACCGGCCCGGCGCCACGCGAACTCGCCCCGGATCCCTGGACCGCGCACCGCGAACCGAGCGAGGCGCAGCTGTTGGCCATGGCCGTGGCCGAATTGGCGGGCCAGCCGCGCGAGGCGCTCGGGGCGCTGCGGCAGGCGGGCGCGAGGTCGGTGGCCGGGGCGACCGGCCGGGCCGTGGAGCGGGCGCTCTCCCGGGTGCGCAGCGCGGCCACCGGTGTGCCCGCCAGCCCGTTCAACACCCCGACCTCGCGCAATCGCCGCTTCGACGTGGTGCACACCGACCTCGACGACTACCGCCGCATCCGCGAGCGGTTCGGCTGCTCGACCAACGACGCGATCCTGGCCGTGGTGACGGGCGCGCTGCGCATCTTCCTGCAATCGCGCGGGGACATGCTCGCCGAATCGGCGGTGCTGCGCGCGATCGTGCCGATGTCGGTGTACGCGACGGGCGCGCGCGGCTGCGACAGCGAGGTGTCGTCGTTCCTGATGGATCTGCCGGTGGGCGAGCCCAATCCGGCCATGCGGCTGTCGCACATCGGCCACGCCACCGAGGCGCACACCCGCCACCGGCACGCCGTGCGGGCCCGCACGCTGGTGCACATGGCCGGATTCGCTCCGGCGAGCCTGCACGCGATGAGCGTGCGGTCGGCGAGTACGTTCGCAGAACACACGTTCAATCTGGTGATCACCAACGCGCCGGGTCCGCAACGGCCGATGTACATCGGCGGCGCGCGGATACTGGAGATGTATCCGGTGTCGCCCCTGCTGCGCAATCAGGCGTCGAGTATCGGAATCACGTCCTACGACGGACGGGTGTTCTACGGTCTCAATGCCGATCGCGACGCGATGGCCGATATCGGGGTGCTGTCCGCGGCGGTGCGCGAGTCCATGGAGGAGATGCTCGGTGCCTGCGTCCAATGACAAGCTGCGGGTCTACGTCCCGGCGACGATCGCCATGCTGCGGAACCTGGTGTCCGATCGCGAGATTCGCGCGATCAACGACACCGCCTTCGCGGTCACTCCCGCGCTGCGCGAGGCGTACGCCGCGGGCGACGACGAGGAACTGGCCGAGGTCGCGATGGGCGAGGCCGCGCGCGCGTCGCTGCGCCTGCTCGCCGACGAGCGCGAGACGGCCACCCGCAGCGCCGACGACGACAGCACCGACGACGAATCCGGCTACCACAGCCCGGTTTACCGCCGCGCGGTGATCGCCGCCGACGTCACCGGCGCCACGCTGCGCCCCGACCTCGACGACGCCGTGGTCCGCCTGTCGGCCGCGATCCCCTACGACCGGATCGCCTCGGTGCACGTCGATCTCGCCGAGGCCGAACCCGCGGTGGCCAAGGCCGTGGACGTGATCGACGCCGCCGACCTCGGCGACACCGACGCCGAATTCGTGCTCGGCGACGCCGAGGATCACCAACTGGCCTGGTACGCCACCCAGGAACTGCCCTTCCTGCTCGATCTGCTGTGACCCTCTACCGCTCCCGCCCCCGCGCAACCTACGATGCCGTAACCTTGCTGGCGTAAGGCGCCGACGGGCGCGTGATCACAGGAAATGGGCGAATGGTCTCGAAATCGGTACAGAGTATTCGGGCATGGCTGGAGGCTCCGGTCGCCGAGGCGAAGACGGCCGGGCGCACCCGGCTGGACGCGCTGCGCGGGGCGGCGGCACGCATCACCACCCCGCTGCTGCCGGACGATTACCTGCACCTGGTCAATCCGCTGTGGTCGGCCCGCGAGCTGCGCGGCCGCATCGTGGACGTGCGCGAGGAGACCGCCGATTCGGTCACGCTGGTGATCAAGCCCGGCTGGGGGTTCGATTTCAAGTTCACCCCCGGGCAGTACATCGGGATCGGCGTCCTGGTCGACGGCCGCTGGCACTGGCGGTCGTACTCGCTGACCTGTCCCCCGGACTGGACCGATCCGGAGAGCCGGGCCAAGCGCCTGATCTCCATCGCGGTCAAGGCGATGCCCGAAGGCTTTTTGTCCAGCCACCTGGTCAACGGCGTCCCCGAGGGCACGATCGTCCGATTGGCCGCGCCCCAGGGCGGTTTCGTGCTGCCCGAGCCGCCGCCGGGCAAGATCCTGTTCCTCACCGCGGGCAGCGGCATCACGCCCGTCATGGCGATGCTGCGCACACTCGATCGCCGCGACACCGTGCCGGATGTGGTGCACATCCATTCGGCGCGGTCGGCCGAGGACGTCATGTTCGCCGCGGAACTGCGCGAATTGCACGACAAGCACCCGAGTTTCACCTCGCATCTGCAATTGACCGGTGAGCAGGGCAAATTCGAGCTGTCCACGCTGGACGAGCTGTATCCCGATTGGCGCGAGCGCCAGACCTGGGCCTGCGGCCCGCTGGCCATGCTGGACGACATCGAAAAGCATTGGGCCGCAGCAGATCTGAGCGACCACCTGCACGTCGAGCGGTTCGAGGTGGAGCGCTCGGCGGTGGGCCAGGGCGGCACGGTCACCTTCGCCCGCACCGGCCGCAGCGTCGCCGTGGACGGCGCCACGAGTCTGTTGCAGGCCGGCGAGGGCGCGGGCGTGCAGATGCCGTTCGGCTGCCGCATGGGTATCTGCCAGACCTGTGTGCTCACCCTCACCGACGGCCACGCCAGGGATCTGCGCAACGGCATGGAACACCAGGCCGGAGAGAAGATCCAGACCTGCATCTCCGCCGCCGCCGGCGACTGCACCCTGGACATCTGACCAGCCACGACACGCTGACAACAAGCTTCTCTCAGCTTCACCCGCTACCCTCAGAACAGAACCTTCGCGCCCGAGGTACCCCGTTGGGCGCGAGTCTTACGAGCGCCGGTTTGCGGCCGTCTCGTCGTTCCGCGGTCGAAGCGCATGCGCGCAGCGCGAGTCTCGACCGCGGAACGACGAGACTCAGGGCCGCAAACCCCGCCGAGCGAAGCGAGGCAATCCAACACAGTGGCAATCACCGACATCAATGCATACGCTCACCTGACGGCCGCCGATATCGAGACCCTGGGGGCGGAGCTCGACACCATTCGCCGGAACGTGGAACAGTCCCTCGGCGAACGGGATTCGAAGTACATTCGTCGGACGATTCGCGCCCAGCGCATGCTCGAGGCGGCCGGGCGGGCCACCCTGTTCGCGAGCCGGAAGCGTTCGGCGTGGGTGCTGGGCACGGCCCTGCTGTCCGTCGCGAAGATCATCGAGAACATGGAGCTCGGGCACAACATCAGCCACGGGCAATGGGATTGGATGAACGATCCCGAGATCCACTCCACCACCTGGGAGTGGGATATGACCGGCACGTCCGGGCAGTGGAAGCGGGCGCACAACTACTCGCACCACACCTACACCAACATCCTCGGCAAGGACGAGGATCTGGGTTTCGGCATCCTGCGCATGACCCGCGACGAGAAGTGGAAGCCGCTGCATCTGGTGCAGCCGGTGGCCAATCTGATCCTCGCGGCGACGTTCGAGTGGGGTATCGCGCTGCACGATCTGTCGGCGGAGAAGGTGCAGCTCGGGGTGAACCCGTGGCAGGTGGCGTCGGAGCCGAACAAGGCGTTCGCGCGCAAGGCCGGTCGACAGGTCGTCAAGGACTTCGTGATCTACCCGCTGCTCACCGGTCCGGCGTGGAAGCAGACGCTGAAGGCCAACGCGACCGCGAATCTCATTCGCAATCTGTGGGCCTACGCGGTGATCTTCTGCGGGCACTTCCCCGACGGCGCGGAGAAGTTCACCGAGGAGCATTTCACCGACGAGACGCGGGCCGAGTGGTATCTGCGGCAGATGCTGGGCAGCGCCAATTTCGAGGCGGGTCCGGTCATGGCGTTCATGAGCGGCAATCTCTGCTATCAGATCGAACATCATCTGTTCCCGGACATTCCGAGCAATCGGTACCCGGAGGTCGCCGAGCAGGTCCGCCAGCTGTGCGACAAATACGATCTGCCGTATACGACCGGTTCGCTCGGCAAGCAATATCTGCTGGCGTTCCGTACGATTCACAAGCTGGCGTTGCCGGATCGGTTCCTGCGGCGCACCGCGCACGACGCTCCCGAGACCTCCTCGGAGCGCATGTTCGATCACTGGGCCGAAAACCATTGGCCCGGAATCGATCCCGAGACCGGTCGCCGACGCGGCCTGCGTTCGGCGATGGCCGAGGCGCGGGCGACGCTGAAGGAGAAGGCGCGTCAGGAGAAGGAGACGCTGCGCGAGGCCAAGCGGGCGCTGCGCGACAAGGCGCGCAAGCCCAGGCAGGCGTAGGTCACCCGCACAATGCGGTGTACGTCACAGTTGTGAATCGATCCGGAGCCAACCTACGGAGCCGTAACTTACGGTAGTGTAGGGAGTATGGCGATATCGGATGTCAAGGAGTACGCCCACCTCACTCCCGAGGACGTGGAAGCGATCGGTGCCGAGCTGGATTCCATCCGGCGCGAGATCGAGGCGTCCCGGGGCGAGCGCGACGCGCGCTACATCCGCAATGTGATCCGGTTGCAGCGCGGCCTCGAGATCGGTGGCCGCGCGGTGCTGTTCGCCAGTCTCTTCCCGCCCGCCTGGTTCGCCGGGGTGGCCCTGCTGTCCACGGCCAAGATCATCGAGAACATGGAGATCGGCCACAACGTCATGCACGGCCAGTGGGACTGGATGAACGATCCGGAGATCCACTCCTCGTCGTGGGAATGGGACAACGTGGGTCCGGCCGAGCACTGGAAGATCACCCACAACTACCTGCACCACAAGTACACCAATGTGCTGGGCATGGACGACGACATCGGCTACGGCCTGCTGCGCGTCACCCGCGATCAGCGGTGGTCGCCGTTCTACCTCGGGCAGCCGGTGTACAACCTGCTGTTGCAGATGTTCTTCGAGTACGGCGTGGCCATCCAGCATCTGGAGCTGGGCAAGGTCGCCAAGAAGAAGTGGGCGCCCGACAGCCCCGAGCGCAAGCAGTTCGAGCAGGACCGCCGCACGGTGCTGAAGAAGGTCGGCAAGCAGGTCGCCAAGGACTATCTGTTCTTCCCGCTGCTCACCGGCCCGGCGTTCCTGTCCACGCTCACGGCGAACCTGGCCGCCAACGTGATTCGCAATGTCTGGACCAACGCGGTCATCTTCTGCGGTCACTTCCCCGACGGCGCCGAGAAGTTCACCCGCGGCGACGTCGAGAACGAGACCCAGGGCGAGTGGTACCTGCGGCAGATGCTCGGCAGCGCCAACATCAGCGGCGGCCCGCTCATGCACTTCATGACCGGCAACCTCTCCCACCAGATCGAGCACCACCTGTTCCCCGATCTGCCGAGCAACCGCCTCGCCGCCATCGCCGTCCGCGTCCGCGAACTCTGCGACAAGTACGACCTCCCCTACACCACCGGCTCCCTCCCGGTCCAGTACGCCAAGTCCTGGCGCACCATCATCAAACTCTCCCTCCCCAACAAGTACCTCCGCCGCACCCCCGACGACGCCCCCGAAACCCGCTCCGAGCGCGCCTACGGCGGCGCCCCCGTCACCGACCCCACCACCGGCCGCCGCCGCGGCCTCCGCACCGCCCTCACCGAAGGCCGCCGCCGCCTCACCCGCACCCCCTCCCCCGTCGCCTGACCCCCAGGTACGGCAACCCAGCCGCACCCTTTATTCGAATCCGCACACGTTGTAGGGCCCTGGAAGGGGTGCGGATCCGGATAAGGGGTGCGGCTGTGTTCGTGGGGGTGGGGGTTGGTTAGGTGGGGGTGTGGGTTCCGAGGTTTATGAGGTTATTCGGCGGCGGCGGGATGTGCGGGCGGAGTTCACGGGGGAGGTGGTGGAGGACGCTGCGCTGTGGCGGATTTTGGATGCGGCGCATCGGGCGCCGAGTGTGGGGAATTCGCAGCCTTGGGATTTCGTGGTCGTTCGGGAGCGGGCCACGCTGGAGAAGTTCGCCGCGCATGTGGCCGAGAAGCGGATCGAGTTCCGGGACGCGCTGCCGCCGGAGCGGGCGCGGACCTTCGAGCCGATCAAGATCGAGGGGATCGTGGAGAGCGGGACCGGGATCGTCGTCACCCATGACGACGGCCGCGGCGGGCCGCAGGTGCTGGGGCGCGCCACCGTGCCCGAAACCGGTTTGTACTCAACGATTCTCGCCATCCAGAACCTCTGGCTGGCCGCCACCGCCGAACATATCGGGGTCGGCTGGGTGAGCTTCTACGACGCCGGGTACCTCACCGAACTCGTCGGCCTGCCGCCGGGAATCCGGCCCGTCGCCTGGCTCTGCGTCGGACCGGTCCACACCTTCCAGGACACCCCGGATCTCGAGCGCTTCGGCTGGCGCTCCCGGCGGCCGCTCACCGACGCCGTGCACTGGGAACGCTTCGGCTAGAACGGGATTCAGACCCGTTCCAGCACCGCCGACGCGCCGATGCCCCCGGCCGCGCAGATGCCCAGCAGCGCGGTGCTCTTGCCCGACAACGCCAATTCGTTGGCCATGGTCGTGACCATGCGCGCCCCGGTCGCCCCGAACGGATGCCCGAGCGAGACCGAACCGCCGTGCACATTGAGGATCGCCGGATCGATCTCCCCGACCGCGGTGTCCCGGTCCAGCCGCGTCTTCGCCCACTCGTCGCTGCCCAGCGCCGCGAGCACCGACAGCGTCTGGGCCGCGAACGCCTCGTGGATATCGACCAGATCCACATCGCCCAGCGACAATCCAGCCTTGTCCAACGCGCGCGGCATGGAGATCGCCGGACCGATGAGCACCTGATCGGTCGGATCCACGCTGACATAGCTCCACGACCGGAACGCCGCCAGCGGCTCCAGCCCCAGCGCCCGCGCCCGCTCCTCGCTCATCAGCAGCACCGCGGCCGCGCCGTCGGTGAGCGGACTGGCATTGCCCGCGGTCACCGTCCCGTCCTTCGCGAACACCGGGGCCAGCTTGGCCAGCTTCTCGACGCTCGTATTGGCCCGCACCAGCCCGTCCCGGCGCACCGACTTGCCCTCGGGCGTAACGACTTCCAGCACCTCGCGGTCGAACCGCCCGGATTCGGCGGCCGCCGCGGCCCGCTGATGCGACCGCGCCGCGAACTCGTCCTGCGCCGCGCGCGTCACCCCGTGGATGCGGGCCATCTTCTCCGCCGACTCCCCCATCACCTCACCGGTGGTGCGCTCGGCGATCTTGGGGCGGCGCGGCACGAGATCGGTGAACGGGGCCAATTGCGCCACCGCCGACAGATAGTCCTTGGCCTTCGGCTTGCCCAGCGCGAGCGGCGCGGCGGCGTGCACGACCTTCTGCGGCAGCTTCACCTCCGCATTGCTGGTGGAATCGCTACCGCCCGCGATCATCACGTCGTATTCGCCGCGCTCGATGGCCGCGGCCGCGGTCGTCACCGCCTGGAGGCCGGACGCGCACGCACGGGTGACCGTATGACCCTCGCACCCGGGATCGAGCTTCAGATCCAGCGCGATCTCGCGCGCGATGTTGGGCGCCGCGCTGGGCAGGATCACCCCGCCCCACACGATCGCCTGCACCTGATCCTTGGGCAGGCCGGTGCGTTCCAGCAGTCCGGCCACGGCCGCGTCGGCCAGGTCGATCGAATCCATCCGCGTGTAGTCGGTGAACGCCCGGACGAACGGCGTCCGCGCACCCGACACGATCACAGCACGACGTTTGGCAGCCACGGCAAAGTCCTCTCGCACAGCACCTGGGGCCACCAACCTACCGCGAAGTAGGAAAAAAGGCGATACAGCCTGTCACATGTAATGCCGTTGCGGCCGAAACCGCAACGGCGACAATGACATACGGGAAAACGCCCTACGCCAGCCGGATGAGGCCGTAGTCGAAGGCGTGGCGACGGTAGACGACCGACGGTCGGTCGGTCTCCTTGTCCTGGAAGAGGAAGAAGTCGTGCCCGACCAGCTCCATCTGGTAGAGAGCATCGTCGACGGTCATCGGCGTGGCGGGGTGCACCTTGGTGCGCACGATGTGACCGGGGCCCGCGTAGTCGCTGGGCTCGATGACCTCTTCGGCATCGGATTCGCGGGATCGGTCCGAATCGTCCCGCAGCAGTGCGTGATCGACGAGATCGGCGGTCGCCTCGGCCACCGAGAGGGGGGTCTTCTCCCCGTAGTGCACGCGCCGCCGGTCCTTGGTCCGGCGCAGGCGGCTCTCCAGCCGATCGACGGCCAGTTCCAGCGCGCCGTAGAAGCTGTCGGCGCAGGCCTCGGAGCGTGCGACGGGACCCTTGCCCCGCACGGTGATCTCCACGCGCTGACAACTCTTGCGCTGGCGGCGATTTCGTTCGTGGAACAGCTCCACGTCGAACAGGTAGATCGAGGGGTCGAAACGTTCGAGTCGGGAGAGTTTCTCCGCGACGTGGATGCGGAAATGATCGGGAACCTCGACGTTGCGGCCCTTCACCACGACGTCCGCCCGAGGCGTCCTGGGCCGGTCCGCAGCAGGCTGGTCGGCTCCGTTCCGCTCGGGTATGTCGAATGCGGCGCCGTAGTCGGCCGAAGTGTCTGCTTCTTTCACTGAAGGTCGTGAAGTCGTCACGCGTACCTCCCGGATCTGGCCACACAACCGATACATGTGCGGCGGGAATCAACCGCGCCGAGCTGGGGACATGGCCGCGAAACCCGGCACGAAGTCGTCCGAAGCGCCACCTCCAAACTCTGTGTTCGGGTGTCAGATCGCTCTAGTGGCCACGCTATTACGCCAGCGATCAGTCCGCCAGTGTTCACGCAAATTTCCCCCGATCAGACGACTGAAGTCACCAACACGGCACGCACGGCGATTCCGGCGAATGCCAGCGCGCGCACCGACTCGCACGCCGTCGTTCCCGTGGTCAGGACGTCATCGACCAGCACTACCTCGGCATTCGGGTCGAACAGGACGTCGGGCAGGCGACGCCGCGCGACCGCGACACGCCCGCGCAGGTTGCGCGCGCGGTCGTCGACCCCCAACCCCACCGAGTCGCGCACGCCGCGCCGCATCCGCAGGATCGGAGCGACCTGGCAATTCGGCAGCAAGCTTCCGGCGACCCGGACGACGCGGGCCACCGGATCCCCGCCGCGCCGACGCGCCGCGGCCCGGCGGGTAGGCGCGGGGACCAGCACCAACGTCCGTTCCGCGGCGCGCAGGCCGGTCAACCCCCGCGCCAGCGCCCGCCCCAGCGGAACGGCCAGATCTCGCCGCCCCTGCTCCTTCGCGGCAACCACCGCCCGCCGCACCGGCCCCCGGTACCGGCCCAGCGCCCAGCACGGCACCCCGGGGTCCGCTCGCGGCCGAGCCCGAACCGGCGGTCCGGCAAGGCTTTCGGCGCACCGGCGACACCACCCCGGCCCGAGGCGACCACAGCCGCCGCAGGTTTGCGGCAGCATCAGCTCCAGCAGCATATGCGGCAGTATGCCCGCGGGCACCGACAGGTTCGGCCCGAATCCCGTTGCGCTGGAACGGGTTCTAGCCCGGAAGCACCGGAATCGCATTCGTGCCCAGGTTGTACACCTCGCGCCAGAACCGCTCGCTGCTCGGTTCGGCGGACTGCAACTGCATGACCGCGCGCGCGTCGGCGACGTACTGGGTGTCGGAGGAGGAGCTGACCACCCGCACCGGCGGGGTGAGGTTCTGCAGGGTCAGCGGTGTCGGGCCGAAGCCGTCGAGCCGGACCATCTCCACCGGTTGCACATTGCCCTCGCGCGCCAGGATGATCGTGTCGGTGCTGACCCAGTCGATCGAGACCACGGTGGTGCTCAGGGTCAACGCGACCGGCTGCGGCGAGGTCAGCGCGAATCGGCCGTCCGCGTTCGGCACCACCACCGCCGAGTAGACCTTCCCGGCGGCGATCAGCACCGCGCGGGCGCCCGTGCGGTCGATGCGCAGATCGGTGATCGGCCCCCGCAGCGGGTTGTCGGCGGGATTCGGCGGCTGGGCGAACAGCCCGGAGGCGTCCACGTCCTGCACCGACACCGTTCCCGTGCTGCGGTCGTGCACGGCGCGGATCACCTGGTCGCCGTCCACGACCGTCCAGGCCGCGCTGCCGTCGAGGGTCCAGGAGGGCCGGGTGAAGGTGGTGCCCTGACGAACCGGGAAGGCGTTGCCGTCGTAGTTGCCGACCACCAGCGTGCGGGGCGGCGCGGGACCGGGCTGGCCGCTGTCGACGACGGCGGCCACCAATTGACCGTCCGAGGACAGCCCGACCGATTGCAGATTGCGCGCGTTACCGAAATAGCCCGGCGCGGGGACGATTTCGTTGCGTCCGACGTCCACCTTGACCAGCGACCCGTCCCGCACCGCGTGCAGCCCGACCCGGTTCTGGGCATTGGCCATCGGGTTCATCCCGTTGACGTCGCTCACCGACCAGCCCGCCGGATACCGGTCGTCGAGCGGTTTGCCGTCGGCGAGCAGGAAGTACGGCCCCAGGATGTCGGCCCCGGACAGCGTCAGAATCACCTGCGCCGCCAGCAGTTCCCGGCTGTGCGGATCCAGGGTGGACGCGCCCGCGAAGTCGATCTGCACCCCGCCCGGCCCGGTGCCGACGCCGTCGGTCTGCCCGTTGGGTTTGGTGATGTTGCCGTGCACGCTCACCGGACCCGACAGCACATTGCGGACCGCGGGCGCGAGTTCGGGTCGCGGTCCGGCGGCGAGCATGGTCAACAGCCGCGCGGCGAGTTGATCCTTGCGCTCGGCGATCCAGCGGATCTCCGGAACCATGGTCGTACCAACGGCATTCGGGAAGTGCAGCACGTAACGCCGGTAGGTCTTCTCGAAGGCGGTGCTCAGCACCAGCACGCCGGGCTGTAGGTCGTCGATGCGCCACTCGCCGTCGACGCGGACCATCTCGATCCGCTTCTCGACCTGCGCGGAGGATCCGTCGGTCACCCGGAACGAGCCGTCCGGCTCGAGTTCCCCGAGTTTGCGCCCGCGCATCTGATAGGTCGCGGTATCCCCCGAACGCGACTCCCGAAGCGTGTCGGCGGATTCCAGAATCGTCGTACTCGCCGAATCGTTCCAGTTCGCCGCCGCGGCCGGGGACAGGTACTGCCGGGCGGCGGCGTGTCCGTTGGCCGGATCCGCCGACGCCTGGAGGAAATCGCGCAGCAGCAGATCGGGGTCGCGGCCCGGAAGGGGTTGCGGCGGAGCCGAGGACGTGGGCTCGCGGTCGATGGTGCCCAGCGCCTGGGGAGCCGAGGAATCGGGCAGGCTGGCACATCCACTCAGGGCCAGCAGCCCGGCCAGCAGACAGGCCACGACGCGCAGGCGCGGCCTCGGGACCACGCTCATGACTTCGCGTCCTCGGTGTCGGTGGGTACGGAATGCGCGGCGGTGGCGCCGTTTCCGACGGAATGCTCGGCCGGGGCGTCCGGCGGTTCCGTCGCCTCCGGCCCGTCCGGCGGCTCGAATTCGCCGCTCTCCGAATCGGTTTCGGCGTCGTCGTGCGGCGCGGCGTCGACCACCTGGATGCGGCGGCGCGGCGGTTCCAGCGACAGCGGGCTGGCGCCCATCTTGCGGCCGCGGGTCAGCGGCAGGGTGAGCCGGAAGCTCGCGCCCACACCGGGTTCGCCCCACGCCTCGAGTTTGCCCTCGTGCAGATTGGCGTCCTCCACGCTGATCGACAGGCCCAGACCCGTTCCGCCGGAACGCCGCATCCGCGAGGGATCCGACCGCCAGAACCGGTTGAACACCAACTTCTCCTCGCCGGGCCGCAGGCCCACACCCTGATCGCGGACCACGATGCCGACCGAATTCGCGTCGACGTCACCGCGCATCCGCAACAGCACGGGTTTGCCCTCGCTGTGATCGATGGCGTTGGCGAGCAGATTGCGCAGCACCCGTTCCACGCGGCGCGGATCGACCTCGGCCACGAGCGGTTCCTCGGGCAGGTCCACCACCACCTCGACGCCGGTGTCCTTGGCCAGATGCCGCACGGTCGACAGCGCGGCCCGCGCGCACATGCGCACGTCGAGCGATTCCACCTGGAGTTCGGCCACACCCGCGTCGTGGCGGCTGATCTCGAGCAGATCGTTGAGCAGGCTCTCGAACCGATCCAGTTCCGTCACAAGCAGTTCCGCGCTGCGCGCCAGCGCCGGATCGAGTTCGTCGCTGGAACCGTGGATGAGATCAGCGGCCATGCGCACGGTCGTCAACGGGGTGCGCAGTTCGTGGCTCACGTCGGAGGTGAAGCGGCGCTGGAGGTTACCGAACTCCTCCAGCTGGGTGATCTGATTCGACAGGCTCTCGGCCATCTCGTTGAACGACATGGCCAGCCGCGCCATATCGTCCTCGCCGCGCACCAGCATGCGCTCCTTGAGCCGCCCGTCGGCGAAGCGCTGCGCGATGCGCGCGGCCGACCGGATCGGCAGCACCACCTGCCTGGTGACCAGGGCGGTGATGGCGGCGAGCAGGACCAGCAGCACGATGCCGCCGATCAACATGGTGCCGTGCATCAGATCGAGGCTGCGCTGCTCGTTGGTCAGCGGGAAGATCAGATAGATCTCGAGGGTCGGCACCTCGGCGCTGGGACTGCCGATGATCAGCGCCGGACCGTGATAGAAGTCGGCGTCGGAGATCGTGACGAACTGGTAGCTGAGCTGGTTCTGCTGCACGAACCGGCGCAGTTCGGCGGGCACGTCCTGAATCGGCCCGGCCGGAATCTCCTGCTGACCCTCGCCGATCATCGACAGCGCCGCGAAGTAGGTGCCCGCCGCGCCGCCGGATTCGGAACTGCCCGACGACAGCGAGCGCAGCGCGTCCTCGAGCCGCACGCGCTGCTGGGTGTTCGAATCCTGCACGCCGGTGAGCTGACTCTCCACCGAGTTGCGCGCCCGGCCCATCTCCTCCACGGCCGCGTTGATCTTGGCGTCGAGCAGTCGATCGGTGATCTGACTGGTCAGCACGACGCCGAGAATGGTGATGACGATCAGCGAGAGGGTGAGCGTCGAGACGACGACCCGCAATTGCAGCGAGCGCCGCCAGACGTGGCCCAGCGATTCCCCGACGGATCGGAACCAGGCCACCACTGCCGCCAGCAACCGCGCGAAGCGGCTTCTGGAGCCAGCGATCACGGCGGTCCGGCCTTGTAGCCCACGCCGCGGACCGTCAGCACGATCTCGGGATTCTCCGGATCCTTCTCGACCTTGGCGCGCAACCGCTGCACATGCACGTTGACCAGGCGGGTGTCGGCCGCGTGCCGGTAGCCCCAGACCTGTTCCAGCAGCACCTCACGGGTGAACACCTGACGCGGCTTGCGCGCGAGCGCCACCAGCAGGTCGAATTCGAGCGGGGTCAGCGAGATCTGCTGGCCCGCGCGGGTGACCTTGTGCGCGGGCACGTCGATGACGATGTCGGCGATCGACAGCAGTTCGGCCGGTTCCTCCTCGGTGCGGCGCAACCGGGCGCGCACGCGAGCGACGAGTTCCTTCGGCTTGAACGGCTTGACGATGTAGTCGTCGGCGCCGGACTCCAGGCCCAGGACGACGTCCACGGTGTCGGTCTTCGCCGTCAGCATCACGATCGGCACGCCGGAGTCCGAGCGCAGCACGCGGCACACGTCGATGCCGTTCATGCCCGGCAGCATGAGATCCAGCAACACCAGATCCGGCCGGATCTCCCGGACCGCGCTGAGCGCCTGCGTGCCGTCGCCGACCACGTGGGGCTCGAAACCCTCGCCGCGCAAGACGATCGTGAGCATCTCCGCGAGCGCCGTATCGTCGTCGACGACCAGAATCTTCGGCTTCATAACTACTATGGTGTCATCTCTCCGGCTCGGAACGGGCAACTGTGGTCAACATTCGGGGGCCAACACTGGTACATTACCGACGCATCCGACCCTATCGGGCAACCCTTTCCGCGAGTCGCGCGACAAGCGTCGCGGGATCGTCGTGCGGCCGATGGATCCACCACGATCCGTGCCAATGCGTTTCGGCCAACACACGATAGATCGCGGCGGTGCGTTCCTGCAGCCCTTTGTCGCGTTCGTAGGCGTCCAGCGCCCGCGCGTCGTCGAGTTCGCCTCGCCGCCGGGCGCGTTCGGCCGCGAGTTCGAGGGGCACGTCGAGCAGCACCTGGAGGTCGGGGACCGGCAGCTGGAAGCGGCCGAATTCCAATTCCGCGACCCACGAAGCGATTTCCCCGTCCACCGGCTGATCCGTGCGCGCCGCGTTGTAGGCGACATTCGAGGCGACGTAGCGATCGAGCAGCACGATGTCGTTGTCCGCCAACGCTTTCCGCAATTCGTCGCGTGCCCCCGCTCGATCGAGCGCGAACAGCAGACCCATCGCGTTCACCGACCCGGCCAGATCCCCGTGCCGCCCGCGCAACGCCTCGGCCGCCAGATCCGCGTGCACCGACTGCCCGTACCGGGGAAACGCGAACACCGCCACCCGCAGCCCACGCTCGACCAGACCCACGCCCACGGCGTCGATCAACGTCCGCTTCCCCGCGCCGTCCAGCCCTTCGACAGCCACCAACGCGCCCATGCGCAACAGGGTAGACGGGTCGCCCCCCAGGACGACCCGTCCCCCCACTTCCCTCAGTACCGGTAATGCTCCGGCTTGAACGGCCCCTCCACGTCCACCCCGATGTACTCCGCCTGATCCTTGCTGAGCTTGGTCAGGGTGCCGCCGAGCGCCTCGACGTGGATGCGGGCGACCTTCTCGTCGAGCACCTTCGGCAGGCGGTAGACCTCGTTGTCGTACTCCTCCGGCTTGGTCCACAGCTCGATCTGGGCGATGACCTGGTTGGAGAAGGAGTTGGACATGACGAACGAGGGGTGGCCGGTGGCGTTGCCCAGGTTCAGCAGGCGGCCCTCGGACAGCACCAGGATCGAGCGGCCCGACTCCTTGAACGTCCACAGGTCGACCTGCGGCTTGATGTTCAGGCGGGTGGCCCCCGAGCGCTCCAGCGCGGCCATATCGATCTCGTTGTCGAAGTGGCCGATATTGCCCAGGATGGCCTGGTCCTTCATCGCCCTCATGTGGTCGAGGGTGATGATGTCCTTGTTGCCGGTGGCGGTGACGACGATGTCGGCCTCGCCGATGGCCTGCTCGACGGTGACCACGTCGAAGCCGTCCATCAGCGCCTGCAACGCGTTGATCGGATCGATCTCGGTGACCTGCACGCGCGCGCCCTGCCCGGCCAGCGACTCCGCGCAGCCCTTGCCCACGTCGCCGTAGCCGCAGATCAGCACCTTCTTGCCGCCGATCAGCACGTCGGTGCCGCGGTTGATGCCGTCGATGAGCGAGTGCCGGGTGCCGTACTTGTTGTCGAACTTGCTCTTGGTGACCGAGTCGTTGACGTTGATCGCCGGGAACGCCAGCTCACCCGCGGCCGCGAACTGGTACAGCCGCAGCACGCCGGTGGTGGTCTCCTCGGTGACGCCGCGCACGGACTCCGCGATGCGGGTCCACTTGCCCTTGTCGGCCTCGAGGCTCTGCCGCAGCAGGTTCAGGAACACCTTGAATTCGGCGGAGTGGTCCTCGTCCTCCGGCGGCACGACCCCGGCCTTCTCGAACTGCGCGCCGCGCAGCACCAGCATGGTGGCGTCGCCGCCGTCGTCGAGGATCATGTTGGCGGGTTCGCCGGGCCAGGTGAGCATCTGCTCGGCCGCCCACCAGTACTCCTCGAGCGTCTCGCCCTTCCACGCGAACACCGACACGCCCTTGGGCTCGTCGACGGTGCCGTGCGGGCCGACCACGACGGCCGCGGCCGCGTGGTCCTGGGTGGAGAAGATGTTGCAGGAGGCCCAGCGGACCTGTGCGCCCAGGTCGACCAGCGTCTCGATCAGCACCGCGGTCTGCACGGTCATGTGCAGCGAACCGGAGATGCGCGCGCCCTTCAGCGGCTGCACCTCCGCGTACTCGCGGCGCAGGGCCATCAGACCGGGCATCTCGTGCTCGGCGAGCCGAATCTCCTTGCGGCCGAACTCGGCCAGTGACAGGTCCGCCACCTTGAAATCGATCCCGTTGCGGTGGTCGGCAGTCGTCTTGCTGCTCACTGCGGTCGTCATCAGCCTCTCCTGGTCGGCGTGTACGAGGAGAGACTAATACCTTTCGTGCGTACACGGTACGCACAGGTCGATTCGCGAGGTTCGAACCCCTGTCAGGTGGCCGGCGCCTCGCCGCCGTGGATCGCGAGGATCCGCTTGCGCTTGCGCGGAGCGATATTGGCCCGCGAGAGGTCACCGCCGTAGTGCGCCAACACCTTCGGATCCATCACATGCCGCCACAGCGGCGGAACCGCGGCCAGCAGGATCATGGTGGCGTATCCGGCGGGGAGCTGCGGCGCCTCCTGTGAGGAGCGCAGCGTCTGGTAGCGGCGGCCGGGATTGGCGTGATGATCGCTGTGCCGTTGCAGATGGAACAGGAAGATGTTGGTGACCAGCCGGTCGCTGTTCCAACTGTCGGCGGGCGAACAGCGGTCCCAGGAACCGTTGGGGCGCTTGCGGCGCAGCAGTCCGTAGTGCTCGACGTAGTTGACCGTCTCGAGCATGCCCGCGCCGATCACGGCCTGCAACAACAGGTACGGCACGATCCGGGGCCCGAACACCGCGATCAGCACGCCGTACAGCACCACGGTCATCGACCACGCCTGGAGGATGTTGTTGTGCCGACTCCACCACCGTAAACCCTTGCGGTGCAAGCGATCTCGTTCGATGGCGATCGCGGAGCGGAAGCCGCCGAGCACGCTGCGCGGCAGGAACTCCCACAGCGACTCGCCCAGCCGGGCGCTCGCCGGATCCTCCGGGGTGGCGACCCGCGCGTGATGGCCCTTGTTGTGCTCGACGTAGAAGTGGCCGTAACCGGATTGGGCGAGCGCGACTTTCGCCAGCCAGCGTTCCATGTGCTCGACCCGGTGACCCAGTTCGTGCGCGGCGTTGATGCCGATCCCGCTGACGAAGCCGAGGGTGACCGCCAGCCCGAGTTTGTCGACGATCGCGAGGTCGTGCCCGGCCCACATGTAGGCGGCGATCACCAGCCCGATCAACTGGATGGGCAGGAAAAGGTATGTGCACCAACGGTAGTACCGGTCCCGGGACAGCAGCTCGTAGTCCTCGTCGCGGGGGTTGGTCCCGTCCTCGCCGACCACCCAGTCCAGCACCGGGATCACCACCAGCACGATGATCGGACCGATCCACCAGAACACCGGGTTGCCGGTGTGCAGCACTAACTGCGATGGCAGCAGCGCGGCGCCGGGGGCGATCAACCCCAGGACCCAGAGATGCCGCTTGGGGTCAGGCGAACCCGAGCGTTTGCCGACCGATTGCACGTTAGCCCCGCTTAGAAATAACTCTCGACCTACTGCTGTTAAATCTGCCGAGACTTTACGCGTGTTACATCGGTTTCGCGGAGTCAAACCTGGGGCCGATTACAGACCTGGAAGTCCTTTTCTGAGGTGTTGCACACGCGTCCGAAAAGCCCGCATCCGGCAGGCAAACTCGGATCGACCCCGGATCGGACCCGGCCCCCCTGGAACAAGGGGCTTTCGCTCCGCCGGGTACGCCAGCCAGTTGCCGCACAGCATCCGCGCGCGAATCGTTCCCGACGTGACGATAGTTACGCCACCGACGCGATCTTTACCCGATCCGCATACCCCTAGCCGGGTTCACCTGCGCCAGACGTACCGCACCCGCGGCCGCCCCGTACCGCCGTAGTCGGTGTGCCGGTCGACCACCCCGTCCTCGGCCAGCCGTTCCAGATAGCGCCACGCGGTCACCCGCGAAACACCCACGGCGCGACCGGTTTCGGTGGCCGAGAGTCCGCCGTCGGCGGCGCGCAGCGCGCGCGAGACCTCCGCGAGGGTGTGCGGCGCGATGCCCTTGGGCGCGGTGCCCTTCGGATCGGTGGCGCGCAGCGCGCCGAACGCCCGGTCGATGTCGTGCTGGGTGACCGCGCTCGCGCCCGCGTCCAGCGTGGTGCGGAATTCGCGATAACGCTCGAGTTTGTCGCGAAAGGCCGCGAAGGTGAACGGTTTCAGCAGATACAGCGCGACGCCGTGCGCGACCGCGGCCCGGACCATGTCGAGGTCGCGCGCGGAGGTGATGGCGATGACGTCGGGCCGGGGCCGCGACCGGGCCAGCGCCGCGGTCACCTCGAGTCCACTCATATCGGGCAGCCCGATGTCCATCAGCACCAGATCGATCGGGGCCCGGCCCGCCGCGCGCAGCGCCTCGCGTCCGGTGTGCGCGACGGCGACCGCGGTGAAACCCGGCACCCGCTCCACGTACGAGCGGTGCGCCGCCGCGATCCGCGGTTCGTCCTCGACGATCAGCACCCGGATCATCGCGCCTCCCCGCCGACCGGAATCCGCACCAGCACCCGGATCATCGCGCGTCCCCGGCGATCGGAATCCGCACCGGCACCCGGATCATCGCGCCTCCCCGGCGATCGGAATCCGGACCAGCACAGCCGATTCCGGGGAGCGCTCGGCACGCAGCGTCCCGCCGTAGCGGGCGACCAGGCGGCGGACCAGGGCCAGCCCCAGCCCCTGGTGATCGGTCTTGGTCGAATAGCCGCGTTCCATCGCGCGGGCGAACGCCTCCTGCGACATCCCGGGACCGCTGTCGGCGACCCGGACGAGGAGCCGCCCGTCGTCGTGGCGCACGGTCACCTCCACCCAGGCGTCGGGGGTCTGGGCGACCGCGTCCAGCGCGTTGTCGACGAGATTGCCCACCAGCGTGACGATTTCGTGCGGACTGAGCGGGGCGGCGGAGTCGAGCGCGGTGTCCTCGGCCACGGTCAGCTCCACGCCGCGTTCGAGGGCCTGATCGACCTTGCCCAGCAGCAGCGCGGCGAGCGCCGGTTCGTGCACCGCGCCGGTGAGCCGATCGATGAGCGCCTGGGACAGCCGCAGTTCGTCGGTGGCGAATTCCACGGCCTCCCCCGCGCGGCCCAGTTCCACCAGCGTGACCACGGTGTGCAGCCGGTTGGCCGCCTCGTGCGCCTGGGCGCGCAGCGATTCGGCCAGCCCGCGCACCGAATCCAGTTCGCCCATCACATCGCGCAATTCGGTGTGGTCGCGGACGGTGAGCACGGTCCCGAGCGGACGGCCCGACCAGGTGACCACGTCCTGATTGACGACCAGCACGCGTTCGGCGGTCACGTGCATCTCGTCGCGCACCACGGCCCGTTCGAGGCGGCGCAGCGAGACCGGCAGATCGGTGCGGCGCACGGGTCCGTCGGGCAGTTCGAGCAGCCGCCGCGCCTCGTCGTTGACCACCGCAGCCTCGTCGGCCCCCTGATCGAACACCACCAGCCCCTCGTGGATCGAGTGCAGCACCGCGTCGTGGTGTTCGTACAGCGAGCGCAGCTGCGCCGGACCCAGGCCGTGGGTCTGCCGTAACAGCCTGCGCCGCAACAACAGTGAACTACCCGTCGCCAACAGCAGACCACCGCCCGCGGCGCTCAGGATCAGCGGCAACTGCGCGAACACCTGATCGCCGATGGCCGCCCGGGTCACGCCCACCGAGACCAGGGCGACGACGCCCCCGCCGATCTCGTCGCGCACCGGGGTGACCACCCGGATGGACGGCCCCAGCGTGCCGGTGAACGTCTCGGTGAAGGTCTCCCCGCGCAGGGCGCGATAGATGTTGCCGCTGAACGGCTTTCCGATCCGGTCCGGTTCGGTGTGGGTGTAGCGGGTGCGGTCGGGGGCCATGACCACGATGAAGTCCACCCGGGTCTGCTTGCGAATGCGCTCGGTGACCGGTTGCAGCAGCGCGGTCGGATTCGGATCGTGCACGGCCGCCACCGTCGCGGGCGACTGCGCGACCGCGACGCCGATTCCGGTGACGCGCTGGCGGGTCGCCTCGTCCTGTTCGCGCCGCACCTCCCACAGCGCCAGCGTCGCGCCGATCCCGATCACCACGATCAGCACCAGCAATTGGACGACGAACACCTGCCCGGCCAGGGTCATGCCCCGTCTGCGCACGCGCCCTCCCGGTGAACGAAATGTACGAAACAGTGACCCCCGTCACCGTAGCCGCCATGATCTGTGACCATGACCGGCACCACCGCACCACCCCGTAAGCGCGACCGCACGCACTGGCTGTACATCGCCGTGATCGTGGCCGTGATCGCCGGTGTGCTGGTGGGCAGGTTCGCCCCCGGGGCCGGGAAGTCGGTCGCCGAACTGGGCACGATCTTCGTCAGTCTGATCAAGATGATGATCTCCCCGGTCATCTTCTGCACGATCGTGCTCGGCATCGGCTCGGTGCGGGCGGCCTCGCGGATCGGCAAGGTCGGCGGCCTGGCCATCGGGTACTTCCTGCTCATGTCCACGGTCGCGCTGGGCATCGGCCTGGTGGTGGGCAATCTGCTGCAACCCGGCAGCGGGCTGAACATCGCCGAACACGCCAAGGATGTGGCGAAGTATCAGAAGCAGGCCGAAACCGCCGGCGGCACTTGGCAGTTCATCGAGGGCATCGTCCCCACCTCGCTGCTGTCGTCGCTGACCGCGGGCAGCGTGTTGCAGACCTTGTTCGTCGCGCTGCTGGTGGGTTTCGGCATCCAGGCCATGGGCGCTACGGGTGCGCCACTGCTGCGTGGCGTGGAACTGGTGCAGAAGCTGGTGTTCCGGATTCTGACCATGATCCTGTGGCTCGCGCCGATCGGCGCGTTCGGCGCGATGGCCAATGTCGTCGCGACCACGGGCCTGGACGCGGTGAAGCAGCTGGCGCTGCTGATGGTCGCGTTCTACCTGACCTGTCTGGTGTTCGTGTTCGGTGTGCTGGGCGTGCTGATGAGGGCCGCGTCCGGGGTGTCGATCTTCAAACTGGTCCGGTATCTGGCCCGCGAGTACCTGCTCATCTTCTCCACGTCGTCGTCGGAATCGGCGCTGCCGCTGCTGATCGCGAAGATGGAGCACCTGGGCGTGGAGCGGACCACCGTCGGCATCGTGGTGCCGACGGGGTACTCGTTCAACCTGGACGGCACCGCGATCTATCTGACGATGGCCTCCCTGTTCATCGCCGACGCGATGGGCAAGCCGATGTCGGTGGGCGAACAACTCGGCCTGCTCGTCTTCATGATCGTGGCGTCCAAGGGCGCGGCGGGCGTGACGGGCGCCGGTCTGGCCACGCTGGCGGGCGGTCTCCAGAGTCACCGGCCGGATCTGATCAGCGGCGTGGGCCTGATCGTGGGCATCGACCGGTTCATGTCCGAGGCCCGCGCGATCACCAACTTCTCCGGCAACGCCGTCGCGACCGTGCTGATCGGCACCTGGACCAGAACCATCGACGCGGCGCGGGTGCGCGCGGTCCTCGACCGCGAGGTGCCCTTCGACCCGGCCACGATGGTCGACGACCACGGGCCCGCGCCCGAGAAAGACCTGGTTCCGGCCTAGTACCCGCCTAGTTCCCAAGGCCGGGACCAGCGCGCCGGTGCGCATCCGCTCAACACCCCCGGGCGGCGGCGCACCGGCGCTTCCCACGTCGCGAATCGCTCAGTACAGCAACACTTCCGAGTTCGCCGGGAGCGCGTCCACCGGCCACCACCGCAGGTCGGTGGACTCCGCGCTGCGCACCGCCACCGCGCCGCGCGGGGCGCGCACCTTGAACAACAGGTCCAGGTGGCGGGTCGGCACGCCGAGCGAGCAGGTGATCGGATGTGCCTGCGCGCCATACAGTTCCGGTTCGATCTCGAGGTCGGCGATGCCGGACTCCTCGATCGCCTCGCGCAGCGCCGCGTCCACGACCGTCTCGTCGGATTCCTCGCAGTGCCCGCCCAATTGGATCCACAGCCCCACCCGCGGATGCAGCGTCAGCAGGAGCTCCCGCTCGTCGTGGGAGAACACCAGCGCCGAGGCGGTGATGTGGCCGGGCGCGTGCTCGCGCAGGCAGCCGCGCGGGGACGCGGCGAGGAACGCGAGCAGGGCCTGGCGCAGCGACTGCTCGGGACCCGGTGCGGGACACCACTTCTCGAGCAGTTCGCGGGCCGAGACGTGCAGGGATTCCGCGCTCATCGATACCTTTCGTTCCTACAGTTCGACCAGGCCGTCGCCGGAGGGCCGGGGCTCGCGCGGGGCGAGCTCCGCCTCGGGGTGTCCGACGGCGATGGCGCCCAACGGGTTCCAGTCCGCGGCCACGCCCAGCACCTCGCGGGTGATCTCCGGCGCGAAGATCGTCGAGCCGATCCAGCAGCTGCCGACGCCGCGGGTGGCGAGCGCGACCAGCAGTCCCTGCACGGCCGCGCCGACGGCGACGGTGAACATGGTCCGCTCGGCGGCGCGGCGGCGTTCGTCCGGATAGTCGTGCGCGCCGTCGGGGACGCAGAACGGGATGATCACCTCGGGGGCGTCGAACAGAATGCCGCCCCGCGCGATTCGGCGCTCGACCCGTTCGGCGGATAGACCGTCGGCGGTCAGATCGGCGCGCCACGCCTCGGCCATGCTCTCCAGCAACCGCTTTCGCAGATCCGGGTCGCGCACCCACACGAAGCGCACGGGCCGGGTGTGGTGCGGGGCGGGCGCGGTCAGCGCCGCCGCCACCGATTCGCGGATCAGCTCGGGATCGACCGGGGCGTCGGCGAATCGGCGCACCGACCGCCGCAGCAGCAGCGCCTCGCGGCGACCCTGGTCGAGGGCCTCGGCGGTGCCGAGCCAGAACAGGTCCTCCTCGCCGCGGCGCAGCAGATCCGCGGCGCGCGAGCCGTCGTCGTGGGGTTCGAGGCCGCGCACGACCGCGACCGGGACGCCGCCCAGTTTGCCCTTCACCAGATCCGCGGCGGCGGCCAGTTCGTCGGCGATCGCCACCTGGGTGACGTGTAATTCGTTGCCCTGCCCGTCGATCGCGCCCGCGTAGTCGTGCACGACCCGCAGCCCGGCCGCGCCGATCGCGGCGTCGATCTGGCCGATGCGCCAGGCGCGGCCCATGGTGTCGGTGATGACGACCGCCACGTCCACGCCGAGCCGCCGGGCGAGCGCGGCCCGCAACGCGCGGGCGCTGGCGTCCGGATCCTCCGGCAGCAGAACCAGTTCGCCCTGTTCGACATTCGAGCCGTCCACGCCCGAGGCCGCCTGCACGACGCCGATGCGGTTCTCGGTGATCAGTGTGCGGCCCTTGCGCGCGAGCACGCGCACCGCCTCGGCGTTCACCAATTCCCGTCGCGCGGCGTCGCGTTCGTCCGGATCGGCGGGCGCGGCGACGATGCGGCCCTCGACCTTGGCGACGATCTTGCTGGTCACCACGAGCACATCGCCGTCGCTCAGCCAAGGGGCGCGCTCGGCGATGCGCTCGGCGAGATCGTCGCCCGGCCGGAACTCCGGCAATCCGGTGACCGGCAGGATGCGCAGTTCCCCGCCGGGCGCGTGATCGGTCACGGTCACGGCTTCACTCCCGCCAGATCCAGTGCCTCCCGGACCATTTCGGCGGTCGCCGCCGGATCGGTCATCAGCAGCGGCACACTGCGCACCTCGACGCCGGGCACGTCGGCGGTGTCGGTGGAGTGCACGAGCCAGCCGTCGAGAATGCCGGTGTGCGTGCGCGCGCCGAAGTGGCGGCCGATGGCCTCGGCGGTGGTCTCGACGCCGATCACCGACAGGCACTCGTCGGCCATGCCGCGCAACGGCTTTCCGTCGATGACCGGAGACAGGCCGATGACCTTGGCCTTCGTCGTGCGCAGCGCGCCCCGGATACCGGGCACCGCGAGGATCGCGCCGATGCTCACGACGGGGTTCGAGGGGGCCAGCAGGACCACGTCCGCGGATTCTATGATTTCGATCACATCAGGGGCAGGTTTGGCCTGTTCCGCCCCGATTGTGACGAATCCATGGGTCTCGACGCCGGCACGATAGCGTACCCACCACTCTTGGAAATGAATCGCGCGACGTTCGCCAGGGTTCTCCGGATCGGAGATGACAACATGCGTTTCGCATCTGTCGTCGGTTGCCGGGAGCAGTTTCACGCCCGGTTGCCAGCGCGCGCACAGCGCTTCGGTGACCGCCGAGAGGGGGTAACCCGCGCGCAGCATTTCGGTGCGCACGAGATGGGTCGCGATATCGCGATCGCCCAGTCCGAACCAGTCCGGCTGCGCCCGATAATTCGCGAGCTCCTCCTTGGCGTGCCAGGTCTCCCCGCGCCGGCCCCAGCCGCGTTCGGGATCGATGCCGCCACCCAGCGTGTACATGCAGGTGTCCAGGTCGGGGCAGATGCGCAGCCCGTGCATCCAGACGTCGTCGCCGACGTTCACGACGGCCGAAACCTCGGCCTCGGGCAGCAGTTCGCGCACGCCCAGCAGGAAGCGCGCGCCGCCGACGCCACCGACCAACACGGCAATGCGCGGCCCGGCGGCGGGCGCGCTCTCCGCTCGTTCTCCACTCACATCGACACAGCCTATGCGTTGGCGCGGCGGTCACGATCCGGAGCATATTTGCTGTTCATTTGCTACTTCCGGTTACCGAACCGCGGCGAAGTCGGCGGCGGATAGTAACGGAATTGTGTCGGCAGCTTGACCATCACCGCGTCCGGCGTGTCTAATCACAGACATGTCATTCCGGGCACGCGCGAGAGTTCAAGGCGCAGGCCGGTTTTCGAACAGATGTTCGCATCGGAGTGACAAGCTCGGGGATGTCCGCGGGACTACGTCGCGGTGTTGGGCCGTCGGTGGGCAGATGAGGTCCGACGGAAAAATCATTCTGCGCTAACACACAGTGAGGAGGCGGAGCGATGGCCGAGGAGCTGGCCCCGTCGAGCATTCCGGGCGGTGTATCGCAAACCGATTCCACGGCAGGCGCAGCACCTGGCGTCTGCGCTGACAGCCGGAACGAAGCAGAACAGGAGGGGGGAAACAAGGTGACAGTGACACCACCGCAGGGAGGACAGTGGGCACGCGCTCAGCAGAAGCCGGAACCACCGCGGCTCAGCCTGATCGTCACCGACTTCGATGCGATGTTCGACACCATCGAGGAGCAGTGGCAGGAACGGGCCCTGTGCGCCCAGACGGATCCGGAGGCGTTCTTCCCCGAGAAGGGCGGCTCGACCCGCGAGGCGAAGCGGATCTGCATGGGCTGCGAGGTCCGCGACGAATGCCTCGAATACGCGCTGGCGCACGACGAACGCTTCGGCATCTGGGGCGGGCTGTCGGAGCGGGAGCGCCGTCGCCTGAAGCGGGGCATCGGCTAGACCCGCGCCGGATCACTCCGGTTCGGGATCGATGACGTCCGGATCGACGCCGAGATAGGTGGCGAGTTGCTGGACGAGCACCTCCCGAAGCAGATCGACCAGGTCGTCGGGGTCGTTCGCGCGTAGTTCCAACGGTTTTCGGAACAGGACGACGCGGGCCCGGGTAGCCGCTCCGTGCCGGTCCACGCCGGCCGGGACCAGGCGCGACAGCGGCACCGGGCCGTCGGCGACCACCTCGTCGGGCCAGGTCACCGAATCCGGGTGCAGCGGACGGATTTTCGGCACGTCGTCGACCGCGATATCCAGTTTGGTGAGCCGATCGTGCCAGCGGCTGTCCAGGGGTGCGAACGCCTCCAGCACCAGCCGATCGAACTGCTGGCCCCGGGTCCGCCAGGCGGGCACGGTCGGCGGCAACATGGGTCCGCGCACCCCCCGCCCACGCCGCAGCACCGACCGGGCGGTGGGGGGTCGCTTCCGGGATCGGGTCATGGCTCGAATCTAGTCCCCCACGTGATCGCCATCCCATCCTGCGTGTCTCGCGGCGCGCGGCGGTGTGGGGGGTTACTCTCCTTGGCGTGATTCCCATGCGTCGTTGCTGCCGTCCAGGCTGCAAGAACCCGGCCGTCGCGACGCTCACCTACGTCTACTCGGACTCGACGGCCGTCGTCGGCCCGCTGGCCACCGTGGCCGAACCGCACTCCTGGGACCTGTGCGAGACCCACGCCTCCCGGATCACCGCGCCGAAGGGCTGGGAACTGGTCCGCCACGAGGGCGGCTTCTCCACCTCCCCCGACGACGACGATCTGACCGCGCTGGCCGAGGCCGTTCGCGAGGCCGGAATGCGCCGTCGCACAAGCGAACCCGAGCACCGCGGTTACGCCGACCCGCCCGCCGCCCCCGCCCGTCCGGCCCGCACCGGGCGCACGGGCCGCCGCGGCCATCTGCGCGTCCTGCCCGACCCGCCGAATTGATCCGAGTCCCGGCTCGCCCGCGTTCCGCCGAGGGGTGGGACCCCCGCCTGCGCCGGGCGCGCGCCTACTAGGGTGGTTCATATGACAGTCGCGCGATCTGCCGAGTCGGTACATGCAGTTGTCAAGGCTTACGACGTTCGCGGTGTGGTCGGCGAACAGATCGATGCGGAATTCGTTCGGGACGTGGGCGCTTCGTTCGCGCGGCTGATGCGGGAGGAGGGCGCGGCCCGCATCGTCATCGGGCACGACATGCGCGACTCCTCGCCCGCCCTGTCCACCGCCTTCGCCGACGGCGTGCTCGCCCAGGGCCTGGACGTGGTGCACATCGGCCTCGCCTCCACCGACGAGCTGTACTTCGCCTCCGGCCATCTCGCCTGTCCCGGAGCGATGTTCACCGCCAGCCACAATCCCGCCCGCTACAACGGCATCAAGCTGTGCCGCGCCAACGCGCTGCCGGTCGGCCAGGACACCGGTCTGGCCACCATCACGAGCGAGCTGATCGAGGGGGTGCCCGGATTCGACGGCACTCCCGGCACCGCGAGCGAGGTGAACCTGCTCGACGCCTACGCCGAATTCCTGCGCGGGCTGGTCGATTTGAGCGCGGGCCGCGCGCTGAAGGTCGCCGTCGACGCGGGCAACGGCATGGGCGGCTACACCGTGCCCGCCGTACTGGGTCAGGTCCCGCAGCTCACCATCGCCCCGCTGTACTTCGAGTTGGACGGCTCGTTCCCCAATCACGAGGCCAATCCGCTGGACCCGAAGAATCTGGTGGACCTCCAGAAGTTCGTGCGCGACAACGACGCCGACCTCGGCCTGGCCTTCGACGGCGACGCCGACCGCTGCTTCGTCGTCGACGAACAGGGCAACCCGGTCCCGCCGTCGGCGATCACCGCGCTGGTGGCCGAGCGCGAACTGGCCAAGGAGCCGGGCGCGACCGTCATCCACAACCTGATCACCTCGCAGGCGGTGCCGGAGTTGGTGAACCGGCTGGGCGGCACCCCGGTTCGCACTCGCGTGGGGCACTCGTTCATCAAGCAGGAGATGGCCGCGACGGGCGCGATCTTCGGCGGCGAACACTCCGCGCACTACTACTTCCGCGACTTCTGGGGCGCCGACTCGGGCATGCTGGCCGCGCTGCACGTGCTGGCCGCGCTCGGCGAGAAGGACCGCCCGATGTCGGAACTGGCCGCGTCCTATGCAACATATGCCGCCTCCGGGGAGATCAACTCCACAGTGGCGGACGCGAAGGAGCGAACGATGGCGGTACTCGCGGCATTCGAGGGTAGGTCCGAATCGGTGGATCGGATGGACGGCGTGACCGTGCGGTTGCCGGACAAGGCCTGGTTCAATCTGCGCGCCTCCAATACCGAACCGCTGCTGCGGCTCAACGTCGAGGCCCGATCGCAGGACGAAGTAGACGCACTCGTGACCGAGATCCTCGGCATCGTCCGCGGCTGACTGGAATAGTGGAATCACAGAGCTCGGATTCGACCGGCCTGGTGACCCGATTGAGGGGAGGTGGCAACGCCCGATGATCGCAGGGACACCGGTACTCGACCTCGATGACGTCGCCTCGCTGGAGGCCGCGGATTCCGGAGGGACATTGCGCTCGGCCGCCTCGGGCGGCGCCCAGGTGCGCGCGACGGCGGCCGCCATCGGTGAGGACGCGCTGAGCCGGCTCACCGATCTCCGCCCCCGAAGTCTGGTCCTGGTCTCCGGCTCCGGCCGCGCGGCCCGCGCGGCGGGATTGCTGGTGGCCGCGGTCGGCGACCGCGCCGGCTTGCCGATCGTGCCGGTCACCGAGATTCCGCAGTGGGTCGGCCCGTTGGACGTGGTCCTGGTCGCCGGGGACGACGCGGGCGATCCGCGGCTCATCGGCGCGGTCGACCGGGCGCTGCGCCGCGGCGCGGAGGTGGTCGTCGCCGCCCCCGACGAGGGTCCGATGCGCGCGGCGGCGGCCGGACGCGCGGCCGTGCTGCCGCCCCGGGTCCCGGTGCTCGACCACAATCGGTTGCTGCGGTACCTGGCCGTCGAACTCGCCGTGTTGCGGGCGATCGATCCGGTCCGCGCGGCGACGCTGGTGCCCGATCTGAACGCGCTCGCCGACCTGCTCGACGCCGAGGCGCTGCGCGACGGTCCGCAGAACGAGGTCTTCCACAATCCGGCCAAGACGCTGGCCGCCCGGATGCGGGAGCGCGATGTCGTGCTGGCGGGCGACTCCCCCGCCGCCACCGAGGTGGCCGGGCACGCCGCCGAGGTGCTGTTGCTGGCCGCGGGCCGCATCGCGACGGCCACGGATCTGGCCGACGCCGTGGCCGCCCACGGCCGCCTGAGCGAGGCCGCGAACGCGGCCGCGCCGGACTACGATCCGCTGTTCCACGACGAGCAGCTCGACGGTCCGGCCCCGGTCGAACGGGTCCGGGTGTTCGTGATCAGCGCCGACGCCGATCGGCTCGCCGCGCATCGGCGGCTGGCCGTGTTCAGCGGCGGCGGACTCGTGGACGCGGATCTGCTGAACCTCGAGGCCGAACTGACCGGCGGCGAGGCCGCGGTCGGACCGGCCGCGGAAGACCTGCTCGCCGCATCGGTTTCGCCGCGTCCGCCCGTGCGCGGCGGCGAACTCGAACAGCTCGCCGTGCTGATCCTGCGCCTGGAGATGGCGGCGGCCTATCTACGTCTGCTCGGCGGCCGACCGGTGGCCGCCGACCGCCCGGCCCAGTACGACGGGGGAACCTACTAGTGCACGAACTCGTAGGTGCGTTGCGTTCCTATGCCTGGGGTTCGCGCACCGCGCTCGCTCGGTTGTGCGGGCGCCCCGTCCCGTCCGCGCATCCGGAGGCCGAGCTGTGGTTCGGCGCGCATCCCGCCGATCCGGCCCGGCTGCGCCTCGACGGCCGCAACGCCTCGCTGCTCGAGGTGGTCGACGCCGATCCGCAGCACGAACTCGGTTCGGTGGCACCGGCTTTCGGCGGCCGCCTGCCGTTCCTGCTGAAGATCCTCGCCGCCGAGGAACCGCTGTCGCTGCAGGCCCATCCCAGCGCCGAACAGGCCCGCGCGGGGTTCCGGCGCGAGAACGAGGCGCGCGTGCCGCTGGACTCGCCGCTGCGCAACTACCGCGACGAGAACCACAAGCCCGAACTGGTGGTGGCGCTGGAACGGTTCGAGGCGCTGGCCGGATTCCGCGAGCCGCGGCGCACGGTCGCCCTGCTGCACGCGCTGGGCGTACCGGAACTGGTCCCCTACGCGGAACTGCTGGGCGCGCAACCGGATTCGGACGGTCTCCGCACGCTGTTCACCAGCTGGATCACCTTGCCGCAGGCCATGCTCGCCACCCTGCTGCCCAAGGTGCTCGACGGCTGCGTGCACTACCTCAAGCAGTCCGACGACGAATCCGCCTCGGCCCCCAAGGAATTCGTGGCCGAGGCGCGGACCGTCCTGGAGCTGGCCGAGGGCTATCCCGGCGACGCGGGCGTGCTGGCCGCGCTGCTGCTCAACCGCATCACGCTGGAACCGGGGCAGGGGCTGTACCTGGCCGCGGGCAATCTGCACGCCTACCTCAGCGGGGTCGGGGTGGAGATCATGGCCAACTCCGACAACGTGCTGCGCGGCGGGCTGACGCCCAAGCACGTGGACGTTCCGGAACTGCTGCGGGTCCTGGACTTCGAACCGCTCGAGGTCCCGATCGTCGCGCCCGAACCGCTGGGCGAAGGGGCGTTCGGATATCCCACGCCCGCACGCGAATTCGAGCTGCGGCGGTTCGAGCTGACGCCGGACGCGGAGCCGGTGGAGATCCTCGACGGCGGACCGGGCATCATCTTGTGCACGGCGGGCAACCCGTGGTTGCGGCACGGCGCCGACGAACTGCGGATCGCCCCGGGCGGCGCGGCCTGGGTGTCGGCCGCGGACGGCCCGGTGCGGGCGCGGGCGGACGCGGATGCGGCCCAGGTGTTCTGCGCCTGCGTTCACGATCGGTAATATCCGGGCGAATCGGACACGGCTCGCAGGTGCGCGCCGCGAGACGGAAGGACCAGGGCTGCGACATGTCTGCCGGTGGCGGTAAGAAGGCGATCTTCGCGGCGTTGACCGCGAACCTGGGAATCGCCATCGCGAAGTTCGTGGGTGCGGCGATCACGGGTTCGTCGTCGATGCTGTCCGAGGCGGTGCACTCGGTGGCCGACACCGGCAACCAGGGATTGTTGCTGCTGGGTCAGCGGCGCGCCGAGCAGGAGGCCGACGCCAAACATCCCTTCGGTTACGGGCGCAATCGGTACTTCTACTCGTTCGTCGTCGCGCTGGTGCTGTTCACCCTGGGCGCGATGTTCTCGCTGTACGAGGGCATCCACAAGATCCAGCATCCGGAGAGGCTGGAGTCGCCGATCGTGGCGATCGTGATCCTGGTGATCGCGGTGGCCCTGGAGGGCTTCAGCTTCGTCACCGCGATGCGCGAATCCGCCCCGCTGCGCGGCAATCTGAGCTGGTGGCGGTTCATCCGCAACTCCCGCAATCCGGAGCTGCCCGTGGTCCTGCTCGAGGACTCCGGCGCGCTCATCGGCCTGGCCTTCGCCCTCGTCGCGGTCGTGCTCACCGTCCTCACCGACAATCCGATCTGGGACGGCGTCGGCACCCTCGGCATCGCCGCCCTGCTCGGCACCATCGCGGTGGTCCTGATCGTCGAGATGAAGAGTCTGCTCATCGGCGAGGGCGCGACCCCGACGCAGGACCGCAAGATCCGCGAGAACCTGGTGGACGGCAGCCGCATCGACCGCGTCATCCACCTGCGCACCGAGTACCTCGGCCCCGAGGAGCTGCTCATCGCCGCCAAGGTCGCCATCGTCCCGGGCCTCGACATCGCCGACGTGGCGCAGGCCATCGACGCCGCGGAAGCCCGTGTCCGCGAGGCGGTTCCGGCCGCCAGGCTCATGTACATCGAACCCGACCTGTACCGCAGCCAGCAGGCCACCGAATCGAGCCGCTGAGCTACGCCGGCCGCAGCAACGCCTCGGGCTCGGTGGTGATCGCGAACCGTTCCCGCAGGGCGTGCCGGGCGGCGTGCAGCCCGGACATGCCGTGCACGCCGGGGCCCGGCGGGGTGGACGACGAGCAGAAGTAGACGCCGGGCAGCGGGGTCGCGTACGGATTCCAGCGCGGGGCCGGGCGCAGCGGGGTCTGGAGCAGGGTCATCGCGCCCGCGGAGATGTCGCCGCCCACGTAATTGGCGTTGTAGTAGGGCATTTCGGCCGCGGTGCGGACGTTCGTGGCGAGGACGAGGTCGCGGAAGCCGGGGGCGAAGCGCTCGAGCTGATTGACGACGGCGCCGCTCACGTCGCGCGGGGAACCATTCGGCACGTGGGCGTAGGTGTAGAGCGTGTGCCCGCCCTCGGGCGCGCGCGTGTCGTCGACGATATCGGGCTGGATGACCAGGACGTAGGGCCGTTGCGCGTGTTCGCCCGCGGCGACGGCCTTTTCGGCGGCGACGGCCTCGGCGCGAGTGCCGACCACATGCAGGGTCCCCGCGCGATCACAGCCCTCGCCCTGCCACGGCACCGGACCGGACAGGGCGAAGTCCACCTTGCAGGCCGCCCCGCCGTAGCGGAACCGCTCGAGCTGGCGGGTGTAGCGCTCGGGCAGATCGTCGCCCGCGACGCGCAGCAGTTCGGCGGGCGCGGTGTCGAGCAGAATCGTTCGCGCGGAACGGAATTCGTCGAGCGAGTCGACCCTCGTCCCGGTCTCGATGCGGCCACCGTGTTTCACCAGATCCGCCGCGAGCGCGTCGACGATGGCCTGACTCCCGCCCCGCGGCACCGGCCACCCCTCGGCGTGCGCGAGCGTGCCCAGCAACAGCGCCACCCCCGCGGGCGGCAACGAGCGCGGCGGCGAGATCGCGTGCGCGCTCACCCCGGTGAACAGGGCCGCCGCGGGCTCCTCCCGAAACCGCAAGCCCCACAACGGCGATGCCTGTTCCAGCATCCGCCGCCCGAACCGCACCCCGACGCCCACATCCAGCGGCGGATGCCGCAGATCCGACATCGCCAGGGCCACAACGCCTTCCCAGCGCCGCACCAGCGGCTCGTACAACCGCCGCCACGCCGCGCCGTCCCGACCCAGCCCCGCCACGGTCCGGTCGAGATCCCGCCAGGCCACCCCGGCCACACCCCCGTCGAGCGGATGCGCGTAGGACGCCTCCGGCGTCAGCATCTCCACTCCGTGCGCGGCCAGATCGAACGCCCGGAAGAACGGTGACGCCACGGCCATGGGATGCGCCCCCGCGCACACATCGTGGTGATAGCCCGGCAAGGTCGACTCCGCCGTCCGGCAGCCGCCCCCGATCGTCTCCCCCGCCTCGTACACCTCCACCTCGAGGCCCGCCCGAGCGAGGATCACGCCCGCCGCGAGCCCGTTCGGCCCCGCTCCCACCACCACCGCATCAGCCATGGTCCCCACTGTAGGCGCGACCCCGAATCCGCCCGCCCATTCGGCGGCCCGAGCCCTCCGCCCTGTCGCGGACGACGGAGGAGACGGCCCAATGCCCTTGGCGCGCTTCGGTCCAGGCCCGCCCCGCGGCGGCGGAGGTTCAGGCGTGCTCGACCGCGCGGCCGCGGGTCCACTGCTCCACGAGGATGTTCAGGCGCTGGCGGCGGAAGTCGGGGCGGAGGCGGGCGTGGTGGTCGAGGTGGGCCAGGCCGTGCAGGGCGCTCATGGCGACCTCGGTGAAGGTCTCCGGGTCGTGGTCGCCCGCGAAGGGGGCGAATACGGCCATCAGCTCCGCGAAGCCCTCGACCAGGACCTCGGGGGCGCCGTCGCCGAATTTCAGGTCCACCTTCTGCACGAACATGGCCTCGTAGAGGGCGGAATTGGTGCGCGCGAACTCGAGGAAGCCGCGGGCGACCGCGACGAGCGCCTCCTCGGGGGTCCGTGCCGCGGCCCGCAGCCGCCGCATCAACTCGGTCAACTCGACGAAGCCCTGTTCGGCGACGGCGGCGACGATGGCGTCGCGGCCGTGGAAGTGGCTGTAGAGCACAGGCTGGCTGTACTCGATGGCGTCGGCGAGGCGGCGGACCGTCACCAACTCCCAGCCCTGCGTCTCGGCGATCTCGCGGGCGGTGTCGATGATCTGCTGATGCCGCTCGGCGCGCTGGCGTTCTCGTCTGGCCTGAGTGCTCACGGATTCGATTCTAGCACCGCTAGACAACTTAGCCGTCGACAAGCTATGGTTGCCGCATCCAATAGCAACGCTAGATTTCGGAGCACTCCAATGACCTTGTCCCGCATCAACACCGGTCTCGTCCTGCTCGGCGCCGCGTTCATCCTCTACATCGGCGTCAGCTATCTCCTCGTCCCCGAATCCATAGCCACCGGCTTCGGCCTACCGGAGTGGCCGCACGGCGACGCCGTCGCGTTCCTGAATCTGAAGGGCGTGCGCGACACCGCCTCCGGCGTGCTGCTGCTGGCCCTGCTGGCGACCCGGCAACGCCTCGCCCTGGGGGTGACCATGCTGGCGATCGCACTGATCCCCATCGGCGACATGCTCACGGTGCTGAGCTACCACGGCTCCACGGCCATCGCCCTGAGCGTGCACGGACTCACCGCGGCCCTGGTCCTCACGACCGGTCTCCTGCTGCTGCGCGAGCGGCGGCCGGTCCGCGCGGAAGCGTCCGGCGCTCGGGCCGCGACCCCCGTTCCGGTCGCGGCGTGAGCGAGGGCTACACGTCGGTGGAGAAGCGGATGCCGCCGTCGGGGATCTCCACTCCCGGCCACACCCGGGCCCCGCGCAGCAACTCGCACCGCGCCCCGACACTGGCCCCGTCCCCGATGACGGCGTCGCGGACCAGCGCCCGCGGCCCGATCCGAGCACCGAATCCGATGATCGAACGTTCCACGGTCGCACCGGCTTCCACGCGGGCGCCGTCGAACAGCACCGCACCGTCGAGGCGGGCCCCCGCCCCGACCTCCGCGCCCCGGCCGACCACGGTCCCGCCGATCAGCAGCGCGCCCGGCGCGACACCCGCGCCGGCGTGCACCAGCGACTCCCCGCGCTGGCCGGGCAGCGCGGGCGAGGGCGCGATGCCCCGCACCAGATCCGCCGAGCCCCGGACGAAATCCTCCGGGGTGCCCATATCCCGCCAATAGGAGATGTCGACATGTCCCTGAATATGCGCACCCTCGGTCAGCAGCGCCGGGAACACCTCCCGCTCCACCGACACCGGCCGACCGGACGGGATCTTCTCGATGTACTCGCGCCGGAACACGTAGCACCCGGCGTTGATCTGATCGGTGGGCGGATCCTGGGTCTTCTCCAGAAACGCTGTGACCCGGCCGGTTTCGTCGGTCGGCACGCATCCGAACGCGCGCGGATCGCTGACCCGCACCAGATGCAGCGTGACATCGGCGTTGCTCGACACGTGCGTGTCGAGGATCGCGCCCAGATCGCTGCCGCCGAGCACGTCACCGTTGAACACCATCACGGTGTCGGCGCGCAGCTTCGGCAGCACGTTGCGGATGCCGCCGCCGGTGCCCAGCGGCTCGGTCTCGGTGACGTACTCGATCTCGAGTCCGAGGTCGGCGCCGTCGCCGAAATGCGCCTCGAACACCTCGGCCTTGAACGAGGTGCCGAGCACGACGTGGGTGATGCCCGCGTCGGCGATGCGGGCGAGCAGGTGGTGCAGGAACGGCAGACCGGCCACCGGCAGCATGGGTTTCGGTGCCGAGAGGGTCAACGGCCGCAGCCGCGTCCCCTGGCCGCCGACCAGGATCACGGCATCGGTCGCGGTGCCGGGCACAGCCGAGTTGTCCGCCATCAGTCTCCCTGTTCAGGTTCGATCCACGCGCGCGTGGCCGAAGAGATCCGTCGCGCCCTATTGCTGCGCGGCGCGCTCACGCAGCGCAGATCGAACCGCAAGGCGGCAGCGGATCGCAAGTCCGGCGCGCAGCGCGAGCCGCAACGGGGCCTGCCACCAGTGCGGATGCCGGTCGGCCTGGAAACGATACGCGGAGGCGTGATGGGCGGGCAGCATCGCCTCGGGATTGCGCCCTGCCGCATGCCCCTTCGCGTGCGTGACCTCGGCCGTCGGCACGAATACATTGTGCCAGCCCGCCTTGCCCATCCGGTCGCCGAAGTCGACGTCCTCCATGTACATGAAGTAGCGCGAGTCGAATCCGTCGATCGAGTCGAACGCGGCCCGCCGCACCAGCAGACACGACCCCGACAGCCACCCGACCGAGCGCTCGGACAGTTCCTCGTTCTCCTGGCGATACCGGCGGGTCCACGGATTGGTCGGCCAGATCGTGCCGAGCACCGCGTGCCCCGCGCCGTCGAGCAGTCCCGGCACGCGCCGCGCCGACGGGTAGACGCTGCCGTCCGGTTCGAGCACGAGCGGCCCCAGCGCGCCCGCCCGCGGCCAGCGCTGCGCCGCCTCGAGCAACCGGTCGATCGAGTCGGTCCCCCACCGAATGTCCGGATTCGCGATGACGATGAACTCGACCTCCGGATCGATCTCGGCCACCGCGCGATTGATCGCGCCGCCGTACCCGATGTTGCCCCCCGTGCGCAGCAGCCGCACATGCTCGTTGGCCTCGGCCGCCAGCTCCGGCGTCCCGTCGGTGGACCCGTTGTCGGCCAGAACGACCTGCGGCTTCTCATTGGTCGCACCCGCCAGCGTGCTGATGAAGTGTTCGAGGTGCTCACCGGGCGAATACGTGACGGTGACCACGACCAGGCCGGGTCGAGCGGAGGGTTCCGAAGCGTTCACGGGGGCCCAGCCTATCCGCAGACGCGACGCAGTGCGTCGCGGAGGGCGAGACGCCAATTCCGCAGCGGGGTGAGTCCCGCGGCGGCCCAGGCGCGATCGGACAACACCGAATACGCCGGTCTCCGTACGGGACTCGGGAATTCGGCGCTGGTGCACGGCCGCACCCGGTCGGGATCGGCGCCGACCTCCTCGAATACGGCTCGCGCCAGCTCGAACCAGGTCGCCTGCCCGGCGTTGGTGGCGTGCAGCACCGCCGGAAGCGGTTGCGGCCCAGGCGAATTCACGCGCGCGGCCAGTTCGAGGAGTCCGGCGGCGAGATCGGCGGCGTAGGTGGGCGAGCCCAGTTGGTCGTTCACCACCGACACCGTCTCCCGCTCGCGTTCCAGCCGCCGCATCGTGGCGACGAAGTCGCCGTGGTCGCCGGTATAGACCCACGCGGTCCGCACGATGTGCCCGTCCTCGCCCAGTGTCCGCACGGCCCGTTCCCCGGCCAGTTTGGAACGTCCGTAGACGCTGGTCGGTCCGGTCGGATCGTCCGGTTCGTAGGGCCGGGTGCCGTGGCCGTCGAAGACGTAATCGGTCGATACGTGAATCAGCCTCGCGCCCAGGGCCGCACACGCGGCGGCGAGCACGGCGGGCCCGGTCTCGTTGCCCGCGAAGGCCGCGGCCTCGTTCGATTCGGCGGCGTCCACGGCCGTGTACGCGGCGCAGTTCAGGACGAGGTCGCCCGGCCGCAGGGTGGCGCGCACCGCCGCGGGATCGGTGATGTCGAGGTCCCCGCGGCCCAGCGCGAGCGCCTCGGGCGCGCGGGCGATCACGGCGCGGCCGAGTTGCCCCCCGGCCCCGGTGACGACCAGACGCGAGTCGGACGAGGAATGCACGCGGCAAGTCTGGCACGCCGCGCCGGTGCCGGTTGAACCATGCGCCCCCTCGCATTCGTTAGCCTCGACCCTCGAGGGGTAGACAGTCAACATGGGGTTATCGGGTGGGGTCGAAAGGACGGCACACGTGACGCAGGGCAGAGGTGGAACAACGCTGTCGCGAGCGCGTGGCACGAGTTCCCCTCTGCGCGGCCCGCGTTCGCGCGACTATTACGGCAAACCGCCGGTGAACCGTTCCGGCCGGCTCATCGCGGCGGTCGCGGCCACCCTGGTCTTCGCCGTCACCGGCTTCGGCTGGCACGGCGTCGACGGCCTGGTGTCGGGCATCGAGCGGATCGGCAATCTCGGCCTGGGCGGCGGAAGCGACGGTGCGACCGACATTCTCATGGTCGGCATCGACAGCCGCACCGACGCGCACGGCAATCCGCTGTCGAGTTCGGAACGGGCCATGCTGCACGCGGGCGACGAGGTCGGCACCAATACCGACACCATCGTGTTGATGCGCGTCCCCAACGACGGCCGCTCGGCGACCGCGCTGTCCATCCCCCGCGACTCCTACGTCGACATCCCGGGAATCGGTATGGGCAAGATCAATTCGGCCTACGGCGTCACCAAGGAGAAGGCGCGCCAGAAGTTGATCGCCCAGGGCCTGTCCGACGCCGAGGTGGAACGCCAGTCCACCCAGGCCGGGCGGCAGGCGCTGATCAAGACCGTCGGCAATCTGACCGGTATCACCGTCGACCACTACGCCGAGGTGAGCCTGCTGGGTTTCGTGCTGCTCACCGATGCCGTCGGCGGGGTGCAGGTGTGCCTGAACAACGCGGTGGACGAACCGCTTTCGGGCGCGCAGTTCCCGGCGGGCGAGCAGCGCCTGGACGGTCCGGAGGCCCTGAGCTTCGTGCGCCAGCGCCACGATCTGCCGCGCGGGGATCTGGATCGGATCGTGCGCCAGCAGGTGTTCATGGCCTCGCTGGTGCATCAGGCGCTGAGCGCCCGCATCCTCGCCGACCCCGGCCGGCTGAAGCAGCTCAGCGACGCGGTCGGTCGCACGATCGTGCTCGACGACGATTGGGACGTCATGCGTTTCGTGCAGCAGCTGCGCGATCTGTCGGCCGGGCAGGTCCAGTTCGAGACCATTCCGGTGGCGGACATCAACAGCACCACGGCATCCGGCGAATCGGTCGTGAAGGTCGAACCGCGCGCGGTGAAGTCGTATGTGGCGGCCATGGTCGGCGGCGGCCACGCCACCGATTCCGACACCCCCGAACCCTCGTCGGTGACCGCGGACGTCTACAACGCGAGCGGCACGCCCGGCCTCGCCGGACAGGTGGCACAAGCCTTGGCGGGCAAGGGTTTCCGCACCGGGACCGTGGACAACTGGATCGGCGGCCCGGTGTCGTCGAGCCGGGTGGTCGCGGGCAGCGCGGCCGATCCCAAGGCCAAGGCCGTCGCCAAGGCCCTGGGCGGACTGACCGTCACGGCGGAGGCCGGACTGCCCGAGGGCACGGTCCGCGTCGTGCTGAGCGGTGACTATTCTGGTCCCGGCTCGGCGGCGGGCAGCCTGTTCGACATGTCCGGAACGTCGGCGACGACGACCGCGACCCCGGTGCCCCCCGCCCCACCCATCGACGCCGGCCAGAACGGACCCAAATGTGTGAACTGAACCAGACCCTCACCGGCGCGCTGCTCGATCCCATCCTGGCCCGCGATCCGGCCGGTCCGCGCATCACCTACTACGACGACGCCCTCGGCGCCCGCATCGAACTGTCCGCCCTGACCCTCGCCAATTGGGCGGCCAAGACCGCCAACATGATTCGCGACGAGTTCGGCGTCCAACCCGGCGGCCGCGTCGCCGTCCTGCTCCCCGCCCACTGGCAGACCGCCGCCGTCCTGCTCGGCTGCTGGTGGGCGGGCACCGAGGTCGTCCTCCGCCCCGACCCCACCGCCGAAATGGCCTTCACCGCCGCCGACCGCGTCGACGACGCCGCCGACATCCCCGAGGTTGCCGTCCTCTCCCTCGACCCCATGGGCGGCCCCGCCCGCGACCTCCCCGTAGGCGTGGTCGACTACGCCACCTCGGTCCGCGTCCACCCCGACCAATTCCACCCCACCACAACCGGCCCCGCCCTGGAAGGCGCCTCCGTCCAAGAGGTCCTCACCCAAGCCCGCGCCTCCGCGAAATCCCAATCCTTCACCGAGGACTCCCGAGTCCTCTCCACCACCCCCTGGACCACCCCCCAACTCCTCACCGAAGACCTCCTCGCCATCTACGCCGCCGGCGCCTCCCTCGTCCAGGTCACAAACCCCACCCCCAACCCCCACCGCCTCCACACCGAACACATAACCCACACCCGCCCCTAACCCCCAAAAGCTACGCAACACAGCCGCACCCTTTATTCGAATCCGCACCCGCTACAAGCCCCCACAACGGGTGCGGATCCGAATAAAGGGTGCGGCTGGGCCGGCCCCGCGTAGGATCGGCGGCGTGTCCTACCTGGGTAGGGGGTCGGGGTCCGTCTCGGGCACGTTTCGGGGGGCCGGGTGGTTTCGTACGGTGGGACCAGGACTGGACGACGAACGGGGATGGCGATGATGCCGCAGTATGTGCTCCGGTGGGTGTCGGCGCAGGGGATGCCGCGATACGCGATGAAGATGTTCGCGCGGCGCGGGGATGCGTTGTCCCGCTTGATGATCGAGGAGTCCAGCGCGCACGATCCGTATCCGGTGCTCGACGAGTTGCGCGCGCGGGGACCGGTGGTGCCCTCGCCGATCGGCTCGGCGGTCATGGATCACGAGCTGTGCCGGACGATTCTGCGCGACAACCGGTGGGGCGTGCGCGCCCCGGACAGCTTCGAGGTGCCCCGTCCACTGCAACGGTTGACCGAACGAAACCCGTTGCCGCCCAACCCCGTCGAACCGCCCTCCATGCTGGTCATCGACCCCCCGGACCACACCCGGATGCGCCGCCCGGTGACCTCCGCCTTCACCCCGCGCGCGATCGCCCGGCTGCGCGCCCGGGTGGAATCGGTGACCGAGGAACTGCTGGCCGCGCTGCCCGCGGGCGGGTCGGCCGATCTCGTCGCCACCTACGCCTCCCAGGTCCCGATCGCGATCATCTCCGAAATGCTCGGCTTCCCGGACGATTCCCGCGACCTGTTCCTGGAGTGGGGCGACGCCATGAGCCCCCTGCTCGACGTCGGCCTGTCCTGGCGCACCTACCAGCAGGCCATGCGCTCGATGAAGGTCATGAACACCTACCTCGACGACCACATCGCCCGGCTGCGCCGCGAACCCGGCGAGGACATCCTGTCCAGCCTCGTGACCGCGGGCGAACTCGACGACCGCGAGCTGAAGGCGTCGGCGAGCCTGCTCATGGGCGCGGGCTTCGAGACCACGGTCAACCTCATCGGCAACGGCGTCGTCCAGCTGCTCACCCACCCCGACCAGCTGGCCCGCCTGCGCGAGGATCCGGACCTGTGGCCCAACGCGATCGAGGAGATCCTGCGCTTCGACCCGCCCGTGCAGACCACCGCCCGCACCGCGCTCACCGACGACATCGAGCTGAACGGCGTCCGGCTGCGCAAGGGCCACACCGTGGTCATCTCCCTCGCCGGAGCCAACCGCGACCCGAAGGTCTTCGAGGACCCGACCCGATTCGACGTCACCCGCCCCAACGCGAAGGAGCACCTGACGTTCTCCTCGGGCATCCACGTCTGCCTCGGCGCCAGCCTCGCCCGCATGGAAGGCGTCTACGCGCTACAGGCCCTGTTCGACCGCTTCCCCGACCTCCGCCTCGCGGGCCGCCCCCGCCGCCGCTCGGTCTTCACCCTGCACGGCTACACCCACCTCCCCGTGGCCCTCGGCGAACCGGCCCACCACCCCGCCCCGAGCATCAGCTGAACCCCACGGCCCTGTGACCTCCGGGCAGTGGCCTCAGCTGAACCCCACGGCCCTGTGACCTCCGGGCAGTGGCCTCAGCTGAACCCGACGGCCTGATCCCCCCACGCCGTATGCAGATCGTGGTCCGGATCATCCACCACGCTGTCCACCGCGTCGATGACCAACGTCGTGCGCGTCGACTCCCGATAGGGCGGCCAATGCTTGGAGCCGTCCAGCGCCGCGGGGACCCCGTGCTCGGCGAAGGCGAGCCAGCGTCGCATCATGCGCCCCGACACCTCGGTGGCGACCTTGCGACCACCCAGCCAGAACGTCGGATCGTGGTTCAGCGTGCCGAAATTGCCGAAGACATAAGGCAATTCGGTCGCGTGGCCCGCACCGACCCGGGCCGCCTTCAGCATCGGCGTCGCCTGATCGAAGCGATACATCCAGGTCCGGGTGTGCCGGGAGTGCGCGTCGGCCACCCAGTGCGCGGGCATCCGGAACGCCGCGTCGGTCGACATGGCAAGCGCCCCACGGGTTTTGGCGAGGTCCGGATACGCCGAGGTGATCTCCGCGATCCGCTCGGCCGATACGTTCGGATGTTCGGTCGCGACCGCCTGCAACATCGCGTTGACCGCGTCCGGCGTCACCGGCATGATCGGCGAGCGGAACAGCCGGAACAGCGACGCCTCCTCCTTGTTGGTCCCGATGATCAACGGCACCCGATGCGACCGCCCCTGCTGGAACCGATCCGCCGGATATCCCGGCAGCACATCGCCGTCCACGACGGGCGCGGCCGCCAACCGGCCCGGCGACTGCAACGGCACCTCGTCGAGCAGCACGCCCGCCGCGTCGATGATCCGCTCGAGCGGGCATTCCAGCAGTTCCGCCGCGCGCTCCGGCGGCAGATCCAGCAGCTCCAGGAACCGGCGCGCCACCCCGGCGGCCCGCTCGCGGCCGAAAACCGTTGTCGCGGGCGGACTCTGGGCGATCGCCCGATGGAACAGCCCGGCCGCGCGCGGCGCGGTGAGCAGGGCGGTGACACAACCCGCGCCCGAGGACTCCCCGAACAGCGTGACATTGCCGGGGTCCCCGCCGAAGGCCGCGATATTGTCGCGCACCCACTCCAGCGCGGCGATCTGGTCGCGCAGGCCGAGATTGGGCACGAAGTCCTCGCCCAGCGAGGACAGATCGAGGAAGCCGAGCGCCCCGAGCCGATAGTTCACCCCGACCACGACGACATCCCCGGCCTCGACCAGTCGGCGGCCGTCGTAGATGGTCTGCGCGGCCGTGCCGAGGCAGTAGGCGCCGCCGTGCAGCCAGACCATCACCGGCCGGGGTTCCTCGGAGGTGCGCGCGGGCGCCCACACGTTCACCCACAGGCAGTCCTCGCCCATCCGCAGCCCGGAATCGACGGGAACCATCGCCCCCATGGTCTGCGGGGCGATCTCACCGAATTCGACGCAGTCGCGCACGCCCTCCCAGGGCGGCGGTGGCTGGGGCGGTGCGAAACGACGAGGTCCGGCGGGTGCGGCGGCGTAGGGAATGCTGCGCCACGTGTGCACTCCGCCCTGCCGCAGACCGCGCACCGCCCCCGCGGTGGTCCGCGCGACGGGGGCCGGGGCGTCCATATCCGCGCTGGGGGCCGCCTCGAAGAATTGAGTGCTCATCTCGCACCTCCTCGTACTCCGTATATCGAGAGTACGTCCACGATCACCTTCGGCGACGGCAACTCATCCGCGATCGATATGACCGAGGTCGCGACCTGGGTCGATCCGGTCGCGGACCCGTTGCTTGAGTACCGCGATCTCGGGAAAACCGCCGTCGGCTCGGCGTTCCCAGATCTGCTGCTCGTCAATCGTGACGCGGAATACTCCGCCACTTCCCGGTATCAGCGCCACCTCGGACAAGTCGGTGCCGAAGGTGTTCAGCAACTCCTGGGCCATCCATCCGGCCCGCAGCAGCCAGCGGCATTGGGTGCAGTATTCGATCGCGACGCGTGCCATAGCGGCAGGCTACGTCAGCCGACGATCCCGTCCAGGTACACCCACTGGCCCGCGACCCGGACGAACCGGCTGCGTTCGTGCAGCGTGCCGCGTTCGCGGCCGGCGCGGTAGTGGGCGCGGAACTCCACCTCGCCCTCCTCGTCGAACAGTCCGCCGCGCGCGGTGCGCAGGATCTCGAGCGCCACCCAGCGCTGCCCCGGATCCAGGTCCAGCACCCGCGGCCGGGTGCTCGGATGCCAGGATCTCAGCAGGTAGTCACGGTCCCCGACGGCGAAGGCGGTGTAGCGCGACCGCATGAGGGTCTCGGCGGTGGGCGCGGGGCCGGTGCCGTCGAGCCGGGGTCCGCAACAGGCCCCGAACCGTTCGCCACTGCGGCACGGGCACGGGTCGGTGTCGACGAGAACGGCCATCACGCGATTATGTCGGCCCGCGCGTGGTCCAGTTCGGCGACGAGCCACACCGTGTCGTCGTACCAGCCGCGCAACTCCACGACCGTGGGCGCCAGCTCGTAGTCGTGATGGTGGCCCGCCCGCGACAGCGTCGCCCACAGCGCGGCGATCCGGGCGGCGGTCGCGGCGCCGACATGCGGTTCCAGGGCCAGCAACTGCGCGCGCATACTGCACCGGGCCAGCGGCGGGGCGACGTCCGCCCACAACCGGTCGATGGCCTGTTCCAGCGCGATCCGCAGCAACCACACCGTGGCCCGCGACCACAGCCCGCCCGCATCGGTGACGGTCCCGGCCAGCAACTCCTCGGCGGCCGCGAGCCGGTCGGCGACGGTCGGGGTCACGGATTCAGCCATTTGACCAATCTCCTTGTGCCCGAGAGCAATTGGCCCACACCGCGATCGATGCGGATGTGCGCGCCCGCGGCGGCGTCGCGCAGCACCGCGCGCGCCCAGGGCGCCTCCCGGTCGAGCAGCAGGTTCAGGTCGTCCACCCGGTCGGGCTCGCCCAGGATCGCCAGCGACACCTTCTCCCAGGTGGTGCGGGCGGCGTCGACGCGGCGCTGCACCTCGCGATGGTCGACGCCCTCGCCGAGCAGGGTGCCGCGCGCGCGGGCCAGCGCGGCCGCCTCGATCGCCGACCGGCAGCACGTGATGACCAACTCGGCGGCGATCGGTCGGGGCAGTTGCCGTGTCCGCAACAGGGCATTGGCGTCACTGAGATACCGGCGTACCGGATCCTCCGCGACCCGGATCTCGACCGTGGACCGTTCGCGCCGCTGCACGTCCAGCACGATCGCCTCGAGCCGCAACCGGCGCACCGCCTCGGCCAGGCGCTCGTCGTGGGTGAACACGACCACCTGCCGTCCGCTGCGCGCCGCGGCCGCCAGCACCCGGGCCAGCCCGTCCACCTTGGCGGGGTCCATGGCCTGCACGGGATCGTCGATCATGACGAAGCCGAACGGGCTCTCCGGCACGGTCGCGCGCGGCAGGAACAGCGCCAGACCCAGCGCGTGCAGCTCGCCCTGGCTCATCACGCCCAGCGCGGTGCCGCCGGTGTCGTCGACGGTGACGTCGAGCAGCACCTTGCGGCTCGCACCGGCGTTGCCCTGCAAGCGAATCGCGCCGAGATCGACATTGCTCTGCTGCCGCAGCCCGCGCCAGATGCTGCGCGCGTGGTCGGCCAGCGGCGCCATCCGCTGTTCGCGCAGTCCCGCGGCGGCCGACTTCAGCCAGTCCTCGGCGCGGCGCACGGTGCGCAGCTCCGGTTCGGCGGCGGCCACGGCCGTGGCATCGCGCAGCCAGGCGGCGATGCGGGGCACGAGCGGGGTCCAGACCGCGTCCAGCCGATCGAGTTCCTTGCGGGCCGCGCGGCGCAGCGTCTCGAGGCCGCGCACCGCGTCGCCGTGCGCGGTCCGCAGCCGGTTCGGCAGGCCGGGGGCGTAGTCGGCGTCGGCGAATTCGGCCCAGGCCGACCAGGTTCGGCGCGCGGGGCCGGTGTCGACATTGGGGACCGAGGGCGTCGCGGGGTCCAGTTCCGCGGGCACCGGCTGGACGAGGGCGCGGGCGCGGTCCACGGCGCGTTCGAGGGCGACGCGGGCGGCGGTGAGCGCGGCGGCCCGATCGGTGAGCCGCCCGATCTGGATCTCGGTGTCGCGCCGCCACTGCTGGTCGAGAGCGCCGCGACCGCACACCGGGCACGGGCAGTCCCCGCCCGCGTCGACGTGGTCGCGGGCGCGGCGGAGCAGCTCGAGCACGCGCAGTTCGGCTTCCATATCGCCGGTGGCGTGTGCGGCGAGTTCGGTTGCGCACCTGTGGATGTGGTCGGCGGCGGCGTCGACCTCCGCCGGCTCGGGTAATCGCAGCCGCAGCACGGCCTCCAGGGTCGCGGCCCCGCTCGGGTCGTGCCGGGCGCCCGCGAGTTCGCGGCCGATGGCCGGCAGGTCCGGCTCGGGGGCGCGCAGCAGGTCCGAGACCCGCGCGGCGCGGTCGTCGGCGACCGTCGACAGGGCGGTCAGCAGCGAATTGCGTTCGTCGCGTGCGGCTTTGGCGGCCCGTTCCAGTTCGAGGCGGCGGGTGCGGGTACGGTCCTGGGCGGCGGTCAGATCGTCGAGGCCGAGCAGTTGGTGCAGGGCGTCGAACAGGTCGCTGGGCCGCCCGTCCACGAGCGCGCCGAGTTCGCTGTAGGACAGGAACGGCCGATACAGCTCCAGCTCCCGCGACCAGTCCTCGACCCGATAATCGATGGGCGGCTTGCCTTTTCGGCGCAGCGTCCAGGTGCCGCCGGACAGATCGGCGTCCTCGGGCCATTCCCGCCGGATCGTCAGCGGCGCATCGGATCCGGTGGTGGTGAGCTCCAGGTCGATGCGGGCCACCGTGCCCTCGTGCAGATTCCGCCAGCCCTCCCGCCACACCGACGACCGGCCCTCCCAGCGCCGGTTCACCCCGGTGAGCGCCAGTTCCGCGGCCTCGGCGAAGCTGGACTTCCCGGAGCCGTTGCGGCCCACGACCAGCGTGAGCCCGGGACCGGGCGCGAGGCGCAGGGTCGCGCGCGGACCGATGCCGCGGAAGCCGCGAACCTTGATGGCGCTGACGAAGATTCCGCTGTGGCCCGGGCCGGAGCGCGGATCCGGTTCGGCGCCGAGCGCCTCGAGCACGGTGTGGGCGACGTCGGGTGTGATCGACGGGTCGGCGTCCAGTCGACGGGAAACCAGGTCGACCAGGCGCGGTGGGCCTTCGTCCGGCGCATCCCCCAACTGCCACTCCCTCGCGTTCGAACTCCACACGCACCGAGTCGCTGCCGCACTCGGCACTCTGGCGAACGCTACCGGATCGCACACGAATATGCGCCTGCGCCTGAACCTCCCGTCGAACCGGCCCGGGCGGGACGAATGGCCATCGATACGGTTGATCCGCCCGATGTCCACCCCTCGGCCGTCCCGGCCGGGCAGTTCCACGGTGTTCACCCGGTTCGGGCGGCTCGGATCAACCGAACAGGTCAGAATAGAGGAGCTCGTGCCGCCGGGCAATAGGGCTCGACCCGGTAATTCCGCGCTGCGCCAGCACAATTCGGTCCGCTACCGCTCGGCGAACGAATCCGCCCGAGCGCCGTCCCGAGCCCGATCCGACCGCCGTCGGCGGCGGGGAGGATGCTCGAAGCGAGCCCTCCACCTGCGGTGACCATTCTTGTCGGTGGAGCGCGGTACAAATCCGGGCAACAAGGAGAGGGGGACGCATGACGACATCGCACGCGGGGGTCGAATCCGAGCCGTTGACGGCCGAACAGGTCGCCGCCCTCGCGCCCGACGCGGCGTCGTTGACCGCCGCCCGCAAGCTCCGCGGGCGCTGGCGCGAAACGGGCCGCCGGGCGGACGCGGTGTGGGGGCTGTGCGCGGGCAGCGGGGCGCGGCCGTACCAGACCGTCGTGGACGTCTCCGGCCCCGCCTACAAGTGCACGTGCCCGAGCCGGAAGTTCCCCTGCAAACACGCCCTCAGCCTGCTGCTGGCCTGGTCGGAGGGCGATGTGCCCGAGGCGGCGACGGTCGCCGACTTCGCCGCGGAATGGCTCGCCGGTCGAGCCGCCCGCGCCGCGAAACGACCCGCCCCCGGACCGCGGACGCCCAACCCCGCCACGGTCGAACAGCGCCGGGCGCGAGTGAGCGCCGGACTGGCCGATCTCGACATCTGGCTCGGCGATCAGATCCGCACCGGGCTGGCCCAGTCGGACCGTTCCTTCCGGGCTCTGGAGGGTATGGCGGCCCGGATGGTCGACGCCCAGGCGCCCGGCGTCGCGAGCGCCCTGCGGCAACTTGCCCGCAATATCGTCCTGCGGTCGGACTGGCCGACGCTGCTGCTGCGCGAGTACGCCCGGCTCCATCTGCTCGCCACCGCGCACCGTCGGCTCGACCGGCTCGCACCCGAGACCGCCGCGAGTGTGCGTGCGCACGTGGGGCATTCGATCACCGCCGAGACGGTCCGCGCGGACCAGCCGCCGATCCGGGACGAGTGGATGGTGCTCGGGCGGCGCGTCACCGAGGAGGACCGGCTGCACACCCGTCGCACCTGGGTGCGGGGGCGGGCGAGCGGGCGGTGGGCGATCATCGTCGACCACAGCTTCGGCGGCCCCGAATTCCCCGCCGACGCCCCGACGCCCGGCTGGCAGCTCGACGCGAATCTGCACTTCTACCCGGGGGCGGCCGCGCTGCGGGCGCTGTGGGGTCAGCGCTACGCGAGCGCGGTCCCCTTCACCACCCTGGCCGCGCCGCGGCGCACGGATATCGCGGCGGCGCTCGCCGAGCACGCCCGCGCCCTGGGGGCCGATCCGTGGCTGCGGTCCTGGCCCGTGCTGCTGAGCGAGGTGGTGCCGGTGGTCGACGGCGAGCAGTGGTGGCTGGCCGAATCCGACGGCGCCGCACTGCCTTTGGCGCGGGCAGTCGAGCCGCCGTGGCGACTGTTCGGATTGTCCGGCGGCCACCCCGTGACGGTGATCGGCGACTGGACGGCCGAGGGGCTGGCTCCGGTCTCGGCGTTCACGTCCGGCGCGATCGTCGACGTGGCCGTCGACACGCTCGGCGGCGGCCTCGCCGAACCGCCCGCGGCGCTGCTGTCCGCGGCGCTGCTCGGCACGGCCCGGCGGCCCCTGGATCTCGCCGCTCTGCCCGAGGCGGTCGCCGCCGCGGTGGGC
>NZ_JBSFPI010000025.1:0-110649 GCF_053588115.1 Nocardia sp. NPDC003482
ACCCGCTACGCCAAACGAGCCGCCTACTACCAGGCCGAACTCACCATCGCCGCCATCATCCTCTGGCTGCGATGACTTACAGGACACGTCCTAGTCGCCGCCGAGAGATTCGTGCCGCACACCCGCAACGACAACGCCCGCCAAGAGGAGCGAACCGCGTACGTCGCCAGAATCGTCTCCGCGGCACGGCGAGTACGGGCGACGACTCCGCACGCGGATTACCTGCGTGGACTCCAAGTCGCGGCGGACGCCGTCCATGCGAGCTGTGCGCACGGCACCGTCGTGCTTTCCGGCTCGGGGTTGCAGGACACGGGGGCGATGAATTTCGCACGCGACGGGCTGCTGGAGGCCGATGGCGACGAGGTCGTCGCGTTCCTGCGCGAGCAAGGACAGTTGCCCGATCTTCGTGAGCTGCGCGTCGTACTCGCCGGTTTCGGAGACACCACTGACCCGCAGAAGACCCTCGACCAGGCACACCGTGATCGTCTCCTCGGTATCTGGAGGGCGGTCCTCACCGCCGCGGGCGCTGAGGTCCAGGTGGACGGGTCGCCTCGGTCGGGAGCGGCACCCGCCTCTGTTCCGGAGGTCACAACGGTCGATGTCCCCGATCCGGCTCCGTTCCCGCACACGTGTTCAATTCGGAACTTTCGACTTCCCGACACCGGGGCGGTGGGTTTTCAGGAGAACACCCCGGCCCTGCGGGAACCGACCGCGGCGCGGCAAGCCGTCGAACAGATCGTCGCTGCCCTACGGGCCTGTCCCGGCGTGCGTATCCAGCTGACGGGAGCCACCTCCAGTTACGGTGACCAGACTCCGGCGGGTGAGGCGGATCGGCGGTGGCTGTCGTTGGCGCGTGCCGATGCGGTGCGGGGTCTGATGACGGCGGCGGGACTCGATGCGTCTCGGATCGAAATCCGCGGCGACGGATACCATTTCGATGGATATGTTCCCGATCGGGACGGCGCCGGTGTTCTGCTGCCGGGCCCCGCGGCCCAGAACAGGTGCGTGTTGGTGAGCCTGGTCTGAGACTCGTAGCGGCGGCGAGCCGGAGATCGGCTCGTCCGCCGCACCTGGGACCACACCTTTAGTGCCGCGACGTGGACCGGATCCCAGACCGGCGAGAACGGTGGGGCGTAGCCCAGGTCCAGCGAGATCATCTGCTCGACAGTCATTCTCGCGGTCAACGCCCCCGCTGCGATGTCGATGCGCTTGCCGCGCCTTCGCATTCGACGACGACCTGCACACCCAGTAAAGCGACCTGTTGTTGTTCCACGAGCATCTTCACCGTCATGAGCTCCGGCGCGGAGTAGCGGGTCAGGCCGGGTCCGGCTCGGAGACCAGGCCCTGGGCTATCAGATTGGCGGACTCACGGTCCAGGATGTCGTTTCGATAGTTCACCGAAACGTGTACGCGATCAGCGGCTTCGATGATGTTGACGCCGATGAAATCGGGGCCCGGGGGTGGGAGAAACATGAGGATGCGCGGTGGGGATTTCTGGGCGGGGGTCGGTGGGGTGAGCCATTTGCTGCCGTACGACATCATCAAATGTGTGGTCGGCGATTCGGTGGGACGGGATGGTTTGGCCTTGCGGTGTTCTCTGCGCGCGTGCACAGCGCGGCAGAATATCAATAGCGGGAGGCCGGAGTCGAGAATCTTCGATACTCGACCGGCCAGTTCACTCGGGTCATTCGGCGGCGTTGGGATTGATTTCGACCAGCTGAAATTTCCGTCGACGGTCATTCGCGCGGGGAGGTAGCGGCGCATATCGATCATCATCACCATTCGGGGGGCGATCACGATGCCCTGGGACCGGAACAAGGTTATCGCGCGAATCGAGAGGATCGACATGATCGTCGCCGCCGGACAGCGACGGTCGCGCTCCTCGCGCATCCTGTTCAGGAACCCGGCATCACTGGTCGCCGACGCCACGTCGAAGCGGTGGTCGTCGCCCGTCGAAGAGTCGCAAACAGGGGGACGACGCACCGGACGAGCGAGCTCGCGCTGTACGCGGATGGCCCTGGCGATACGAAACGGCGAGCGCCCGAACGAGTTCAGCAGCGCGCGTGGAATCGGTGCGAACGTCGGCCGGTTGACTCCCGGGAAGGGCGCGGGCTCGGTGTCGAGGAGGAATCCGATGAAACTCCAAGTCGATACGGCATCCCCGAGCGCGTGCGAATAGCGGATCTCGGCCCAATCGTGGCCGAGCGTCAATGTGAACGGGAGCCCGTCGAGGCGATCATTGTCTCGATTCGCAGATATCGGCGGCGATTCGTCCGCCGAAGAAACCACCAGCGCGCGAATGAACTCGTCCGCGCAATCGGCGGACGGACGGCCACTGACTCCCCGGTCGATATCGAGCAGACGCCATCTGATGTCATCGCCGTGCCGATGGGCGCATTGTTTCAACCGGGCGCGCACCGATTCGACGTCCGGAGTCCGAATCGAGGTGATCACCTTGATCACCCGTACGTGCCGCCACACACGGTCGCGGCGGCGCAGCGGGCGAATATCGACCGCGGTCCACCCGGCGATACTACCTACCCGACCGGATCGATTCAGCATCGCGAAATCCTGTCCATTCTTTGAACCGCCACGAGCGTTATTCGAGAGAGGGATATTGTGCGGTGCCGCGCCGTCAAATAGTCTGCGACCAAACGTCATACATATTCCGCAACGTCGTCACCTCGACCTCTCGCCCCACGATCGGGCTCAGAATCGGCCGCCGGAATTTGCCCAGTGACGGGAACGTCGCGCAGTCGACCGTCGTGCAGTCGTGCTTTTCGGCGGTTTCGATGAGGTATCGGAGGAGGTGGAGTTCGGGCTGCGGGGTGGGGTCGTAGGCGAGGATCTGTTGCCACAGGCGGCCGAGGGGAGCTCGGAGAGGGTTGCCGGAGTGGGCTCTGGTGAGGCGGAGGTCGGATTTGGGAAGGGCGGTGCGCGCGGTGAGGAGTTCGTCGTAGAGGAGGCGCTCGCCCTCGTCGAGGTCTGGGTACGTCAGTTTCGCCACGGGATGTCCTCTGGGTGTGGGCCGCTGTCGGCGGGCGGTCCTTGTTCCCCAAGGTCCCAGAACGGGTGCGGTGTGGCATGCGTATCGAGGTACTCGATTCAACTTCCCTGGCGTACGGCTCCCCAGACCTTACGGGCCGCGACGAGGACCGGATCCCAGACCGGCGAGAACGGCGGGGCGTAGCCAAGGTCCAGCGAGATCATCTGCTCGACAGTCATTCTCGCGGTCAACGCCACCGCCGCGATGTCGATCCGCTTGCCCGCGCCCTCGCGCCCCACGATCTGCGCACCGAGCAAACGTCCGGTCCGCCGTTCCGCGAGCATCTTCACCGTCATGGGCGCGGCGCCGGGGAAATATCCTGCGCGACTGGTGGATTCGATGACGGCCGTGTGGAACTTCAACCCGGCCCGGTGCGCATCCCGCTCCCGAAGCCCGGTTCGAGCCACCTCCAGATCGCACACCTTGCTCACGGCGGTGCCGACGACGCCGGGGAACGTCGCGTAGTCGCCCCCGACGTTGAACCCGATGATCTGCCCGTGCTTGTTGGCGTGCGTGCCGAGCGGAATGTGTCGGCGAGCGCCGGAGACCAGATCCAGTACCTCGACGCAATCGCCTCCCGCCCAGATGTTCTCGTGATCACGCACCCGCATGGACATATCCGTCAACAACCCGTCGTTCAAGCCCACCGGAAGCCCGGCCGCCCGAGCCAGCTCGGTGGCGGGCCGAACCCCCAGCCCCAGCACCACCACATCCGCCGGGTACTCGTCCTCGGCGGTGGCGACGCCCCGGGCCCGACCGGAGTCCGTCAGGATCTCGGTCACCTCCGCGTTGCCGACGACCCGAATCCCCATGCCCTCCATGGCTTTCCGGATCAACACCCCCATATCGGGATCGAGCGTGGACATCGGCTCGGCGCCACGGTTGATCATGGTGACGTCGAAGCCCCGATTGATCAGGGCCTCGGCCATTTCCACGCCGATGTACCCGGCCCCGACCACCACCGCGCGGCGGCCGGGGGTCGAGTCCAGCGTGTCCAGCAACGCCTGCCCGTCGTCGAGGGTCTGCACGCCGTGGACGCCGGGCGCGTCGATTCCGGGGAGCGAGGGGCGGATGGGGGTGGCGCCGGTCGCGAGGACGAGTTTGTCGTAGTGCCACCAGGTTTCGTCGCCGGTCGCGAGGTCGCGAACCCTGACCCGGGTGCCGGGAACGTCCAGTTCCACGGCCTCCGTGCGCAAGCGGAGGTCGATGTCGCGGGACCGGTGTTCCTCGGGCGTCCGGGCGATCAGCTGGTCGCGGGAGTCGACCTGGCCGCCCACCCAGTACGGGATGCCGCAGGCCGAGTAGGAGGTGAAGTGGCCGCGGTCGAACACCACGATCTCGAGTTCGTCGTTCGACTTCAGACGCCGGGCCTGGGAGGCCGCCGACATGCCCGCGGCGTCGGCGCCGATGACCACCATCCGTTCGCTCATACCGATGACGGTACGGACCCTCGGATCAGGCCGTCTCCGAGCCCTGTTCGCGTTGCACGACGAGGGCGACGTGCAGGCGGGACGGGCAGCGCAGGCGCAGCATCACCTGGCGGAGGTGGTTGACGACCGTCCACTCCGCGATGCCGAGATGACTGGCGATCATGCGGTTGGTCATGCCGCGGGAGACGAGAACGGCGACCTCGCGCTGCCGGTTGGTGAGCGCGGCCAGCGACGGGCGCGATTCGGCGGGGCGGGATTGAGGGTGAAGCATAGGATCCATCGAGACACTCGCTTTCGGCTACGGAAATGCATGCCCCACATTCCGATGAGATGACGTCTCATGTTCCGGGCGCGCGCACGCGGCCGGGTGCTTCCACCCCCCTTGCGAGAATACCGACGAGCGGAACCCCCGGTTCCGACGACTATTCCGATGCTACGTATTGTGTGCCCCGTTGCGATGATTGATCTTGCCGTATTGCATGTTGAAGTGAGCACAAAGTGATCCAAGTCACACTATAAGATTCCCATGCCATTCTCGTATCATTGCTGGTGAACAGGGCTGCGGGGGCGTTGCCAGGCCCCCTGGGAGGGTCTTCTCGCTCGTATTCCTCGGGTTTGCCAGGGGCCTTGCCCGGTTGTTTCCTGGAGGTAACAATCAACACCGCTCGTCCCGCCGAGAGCTGTTCGGTGGCCGAACGGTGTGCCGAGGTGCTGTCATTAGCCGGGGTGGTTCGTCGGCATTTGCGATAATCCAACTGGTCGTTCTGCTTCAGCCCTGGCAGCAGATTGCTACTTGCGAAACGTCGACATTTCGGGCGCAATATCAAGAGCCCCTCGGACACGACAACGACGTCGGCTCACCGAACTCATGCGGCTCCGGTCTGCGGGGCCGACGGCACGTCGGAGGTTGCAATTCACGATGCATCGACACTGCGCATCGCGATCGTAGGCGGGGGACCCCGGGGTCTGAGCGTTTTCGAGCGGTTGTGCGCGAACGTACGACGCGGTGGCGGCCGCGATTCGGTCGAGGTGTACCTCATCGATTCCACCAGCATCGGCACGGGGGCGGTATGGCGCACCGACCAGTCCCCGCATCTGCTGATGAACACCGTCGCCGCCCAGGTCACGATCTTCACCGACGAGAGCGTGACGATGGCGGGTCCGGTCGAGGCCGGGCCCAGCCTCTACGAATGGGCGAACTTCCTGACCAAGATCGACGACTTCGCGGGGCTGCCCGAGGAGGTCCTGGCCGAGGCCCGGCGCACCGCACCGGACACGTACCCGACCCGTGCCTTCTACGGGCACTATCTGCGCTGGGCGTATCGGCGCACCCGCGACCGGGCCGCGTCGCGGGTGCGCGCGCACGAGATCGTCGGAACCGTCGTGGATCTCCGCGACCGGGCGGACGGACTCCAGGAACTGGAGCTGAGCGACGGGCGGCGCATCGGTGCGCTGCACGCCGTGGTGCTCGCGCAAGGCCATGTGCCGCTGCGGCATTCGCCGCATTCGGCCACGCTCGCGGCGGAATCGGCGCGGCTGGGGCTGACCTATCTCGCGCCCGGCAATGCCGCGGACATCGATGTCGAGCGCGTACCCGAGCGCGGCACGACGATCATCCGCGGGCTCGGCCTGACCTTCTTCGACTACATGGCCCTGTTGACGGTCGGCCGCGGCGGATATTTCAAGGCGTCCGCGATCGCGGGCGAACTGGAGTACATTCCGTCCGGCCGGGAGCCGCTGATCGTGGCGGGCTGCCGTCGCGGGGTGCCGCACCACGCGCGCGGGGAGAATCAGAAGGGCGTCGAGGGCAGGCACGTGCCCACGCTGCTGGACTCGGGGCGGATCGCCGAATTGCGCAGGCGCGCGGATCGATTCGGGGACGTGTCGTTCCGGCGCGACGTCTGGCCGCTGGTCGCGCGGGAGGTGGAGGCGGTGTACTACGCGCGACTCATCGCCGACCGGATCAGCCCGCGCGAGCGCCGGTGGTTCCACGCGCGCTATCTGGACGCGCCGACCGCGGACGAGGTGCGGAAACTGTTGCGGGAGTACCGGATCGACGAGCGCGATCACTGGGACTGGGCGCTGGTGGCCGACCCCACGGGCGGGCGGCGGTTCGCCGATCCGGACGCCTTCCGGGACTGGCTGCTCGCCTACCTGGACGCCGACGTCCGCCACGCGCGGCTCGGCAATGTGGACGGACCGGTCAAGGCGGCGCTGGACGTGCTGCGGGATCTGCGCAACGAGGTCCGGCTGATCGTCGACCACGGCGGCATCACCGGAAGCTCCTACCGCGACGATCTCGACGGGTGGTACACGCCGCTGAACGCCTTCCTCTCCATCGGCCCTCCCGCCGGGCGCATCGCGGAGCTGGCCGCGCTCATCCGCGCCGAGGTGGTCCGGATCGTGGGGCCGGGGATGCGGGTGCGGCTCGACGCCGAGGCGGGGTGTTTCGTGACGGAGTCTCCGCTGGTCGACGGGTCGGCCGTCACCGGGGTGGCGCTGATCGACGCGTGGCTGCCCGAACCGGATCTGCGTGCCACCGGGGATGAGTTGTTGCGTAATATGCTGCATCGCAAGGAGATTCGTGGCTACGCCATCGCCGATCCGGGCGGGGATCCGTATCGCACCGGCGGTCTGACCGTGGCCCCGGATTCCCATGCCGTCGTCGACGACGCCGGGCGGCCGCATCCGCGCAGGTACGCGCTGGGTGTGCCGACCGAGGCCGTGCACTGGGTGACCGCCGCCGGGCCGCGACCCGGTGTCGACTCGGTGACATTGTCGGACAGCGACAGCATCGCCCGTTCGATATTGCAGCGAAAGGATTGATGTCCATGAGCATCGACAAGGGCCTGCTCGCCCCCGTTCGGGCGGGGGTGCCGGCGGCGGAACTGGTGTCCGACGACGCGTGGCTCGAGGCCATGCTCGAGGTGGAGCTCGCGCTCGCGCGGGCGCAGGCACGGCTGGGCATCGTCCCGGTCGAGGCGGTCGAGCACATCACCGCGGCCGTGCGCGACCATCGGTTCGACGCCGCCGTGATCGCGGAAGCCGCTCGGGGCGCGGCCAATCCGGTGGTGGTCTTCGTTCAGCAGTTGCAGGCGGTGGTGGCCGCGGCCGATCCCGCGTCGGCGATGTACGTGCATTGGGGTTCGACGAGTCAGGACATTCTCGACACCGCCACCATGCTCGTCGCCGCACGGGTGGTGACGGCGATCGTCGCCGATCTGGAGTCGACCGCGGACTCCCTCGCCGACCTCGCCCGCCGCCACCGTGACACCCCGATGGCCGCGCGGACCCTCGGCATGCACGCGGTGCCCACGACGTTCGGGGCGCGGGTGGCGACCTGGCTCCAGGGCGTGCTCGACGCCCGCGACCGGCTGCGACGGGTGCGGGCCGACGGGCTGCCGGTCCAATTGGGTGGGGCGGCGGGCACATTCGCGTCCTATCTGGAATGCGTCCGCGACAGCGGCGGGGAACTGGCGGACGCCCCGGCCGAGCGGATCTACACCCGGCTCACCGAGGAGTTCGCGGGGGAGTTGTCCCTGGCCCGCGCCGACGCGCCCTGGCACAGCGTGCGCACGCCGATCGCGGATCTGGCCGCCGCGCTGTCGATCACCTCGGGCGCGCTGGGCAAATTCGCCGTCGACGTCATCACCCAGGCGCGCACCGAGATCATGGAGGTGGCCGAGCCGGGCGCGGCCGGGCGGGGCGAGTCCTCGGCCATGCCGCAGAAGCGTAATCCCGTGCTGGCCACCATGATCCGCGCGGCCGGAATGCAGGTGCCCGCGCTGGCGTCCACGCTGTTCGCGGCCATGCTCGCCGAGGACGAACGGTCGCCCGGCGCCTGGCACGCCGAGTGGCAGCCGCTGCGGGAGTGCCTGCTGCTGGTGGCGGGCGCCGCGCACACCGCGGCCGAACTGGCGGCCGGGCTGACCGCGGACGCCGACCGGATGGGCCGCGTCCTCGCGGCGAGCCGGGGCCAACTGGTCTCGGAGCGCCTGTCCATCCGCCTGACCCCGCTGCTCGGCCGGGTCGAGGCGAAGAAGGCACTCCAGGCCGCCGCCTTCGAGGCCGAGGCGAGCGGCCGCACCCTGGCCACCGTCCTGGCCGAGAACCCGGTCGTGCGTGAGCATTTCGACGCCGACCAGATCGCCGCCCTGCTGCGCCCGGAGGACTACCTCGGCATGGCCCCGGAACTGGTGGATCGGGTGGTCGGGCGGGTGTGACGGCGTCGCCTCTGAACTGGTGGACCGGGTGGTCGGGCGAGTGTGACAGCATCGCCCCGAATTGGTGGATGGGGCGCTCGGATCGGGTGTGGCAGCACGGCTCCCGAGCTGCTGTGCCGGGCGGTCGGCGAGGTGGAGCGGTGGGTTCTCGGGCCGGTGGATCGAGAGTGACGGCGTAGCCCCAGAACTGGGGTACGGGCGGGAGGGACGGCGTGGCTGCCGGGCTCGGGTTCGGGTCGGTGGGGCGGCACTACGATGGCCGGATGGTTGAGCGGTTGCACAGGGTGCCGTCACGGTTCGTGGTCGAGCATTGGGCGCGGGCGACCTTTCCCGAGGATGACGAGTGGATCGCGTTGGTGCGGGCGCCCGAGGGGTTGACCGTGGTGCGGGAGGCGCCGCCGTGGGCGGAGGGGGAGACGTGGGTCGGGTTCTATGGTGGGGCCGAGCGGGGGGCGCGGCGGCCGGACAGTTTGAGCGCGCTCGCGAATCCGCTGGCGGACAGCGGGATTCCGGTGTTCGTGGCGTCGACGTATCACGCGGATCTGGTGTTGGTGCCCGAGGAGCGGTTCACCGAGGCCGCGGCGGCGTTGCGGGGGGCGGGTTTCGCGATCAGCGAGTAGCGGCCAGGCCGTAGAGCAGGGGGACGATCGGCTCCTCGGGCGGGAGTCGCCACCAGCCGTTGTCGGTCGGCACCATCTGCGGGAAGCGCGGCCACGGGAGCAGTTCGGTCTCGGTGAGCGCGGTGATGCGCAGCCCGGCGGCCAGCAGGGCGGTGATCACCTCGCCGAGGCCGTGCCGCCATTCGTAGGCCGTGGTGTCGCCGGTCAGGGGCGGGCCGTCGGTGTAGGTGTGCGGGCTGTCGCGGAGCAGCGCGCCCCGGCCCGCGAGGTAGTCGTCGTGGAGCAGCAGCGCGCGCGGGTCCGCGCCCGGCGGGGGCGTCGGGCCCAGCGCGTGCAGCAGCGGATGGAATTCGACGATGTACACCAGCCCGCCCGGCCGCAGCAGCCCGGCCAGCACCCGCGCCCAGCGGGTGAGGTCCGGGAGGTAGCAGAGCGCGCCCTTGCCGGTGTACACGATGTCGAACGTCGCCCCGCCGAGCGCGGACACCGCGTCGTGCACGTCGGCGCAGACGAATTCGACGGCGTCCCCGGCGAATTCGCGGGCGTGGCGCAGGGACTCGGCGGAGAAGTCGAGGCCGACCGCGCGGGCGCCGCGCCGCGCGAATTCGACCGTCTCCGTGCCCAGATGACATTGCAGGTGCACGACGTCGCGATCGCGCACGTCGCCGAGCACATCCCATTCGAACGGCGCGAACCAGAACCCCGGCTCGTGGCCGCGGTAGAACTCGCTCGCGGCGTGGATCGGCGCGCGAGCGTCCCAGTTCCGTCGGTTGGTCAGCAGCGGGTCCATCGGGTCATGGTAGGGGCCGGGACCGCCGCGCGGGTGTCATCCCGCTGCCGAATCCGCCGTCGCGGTCGCCTGTGCCGACAGCGCGAATTGCAGGTCACCGCGCCGGGCCACCGAGAGTTTGCGGTAGACGCGGGTCAGGTGCTGTTCGACCGTGCTCGTGGTGATGGCCAGCGATTCGGCGATGTCGCGATTGCGTTTGCCCAGCGCGGCCAGCTCCGCGACGCGGCGTTCGGCCGGGCTGAGGGTTTCGGCGCTGCGGGCGGTCGCGCGGGGACGCGGGCCCGCGGCGGGAGCTCGGTCGCCGCGTAGTCGCCGGACCAGCGGCACCGAACCGCACGCCTCGGCCAGCCGCACGGCCTCGCGCAGCAGCGGCCGGGCCTTGTCGGCGTCGCCGATGCCGCGGTGGGCGCGGCCCAATTCGGTGAGCGCCGTGGCCAATTCGTGGTCGTCGCCGCCCGCGCGGGCCACCGCCACCGCCCGGCGCAGCAGCATGACCCGCCGATGCGGGTCGCCGGTCGCGGCGAGCAGCCGCAGCGACACCGAACCGGTGCGGTGCCGGTCCGCGCCGCCGATCAGTTCCAGGTGCATGGTGGCCAGGGTCTGGGCGCGGCGCTGGTCGCCGAGCTCGAGATAGGCCGCGGCCAGATCGTTGCGCCAGGGGACCAGCCACGCGAAGTCGAGATGCCATTGGCGCATGAGGTTTCCGCACTGGCGGAACTGCCGCAGCGCCTCCTCGGGCCGCCCCGCCGCCAGACAGTGCTGACCCCAGGCGTGCAGATACGGCAGCGCGAACCGGGATTCGAACATCGCCCGCGGCACCGGGCGGCCCAGCTGCGCGGCGGCCTCGGTGTGCCTGCCCTGCGCGGTCAGCGCCCGGACCAGCACCGCGATCGGGCGGCCGACCCAGACGCCGAGATGTTCGGCCGGGACGAGATTCAAGGCGAGCGTGGCGTTCTCGATCGCGCCGGTGAGATTTCCCTTGCGCAGCAACGTCTCCGCGCGCAGGGCGGCGAAGACCGAACGCCAGGTGGGCGCGCGGCGCGCCTGCGCCTCGGCGAGCAGCGAGGTGCACCAGGCGTCGGCGGTGTCGAGATGGTCGCCGTAGATCAGGCTGTCGACGGCCGCGACCAGCGCCTCCACCGAGGTGACGGCCAGCCGGTGCCCGGCCAGGATGCGCTGGGCCAGCCCGGCGATCTCGGCGGGCGGATGCTGCACGGTCTGCGCGCCGAGCAGGTCGGCGGCCTGGCGATGCGGGGAGCGGCGGTCGAAGGCGGCCCGCCCGCCCTCGCCGACCCGGGTCGCGAACAGGCGGCGATGCCGGTCGACGTGCGGCGGATGGGTGTAGCGCAGCCAGGCGCAGAGGAAGTCGACGGCCGGGTCGACGATGCGGTGCGGGTCGCGGTCGAGCCGGGCCAGCGCCTGATCGGCGTGCTGGGTGTTGCCGTGCCAGAGCATGTGCAGCACGGCCGTGGGCAGTTCGGTGTCGGGGACGCGGCCGGTGTAGAGCGCGGCCTTGAGGCGCGCGAAGTTCCGCGTGCGCGCCGAGGGATTGACCCGGCGTTCCACCGAGACCAGCCGGGTGGCGATCGCGGCGCGCGCTCCCGCCCGGCGGCTGGCCCGATAGGCCAGTTCCAATCGTTGCGCGGCGCCGTCGATATCGTCGTGGACCAGCGCCTCGTCGGCGGCCTCGACGAGTACCTGCGCGGCCCAGGAGCTGCGCGGTTCGCCACCGGCCACCAGCTGGGCGGCCACCGCCGCGGCGGGAAAGTCGTTGCGATACAGCACCTCCGCCGCGCGGGTGTGCAGATTCGCGCGATCGTCGGCCGGGATCGCGCGCAGCAGATGCGCCGCCACCGCGGGCGGATGCAGCCGCTGTCCGTCCACCATCCCCATCGCGGCCAATTCGGTGACGGTCTCGCGCACCGAATCCGGATCCGTCTCCAGAAGTTCGGCGACGAATTCGATGTCGGACGCCGCCCCCAGCACCGCCATCGCCTGTGCCACCCGATGTCGTGCCTCGTCGGCTGCCAATACGGCCGCCAGACTGTCGCACTCCAGTCGCGCCCCCCGCGCGAGCTGGGGTTCTTGTGGACCGATGACGACCGCTGCCCGGCCTCGGTCTCGAGCGACCGACCGCTGCATGCTCGTTGTCCCTTCGTCGATTCAATGGCCCCGACTGAAGGGGAGTACGTCTCGGGAGACGCGGTCTTGCAGGGAGCGGCAACGTTGCAGCTGTGCGTCGCGGAACACACGGGAATTCAGCCGGTGCACAATGGTTTTCGGCGACCACCGGGGTGCATCCCATCACCACCGGCGACGATCTGTCGCGTGAATTATGCTACATGTCAAGCTGTTTCGCGTATAGATCGACATCTTGCCGATCGGCGCGAATGGGCACGTGCCGATTCGCGACGCGAGCCGTCCTCGCCCCATCGAATCGGCCCGGACGGATACCGCGAGTGCGCCTTTTCCGCACAAACTCGGCAACCGCCGATACGCCGCCGATCCGGCCGTCGGAGACCGCGGAATCCGCTGCCCCGCAAGCCCGTTCCGGACGGCTGACCAGCAGGAAACCCGTTCGGGTGACCAGCTTCGCGCGGTTCGGCGTGAAATCTTTCGCGGCGGCCCAGCGCTCAGCCGGAAAATAGCCGCGACCGGGCCCGCGCCGCCGACACCCGCCGCCCCCGACGGGCATCGGGTGCGCGGCGGCGGGGGCGGGCGAGCGAACCGGAGAGACGTAGATCACATACTTGTTCCGAATGCCCGTGATTGGTTCGAGATTCGACGGACCCCGCGTCGCGGGCGCCGCGAACCGCGCGGCGGCCCCGCCGGGCGTGCCCGGCCGGACCGTCCCGGTCGATTCGAAACGTGCGTGCATGGACCCCTGCTCTCTCGACGGATTACCGATTCCCTCGAATTCTGTTGCGAAGAAAAGGTATTGGCGTCGCTGCCGAACCGGGAGATTACCAGGGGAAGTGCGGTGAATTTTCGTTCGAGGCGGCGTCGTTATCCCGTTCGTGATCCGAAACGGCAAGGTGAGGGAACTTTTCGGAGGATTCCTTCCGGCATATTCCAATAGGGGGTCATAGGGGTTCCGACAACTGGGGGTCCGGCGGCATCGGCCCAGGTCGGCAAGGCTGTCGGACCCGCCTGGCATAGTTCGGTCGCGATGGGATCCCTCGACGACGACGGCGCGACGCCGCTCCCGACTTCGCTGCTGAGCGTGCTGGTTTCGTGGCGCTCGGCGCACGCGCTGGACGCGCACGCGCTGTTGCTGGCGGCCGACGGCCGGGTGCGCTCGCGCGCGGACGCGGTGTTCTTCAACGCGCCGCGGCATCCCTCGCAGGCGGTCACGCTGGATCAGCGGCCCGAGCCGCGCACCGCGCGCTTGTCGGTGTCGTTGCCGCGCACCGAATCCGAGGTGACGCGCGTGCTCGTCGCGGGTTCGGTCACCGACGGCGCGCTGGCCGATCTCGAGCGCCCGGAGGTGACCGTGTTCGACGCCGAGGGGCCGGTCGCCCGCTGCGATGTGGCGGCCGTGCCCGGGGCGCGGACCATGGTGCTGGCGAGCCTGTTCCGGCGCGACGGGCGCTGGTGGTTCCGGCCCGAACACTCCGGATTCGACGGGCTCGCGGACCTGTTGGCGGCCTTCGGGGTTCGCGAGGTGTCGACGATCCGCGCGCGGGTCGCGGCGCGCGTGGACGACACGCCCGCGCCGCCCGGTGACCCACGACCGGACTGGCACGATGATCCGCGCGACGCCACGATGTCGCGCTGGTGGGACGGCACGCGGTGGACCGAGACCACCCGCGAGCGCGTCCCCGTCGACCCCCGGATCTGCGCGCGCTGCGGCCGCCCGCGACGCTGGCGGCTGCGCGGCACGCCCACCCCCTGCCGCGCCTGCGAGGCCGAGATCGAGCGCTACCTCGAGGGCTGGCGGGCGCGGGCGTGGCGGGTGCTCACCGCCGACGGGCCCCGCGGCCGGGCGTGGGACGAGTTGTGGACGGCGTTGCGCTACCGGCACATCGACGCCGAGCGCGGGCGCGCGGCACTGCGCGGACCGGGGCTGGCCTACGCCGAGCGGCTGGCCGCGTTCGCGGTCGCCGACGGGGAGGTCGGCGCGGACGAGGTCGACGACTTCGACCGCACGGTGGCCGCGCTGGCGCTGACCGGTCCGCAGGTGGACGAGTTGCGCCGCAGGCTTCGTCGCGGCCGCGCGCTCACGCGGTTGCGCGCGGGCGAGTTGCCGACCGTGCGCGCGCCGGGGCTGCACCTGGACCCGGAAGACGCGGTCCACCTGGACATTCCGGTGACGCGGGTGCGGCAACTCGCCCGCGGACCGCGCGCGACCGACGGCAGACTGATCTGCTCGGCCCGCAAGCTGCGCTTCGTCGGGCCGGAGGCGGGCATCGAAATGCCCTGGGCGCGCGTGGTTTCGGTGGTCGTCGCCGACGACACGGTCGTGGTGGCCGCCACCTCTGCCCGCGGCGGGGCGACATTCCGGGTCGAGGACCCGGATCTGGTCGCGGCCGTCCTGGAAGGCGCGCTGCGCGTGGCCAAGCGGCTCACCCTCGCACCCGGTCGCCGCGACCGTCGTTCCATCCCACCCGAACTCAAGGCCCAGGTGTGGCAGCGCGACGGCGGGCGCTGTGTGGAATGCGGGGCGACCCACTATCTGGAGTTCGACCACGTCATCCCGCTCAGTCGCGGCGGTGCGACCAGCGCGGCGAACCTGCAGATCCTGTGCCGTGCGTGCAACCGGGGCAAGGGTGCTCGCATCTGATGATGTGATGCGGCAACCGTGGCAAGGGCGCCCGCGTGTGGCGATACGACGCTTGCGACCAGGCCAAGGACGCTCGTATCTGACGATACGACACGTGCAACAGTGCCCGTGTATGGCGCGATACGACCGGTTGGTTCGGGGCGGCGGGGGCACTTCGTCGTGCGGCTCGTCGTCCGACACTCGCCTCGTCGCGGGTGCCTGTCGTATCGGATCCTCGATCGGCTCGTCTTTCCGGGGGTTGACCTTCGTCCGGTTTCGAAACGTGCTGGGCGGAAGTTTCGTTCGGTGGGTCAGTGCGCGCCGAGGGCGCTGAGTACGACCTGACGCAGGACGCCGAGGACGTCGGCGGTCTGTTCCTCGCCGGTGCCGTAGGTGTGCGCGGCGATGGTGAAGCCGCTGCCGTAGGAGGCCGAGGCGACCTCGGGCGGGCCGAAATCCGACCAGCCCCACTTGGTTCCGAGCACGCCCGGGAGTTTCGCTGTGCCCCAGTCCTGTACGGTGCCGTCGGCGGCGACCGGATCGGCCTCGGCCATCCAGGTCAGCAGCCGGGAGTCCGGATCGGTGCGCAGTTTGGCGTCGAGGAAGTCGGCGAGGTCGGCGGTGCTGGTCAGCGAGGACTCCCACGATCCGTTGCGGCGGGTGGCGGTGAGGTGATACTCCGCGGCCACGGCGTCGATGGCCGTGGGGTATTTCGCGTCGAGTTGCGAGGCGGCGGCGTCATCTGATTTGCGAATCATTTGCTCTCCCAACCGAATATCATCGGGGGAGCCGTCGCCGTGGCGCAGTGCGTAATCCACCAGATAGAGCTTGACCATCGACAGCGCGCTGTGCGGCTCGTGGTCGTTGGCCGTGTCCCAGCGCATCCAGGGCAGCGCCGAGCGGACCGCGATGGCCGTGCGTGGTGGCACATCGGCGGGATCGGGCAGGTCGGGGGCGGCGGTCGCGGGTCCCGCCGCGACGATGATCGCGCCCGTCAGCAATCCGGTCAGCAGCGCCCGACAGTTCATGTCTCGCCTCCGCGGTCCGTGAACACGTGCTCCCCAGAATGCGCCCGGATTGCCCGGAATGCGGCGTGTCGCGAGGCGACACACCGATTGCTGTTTATTCGCCCGAGGTCAGGCGGTGGTCCGGGCATGGGCCACGGCGGTCACCGCGTCGAGCGCGGCGGCGGCCTTGAGGACCATTTCGCGGTATTCCTGTTCGGGATCGGAATCGAGGACGATCGCCCCGCCCGCGCCGACCCGCCAGCGGCCGTCGTGGCGCACGGCGGTGCGGATGACGATGTTCAGATCGGCGGTGCCGCCGAGGCCGAGGTAGCCGAGGGTGCCCGAATAGATGCCGCGCGCCTCGGTCTCCAACTCGTCGAGGAGCTCCAGCGTGCGCAGTTTCGGGGCGCCGGTCATGGAACCGCCGGGGAAGCAGGCCCGCAGGCAGCCGACCGCGTCGATCTCCGGGCGCAGGGCGCCGCGGACGGTGGTCACGAGCTGATGCATGGTCGCGTAGGTCTCGGCGGTCATCAGGCTGGGGACGTGCACGCTGCCCGGTTCGCACACCCGGCCCAGATCGTTGCGCAGCAGGTCCACGATCATGAGGTTCTCGGCGCGGGTCTTGGGATCCGATTCCAGTGCGCGACGGGCGATTTCGTCGGTGCGGGGGTCGGGGTGCCGGGCGGCGGTGCCCTTGATCGGGCGGCTCTCCACCGTGCGGGCGCGGTCGATCCTGAGGAATCGTTCGGGGGAGGAGCAGGCGATCTCGAGTTCGCCGAAGCGCAGGAACGCCGCGTAGGGGGCGGGGTTGCGGCGGCGCAGGACGCGGTGGACGTCGAGGCCGGGGCAGTCGGCGTCGGTGTCGGTGTTGTCGGTGAGGTTGACCTCGTAGGTCTGGCCCGCGCGGAGATGGTCGCCGATGGCGGCGATGTCGGCGAGGTAGCGGGAACGGCCTCGATTGGGTTGGCGGGGCGGGAACGGTGGCGGGGGTTGATCGGGTAGCCGATCGTCGGGGGTCGGAGTGGACGTTATCGCGGCGCGGGTCTCGGTGAGCCAATTCCGGGCTGTCGCAAGGGAATCGGCGTCGGTGAGGGCGAGGAGGTGGGTGCGGGCGGTGTGGTGATCGACCACGACCAGGCGGTCGGCGAAGATCCACTGCGCGTCGGGGGTGGGGGAGCGGTGGCGGGCGGTCGCGCCGCAGTCGGCCTTCACCTCGTAGCCGAGGTAGCCGACGTAGCCTCCGGCGAAATCGAAAGGGACGTCCGGGAGTTCGATGCGGCGGCGGGCGAGTTCGGTGGACAGATAGTCGAGCACGGTGCCGGGTACGGTTCGGGAGCCCGATCTGGAGTCGACCCGGACGAAACCGTCGCCTACTCGGTAGTGGACCACCTCCGACAGCGGGCCGGACGCGTCGCCGAGGTACGAGAAGCGGGCCATGCCGGTTTTCAGGTGGGCGCTGTCGAGCCAGAAGGCTGTTTCGGTGTCGGCGTAGCGGGCGAGGAAGAGGGCTTCGGTGTTGGTGGGGTGGTCGATGGTTTCGTGGAGTACGTGGTATTCGAGGGGGGTGGGTTGTGGGGGGTGGGAGAGCGGGTGGGTCTCGGTGTTGCGGCGGTCCCGCTCGCCGGTCCCGGTGGTGTGGCGGCGGTCTCGCTCGCGGATCTCGGTGTTGCGGCGGTCTTGCTCGGGGGTCTCGGTGTTGTGGTGGTCTTGCTCGGGGGTCTCGGTGTTGTGGTGGTCTTGCTCGGGGGTCTCGGTGTTGTGGTGGTCTTGCTCGGGGGTCTCGGTGTTGTGGCGGTTTCGCTCGCCGGTCTCGGTGTTGCGGCGGTCTTGCTCGCGGGTCTTGGTGTCACGGGGGTCCCGCTCGCGAGTCTCGGTGGGGCGGCGGCCTCGCTCGCGGGTGGATGCGGTCCTCGCGCTCGGGGAGCCCGCTTGGGTGGGCGCGATGTCGGGTCGCCAAACCTGGATCGTCCGACGTACCTCCTCCTCCGCTGGCGTCGGTGCCGCACGGCGGGGCGGCGTTTCCCGGGTCAGCCGGGCGAAATTGGCGAGTATCGCTCGGCCGTGCTCGCTCGCCACGGATTCGGGGTGGAACTGCACGCCCCACTGCGGCCGATGTCTGTGCCGGACGCCCATGATCACCCCGTCGGGGGCGGTGGCGGTGATCTCCAGCGTCTCCGGCAGCGGCCGCCCCGCGCACAGCGAGTGATAGCGCACCGCCTCGAAATCCCTTGGGACACCGGCGAACAGACCGCGCCCGTCGTGCCGGATGCGGTCCGGGTAGCCGTGCCGGGGCAGCGGCGCGGGCACCACCGATCCGCCCGCGCCCAGCACGATGCCCTGATGCCCCAGGCAGACACCGAGCAGCGGGAGGTCGCCGTGCTCGATCAGCGCGCGGGAGATGCCGAAATCGCGGGGAACATCGGGGCGGCCGGGGCCGGGGGAGATCACCACGTTGTCGAACCGGTCGAGATCCAATTCGCCGAGATCGGCCACCTCGTCGTTGCGCACCACCACCGGTTCGCAGCCCTCGACCTCGCCGAGCAGATGGAACAGGTTGTAGGTGAACGAGTCGTAATTGTCCACCAGCAACGTGCGCATGCCCGACACGGTAATCGGTGCGGGCGAGCGGGGTGCGCCGCGCTTTGATGGCAGGTGCCCGCAGTTTCTCGCCGATCGTGGTGCACAATGTGGGCATGTCTGAGGTGCAACCGGCCGCAGTGGCGCGGGACGTGGTCGATTTCGCGGTCGTCGGGAAGTGGATGGACGAGCAGGGGCTGCCGGGCGGGGAGATCGAGGATGCGACCTCGCTCGGCGGCGGCACCCAGAACATCATGGTGCGGTTCGCGCGCGGCGGGCGGGAGTACGTGTTGCGGCGTGGGCCGAAACACTTGCGGCCCAAGAGCAATGAGGTGATCCGGCGCGAGTCCCGGCTGCTCGGTGCGCTGGACGGGACCGGCGTGCGCGCGCCCCGGGTGATCGCGGCCTGCCCGGACGAGTCGGTGCTGGGCGCGGTGTTCTACCTGATGGAGCCCATTCACGGCTTCAATCCGCAGACCGAACTGCCCGCCCTGCACGCCGGGGATCCCGAGGTGCGGCGGCAGATGGGACTGTCGGCGGTGGAGGCCATCGCGCGGCTGGGCATGCTCGACTACCAGGCGCTGGGACTGGCCGACTACGGGAAGCCTGCGGGTTTCCTGGAACGGCAGGTGCCGCGCTGGCTGGGCGAGCTCGAGTCCTACGGCTCCAACGAGGGCTATCCCGGGCCGGAGATCCCGGGGGTCGAGCGGGTCGGGGAATGGCTCGACCGGAATCGGCCCTCGCAGTGGCGGCCGGGCATCCTGCACGGGGATTGTCATCTGGCCAACATCATGTTCACCTACGACGGGCCCGAGGTCGCGGCCATGGTCGACTGGGAGATGTCGACCATCGGCGATCCGCTGTTGGATCTGGGCTGGCAGATCGCGACCCGGCCCGAGCCGGGGACGACGGGTGCGGCGCTGGTCGGCAAGCTCGGGGCGGCCGGTGGCCTGCCGACCGCCGAGGAGATGGTGGCGCACTACGGGTTGTTCTCCGATCGCGATCTGAGCGCTGTCACCTGGTACACCGTGCTGGCCTGTTTCAAGCTCGGCATCGTGCTCGAGGGGACGCACGCGCGGGCGTTCGCGGGGAAGGCGCCCAAGCAGGTGGGTGACTTCCTGCACGCCATCACCCTGGAGTTGTTCGAGCGGGCGCGGCGTCTGATGGAATGACCGCATCTCGCGGAGGTTTGGCAGTTTCTTTGTGGCGGTAGAGTTTCCGCCAGTCTAGGTTGAGTCCATGCCGATCGTGCCCGAAGACAAGGACTGGACCTGGGTCCTGGAACGCCGTTGCCCCGAGTGCGGATTCGACGGTCCCGCGACGCCCTACGAGGCGGTGCCGGGTCTGGTACGGGACGCCGCGAGCCGCTTCGCGGCGATGCTCGAACGGCCGAATGTCGCTGTGCGCCCGAACGATTCGACGTGGGCGCCGCTGGAATACGCCGCGCACGTGCGCGATGTGTGCCGCATCTTCGCGCATCGCCTCGACATCGCCCTCGGCGGCCCCGGCCCCGACCCGGGCATCGCGGGCTTCACCGGCACAGTCGGCTTCGCCGACGGCCTACCGGTATTCGAGAACTGGGACCAGGACCACACCGCCGAGGTCGGCCACTACCTCTCCCAGCCCCCGTCCACCGTCGCCCAGCAACTGACAACCGCCGCCGAAACCACCTCCGCCGCATTCGAATCCGTCCCCGAGGCCGACCGGGATCGAGCCGCCCGCCGCAGCAACGGCTCCCTGTTCACCGTCGACTCCATGGCCCGCTATTTCCTCCACGACCTGGTCCACCACCTACACGACGTCCGCGCCTGACCTCACGACACGCGCCCGACCTCACGACGTATGGGCCTGACCTCACCACGTACACCCCTCATCCAACGCCCACCTACCCCAGGTACGGCAGCCCAGCCGCACCCTTTATTCGCCGTCGCACCCCCTGCAAGGTGTGCGGATCCAGATAAAGGGTGCGGCTGAGTTGCTGTACCTGGGGGTTGTGCTCCCTGGGAGCGAAGCGCTTCCGGCGTGCGGTCCTGAGGGTGTGCGCCGACCTCAGGTGGGGCAGCCCAGCCGCACCCTTTGTTTGCCGTCGCACCCCCTGCAGGGTGTGCGGATCCGGATAAGGGGTGCGGCTGGGTTGCCGTACCTGGGGGTTGTGCCGCTTGGGGCGAAGCGCTTCCGGGGTGCGGGCCTGAGGGTGTGCACCGACCTCAGGTGGGGCAGCCCATCCGCACCCTTTATTCGCCGTCGCACCCCTTACAGAGTGTGCGGATTCGAATAAGGGGTGCGGCTGGGTTGCTGGGCTTGGGGGAGTCAGGGTTTGGTGCAGTGGATTGTGGTGTGGTGGAGGGTGCGGGCTCGGGGGTCGTCGAGGACGGCTGTGCCTAGGCGGGTGGGGATGTAGGCGAAGCCTAGGCCGGTGGTGGGGTCGGCGAAGGCTGTGGAGCCGCCGAAGCCGGTGGTGCCGTAGGCGTGGGGGGTGGAGCCGAAGGGGAAGGTGGGGGTGGGTTTGCGGAAGCCGAGGTGGTAGTGGCTGGGGGTGTGGAGGATGAGGTCTCGGGGCGGGACCCCACCGGGGGTGTCGGCGGTGGCGAGGTGGTCGAGGATCGCGTTGTCGATGGGGAGTTCGCCGGTTCGGGCGGCGGCCGCGGCGTAGACGCGGGCCAGGGCGCGGGCGGTGCCTACGCCGCCGGAGCCGGGGTGTTCGACGCCGAGGTAGTCGCGGCGGGCGGCGCGGGCGGGGGCGCCGAGGCGGGGGCTGTTCAAGGCGCGGTAGGTGGCGCCGCGCTTGGCGTAGAGCTGAAAAGCAATGCGCAGCGGGACTTCTCGTTCGTAGCGCAGCAGGTCCAGGCCGGTCGTGGCGGACAGTTCGGCGACGCGGTCCATGGGCACGTCGTCGGGCAGGCCGATGAAGAAGTCGACGCCGAGCGGGTCGGCGAAGCGTTCGGCGAAGATCCGGCCCAGGGTGCGGCCGTGCGGATCGATCCGGCGGATCAGCTCGCCCTGATACAGGCCCGCGGTGATCGGATGGTAGCCGTGCCGGGTTCCCGGGCGCCACAACGGTTTCTGATCCGCGAGGATCGCCGCGACGGCGTCGAGATCGGCCAGATCGCGCAGCCGGACGACGCGATCGAGTTCGGGCAACCCGGCCTGATGATCGATCAGTTGACGCACGGTGATCGATTCCTTGCCGTGCGCGGCGAATTCGGGCCAGTACCGCGCGACGGGCGCGTCGTAATCCAGCAGCCCGCGCGAGACGGCCTCGGCCAGGACGAACGCGGCCATCCCCTTCGTCGTGGAGAACACCGGCGCCATCGTGTCGCGCTCCCACGGCAGGGTGCGGGCCCGATCCCGGTGTCCCGCCCACAGATCCACCACGGGACGATCGCCGAGGTAGACCGCGACGGCCGCCCCGATCTCCCCGCGCCGGGCGAAGTTGCGCCGGAACGCGTCCGCGACGGGGCCGAATCCGGAATCCACATCGCCGTGGACGGCAGGCAGTGCGCTCATGACGGAGTCGATGCTAGTCGCCCGCGGCGAGGTCGTAGGCTTCGGTGCGTGCGAGCACTGGAGCAGATTCGGGAATGGCCGGTCCGGCATGCTGCGGCGGGTGTGGTGACCACGCGGGGGATCGCGGCGAGCGAGGGGGACGCCGATCGGGTCTTCGCCCTCGCCTCGGTCACGAAACCGCTTGTGGCGTACGGGGTTCTGGTCGCGGTCGAGGAGGGCGCGATCGAACTGGACCAGCCCGCCGGGCCGCCGGGATCGACCGTGCGGCATCTGCTCGCGCACACCTCGGGGCTGGCCTTCGACACCACGGTGATCATGGCCGAGCCGGGCGCCAAGCGCATCTACTCCAGCGCCGGATTCGAGGTGCTGGCCCGATTCGTGGCCGAGCAGACCGGGATTCCGTTCGAGGACTATCTGCGCGAGGGCGTGTTCGAGCCGCTCGCCATGAAATCCTCGGTGCTGCACGGGTCGGCGGGGCACGCCGCGCGCTCCTCGCTGAGCGATCTGCTGCGCTTCGCCGAGGAACTGCTCGCGCCCACGCTGGTGTCGGAGCAGACGCTCGCCGAGGCGACCTCGGTCCAGTTCCCGGGTGTCAACGGGGTACTGCCGGGCTACGGATCGCAGCGCCCCAACGATTGGGGGCTGGGCTTCGAGCTCCGCGATCACAAGACTCCGCATTGGACCGGGGCGTCGAATTCGCCGCGCACCTATGGTCATTTCGGGCAGACCGGCACGTTCCTGTGGGTCGATCCCGAGATCGGGGTGGCGTGCGTGGCGTTGAGCGACGAGAATTTCGGGGACTGGGCGCGGGCGCTCTGGCCGCCGCTCAGCGAGGGGATCATCGCCGAAATCTCGACGTCACACGACACGGGGGAAAAGTAACACCCGTAACTCGGGGCACTCCAGTAAACTCGGGCCACGCCAGCTCGACGGGCCGTTGGGGAAGACGTCCGACGTCGAGGCTGGAGGTGTACTGGTGCGCGGATCGAATCAGTTCGCGGACGGGACGGGTGGTGTCGTGTACATCCACTCGTCGCCCGCGGCGCTGTGCCCGCACATCGAATGGACGCTCTCCTCGACCCTGAAGGCCCCCGCCAAGCTGCGCTGGACCTCCCAGCCCGTCGCGCCGGGCCAATTGCGCGCGATCACCGACTGGTTCGGTCCCGTGGGCACCGGCGGCCGCCTCGCCACCGCCCTGCGCGCCTGGCCGGTCCTGCGCTTCGAGGTGACCGAGGACCCCAGCGACGGCGTCGACGGCGAACGCTACAGCTTCGTCCCCGGCCTCGGATTGTGGTGCGGCGCAACGAGCGCCAACGGCGACGTGATGGTGGGCGAGATGCGCCTGCGCGCGATCGTGCGCGCGGCCCGCGAACGGGGCCGCGCGACGGCCGCGGAGATCTCCGCCGACATCGATTACGCGCTGGGCACCGCGTGGGACGCCGACCTCGAGCCCTACCGTTGCGGCGGCGAGGGGGCCGAGGTCACCTGGTTGCGCCGGGACGTCGGCTGACCGCACCTACTCCAATTCCCTTGTGAGGCAAGAGATTTCGTTTCTCGGCCCCAGGGTGGGTCGGGGCGCAGGGCCTCAGAGCGGGATGTTCTTGGTGTGCGCGGCTTTCGCCGGGGCCGAGGCCAGGGCGGCGGCGATGATCGAGCGGGTCTTGGCCGGGTCGATGACCTCGTCGACCACGCCGATCGACAGGGCGCGGCTCACCCCGCCCGCGATCTGCTCGTGTTCGGTGGTGAGGCGGTCGAGCAGGGCCTCGCGGTCCTCCTCGGGGGCGGCGGCGAGGGCCTTCTTGTGCAGGATCTGGACGGCGGCCTTGGCGCCCATGACGGCGACCTCGGAGCCGGGCCAGGCGAAGACAGCGGTCGCGCCGAGGGAGCGGGCGTTCATGGCGATGTAGGCGCCGCCGTAGATCTTGCGGGTCACCAGGGTGACGCGCGGGACGCGGGCCTCGGCGAAGGCGTGCAGCAGCTTCGCGCCGCGGCGGACCACGCCCTCCCATTCCATGCCGACGCCGGGCAGGTAGCCGGGCACGTCGGTGATGACGACCAGCGGGATGCCGAAGGAATTGCACAACCGCACGAAACGCGCTGCCTTCTCGGCACTTTCGGAGTCCAGGCAGCCGCCCAGATGCAACGGGTTGTTGGCGAGCACGCCGACCGTGCGCCCGGCGAGGCGGCCGATGCCGGTCACCATCGAGCGGGCGTACCCGCCCTGCAACTCCTCGAAGGAGGATTCGTCGGTGCCGTCGGGGGAGGGGACGCTGTCCAGCAGCGCGTGCACGATGGGCTTGACATTGTAGGCGCGCCGCGCCGACTCCGGCAGCAGCGCGCGCAGGTCGATGTCGCCGTGTTCGGCGGCCACCGGATCGAATTCGCCCTGTTCGGCGAACATCGACACCAGCCGCCGCGCGCGATGCATCGCGTCGGCCTCGTCGTGGGCGGTGATGTGGCTGACGCCGGACTTCTTGCCGTGCGTGACCGGACCGCCGAGGGTGGCCATGTCGACGTTCTCGCCGGTGACCGAGCGGACCACGTCCGGTCCGGTGACGAAGATGCGGCCCTCGGGGGCCATGATGACGATGTCGGTGAGCGCCGGACCGTAGGCCGCGCCGCCCGCGGCGAATCCGACCACCACCGAGATCTGCGGGACCAGCCCGGACGCGCGGACCATGGCCTCGAAGACCAGGCCGACCGCGTGCAGCGACTCCACGCCCTCGGCGAGGCGGGCCCCGCCGGAATGCCAGATGCCGACCACCGGAACCCCGGAATCGATCGCGGTGTCGATGGCGTCGACGATGTGCTTGCAGCCGTCCACGCCCATCGCGCCGCCCATGACGGTGGCATCGGAGCAGTAGGCGACCGTGCGCACGCCGTCGACCTCGCCGATGGCGGCGAGCACGCCGGACTTGTCGCGGGGGTGCAGCGGCAACACCGTGCCGGGATCGAAGAAACGCTGCAACCGTCCCAGCGGATCGCGGGGATCGGCGACGGCGTCGGCGTGAGCCGGGGCCATGATGGTCATAGCGAGTCTCCTCGGCAGCGAATGTCGTTGTCCCGGCGGGTTGTTCGCCCGCCGGGACCGCTTCAGTTGTCCGATCGCTACCGGGGATCAGTAGCGGCCGAAGGCGAGCGCGACATTGTGCCCACCGAAACCGAACGAGTTGTTGATCGCGTAGTCGATGTCCTGGCGGCGGGCCTCGCCGCGCACGACGTCGAGATCGATCTCCGGATCCTGGTTCTCCAGGTTCAGCGTGGGCGGCACGATGCCGTCCCGGATGCTGAGCACGGTGAGCACCGACTCGAGGGCGCCGACCGCGCCGATCGAGTGGCCCAGGGCGGACTTCGGCGCGTAGACCGAGGCGTGCTGCACGCCCGCCTTGTGGATGGCGTTGGCCTCGGCCGTGTCACCGATCGGCGTCGCGGTCGCGTGCGCGTTGATGTGGCTGACATCGCTCGGCGACAGACCGGCGGTCTGCATCGCGCGCTGCATGGCCCGCGCCGCGCCGCTGCCCTCGGGATCGGGGGCGACGAGGTGGAAACCGTCGGAGGTGATGCCCGCACCCAGCAGCCGCGCGTGAATGGTCGCGCCGCGCGCCTTGGCGTGCTCCTCGGTCTCCACGACCAGCAGCGCACCGGCCTCGCCGAAGACGAAGCCGTCGCGGTCCTTGTCGAAGGGACGCGAGGCGCCCTTCGGGTCGTCGTTGCGGGTGCTCATCGCCCGCATCATGGAGAACGCCGCGATCGGCACCGAGTCGATGTATCCCTCGACACCGCCGGTGACGACCATGTCGGCGTCACCCATCACGATCATTCGCCAGGCGTTGGCGATGGCCTCGGAGCCGGACGAACACGCCGACACCGGAGTGACCACTCCCGCCCGGGCCTGCAACTCCAGGCCCACAACGGCGGACGGGCCGTTCGGCATGACCATCTGAACGGCCAGCGGCGAGATCTTGCGGTAGCCGCCGGTCTTCAGCTTGTCGACCGAATCGACGAGCGCGTCACCGCCGCCGAGGCCGGTGCCGATCGCGACGCCGAGACGTTCCGGATCGACCTCCGGGCTGCCGGCGTTCTTCCACACCTCGCGACCCAGCACGGTCGCCAGGCGCTCGACATAGGCCATGCGACGGATCTCGACCCGGCTCAGCAACGTGTCCGGGTTGACCTTGAGGTGACCGCCGATGCGAACCGGCAGTTCGTATTCCTCGATGAAGGAATCCTCGAGCGTGTCGATACCGCTCTCGCCGTTGAGGAGTCCCTTCCACGTCGCATCGACATCGCCCGCGATCGACGTGGTCGCCGCCAGGCTAGTTACGACGACGTTGGGGAAGTTCCCGTTCTTGGTGGAAGGAGTGGTCACGGTTCGGCCCTTACTCGCCTGCGCCGAACTTGGCCTTCAGCTCCGCGGCCGCCTCGGAGTTCTCGGCCTCGAGCTTCTGGATGTAGGCGACCGCGTCACCGACGGTCTTCAGGCTCGCGAGGTCCTCGTCCGGAATCTTCACTCCGTACTTGTCCTCGGTCTGCACCGCGATCTCGACCATCGACAGCGAATCGATGTCCAGGTCATCGACGAAGGACTTCTCCAGAGTCACCTCGGACGGCTCGATGCCCGTCACCTCCTCGATGATCTTCGCGAGTTCCTCGACGATCTGTTCCTGGGTCAGAGCGGCCACTTCGTGGCTCCCTTCTTGTTGCTCTCGGGGGTCTTTTCTTCTTTTCGGAGCGAGCCGGTCATTTGTTTCCGTCCGGCTCTGTCGTGGCCGCATCGTTGCGGGCCGCGACGAAAGCTATCCGGTTGCCGAGACAGTCGACAACTCCGCCAACGCGACGAGGTCGGCCGGGGCCTTCACCGCCAGATTCGGGGTGCCCTTCAGCTCCCGCTTGGCGATCCCGACCAGCGTTCCGGCCGGGGGCAGTTCGGCCACCGCGGACACCCGCGCCTCACGGACGGTTCGGGTGCACAGGTCCCACCGCACCGGGCGGGTGACCTGGGCGGCGAGCTTGTCGATGGCGTCGCGGCCCGAGGAGACCGGCTTGCCGTCGAAGTTCGACAGCAGGGTCCGGGTCGGCTCGCCCGGGGTGATCCGGGAGATGGCCTCGGTCACCGCGTCCTGGGCGGGTGCCATGAACGCGGTGTGGAACGCGCCCGCCACGGGCAGCGCGCGGACGCGCGCCTTCTCCGGCGGGTTGTCGGCCAGTTCGGCCAGCGCGTCCAGCCGCCCCGCCGCCACGATCTGCCCGGCCGCGTTGCGGTTGGCCGGAATCAGCTCGAGTTCGGCGAGCCGGGTGAGCACGGCGGCCTCGTCGCCCCCGAGCACGGCGGACATGCCGGTGGGTTCCAGCGCGCACGCCTTGGCCATCTCCGCACCGCGGATACCGGCCAGCCGGACGGCGTCGTCGGCGGAGATGACTCCGGCGACCGCCGCGGCGGCGAGCTCACCCACCGAATGTCCGGCGACGATGGTATCGGCCGGAACGGCCCGCGCCGGGATTTCCGCGAACGCCAACAGCGCCGCGGCGACGACGAGCGGTTGGGTGACCGCCGTGTCGGTGATCTCCTCTGCGGTGGCAGTGGTCCCGAGTCGAAGCAGATCCAGGCCACACGCCTGGGACCACTTGTCGAGACGGTCGCGCGCGCCGGGGAGATCGAGCCAAGGCGCGAGCATGCCTGGGGTCTGGGAGCCCTGTCCAGGGGCGAACAACGCGATCACGTCTACAAGAAAACACCCCGGGGGCCGATTCCACAGATGTCGACGCGGATGAAGCTTGTCGACCGCTTTTGTGTGGACCCCACAAAACGGCACGTGGGATGTCCCGATCGACCGATTCGGGTCCCGCGTTACAGTCGATCCTCGAAGAAGGTGTCACCGGCGTCTTCTGGGGCGGATGTAGGCGATTCGTTACGAGTTCGTGTCAATCGACCTACTGTGGCGGCGATCCGGAGCACGTACGCGTCCCGCGGATTCATCGGATCCCGGCCGGTGATGTCGGCGATTCGCTTCAACCGGTAGCGCACCGTATTTGGATGAACGTACAGCTGCCGCGCACAGGTCTCGACGGCTCCGCCACAGTCCAGGTAGGCGTCGAGAGTGTCCGACAGAGCCGACCCGGCGGCGGCCAACGGTAGCACAAGATACTCGTTGAGAGCGTCGACCGCAGCACGGTCGCCGAGCATCACCCGTTCGGGCAGCAGTTCCGAGGCGTGCACCGGGCGTGGCGCGCCCCGCCAGCCCACCACGGCCTCCATTCCGGCCATGGCCTCGACCGCGCTGACGTGCGCGGCGGCCAGGGTGCGGGTGGTCGGGCCGATCACGACGGGACCGTCGGAGAAGACCTCGTTCAGCAGTTCGGCGAGAAACGGTGAGGGATAACCGGTGTCGCCGAGATGCCCGCTGACCACCATCACCAGCCGCGAACCCTGCACCACGGCCAGCGCGGCGTTGCCGTGCCGGGCGGCGATGGTGTGCACCGAACCGACCGCGGCCACTTGGTCATTGACCGGGGTGCCGACGAGGACCGTCGCGGGCGCGGTGGCGTCCCAGTTCAAAGTGGCCGCGCGCGAGAGCATTTCGGGTCCGGTGTCGCCGCGCACCACGGCGTCGACGACCAGGGCCTCGAGCCGGGTGTCCCAGGCGCCGCGGGATTCGGCGGCGCTGGCGTAGACCGAGGCGGCGGCGAAACCGAGTTCGCGGCCGTAGCGCAGCACCGCCTCGGTGAGCGCGACGAGCTGGCGGTCGTTGCGGGCCAGGGCGGGCAGCCACTGTTCGAAGAACTCCATGGCCACCCGGACCATGTCGACGGTCTGGCGCAGGGTGAGCCGCCGGGCCAGATCCTGCGGGATCACCTGAAAGGCGTCCAGCGAGAAGCGGATATCGCTCTCCGGGTCCTGGAGCCACTCCAGGAAGTTCACCACCGCGGTCTGCACCAGCATCTGCACGCCCGCGCGCTGCGCGGCGTCGAGATCGCCGAAGAACGGCAGCCGGTCCTCCATCGAGGCGATCGCCTCGGTCGACAACCGGCCCGACAACTGCCGCACCCGCTTGAGCAGCGTGTCCGGCAACGGATCCCGGGTCTGCCGATTGGGCGACAGCGCCCCGGTCGGCAGATAGACCTCGTGTTCGGAGGAGCCCTCGGAGATCCGCCGAGGCCGCGGCGGTTTACGTTCCACCATGCAATATTCCCTTGCGGCCCCCGCGCCGCAGCAGACCCCCTTGATATGGGCGCGCCGCCCCGGCGAAAAGCGTGCCGGGGCCAGAGGAGGTCGATGCGCCGGGGCCAGGAGAGGTCGATGCGCCGGGGCCAGGAGAGATCGATGCGCCGGGCACGGGGGAAGTTGGCGCGCCGGGGCCAGAGAAGGTCGGCGTGCTGAGGCCAGGGGGGATGGGCGCCCTGGGCCCGAGGGGGGTGGGCGCGCCGGGCCCGGGTGCACTTGTCACGCCGGGCCCGGCCGAGGGTCGGGCGCCCAGGGGGGTCACGCCAGTTGTTCCTCGGTGCTGGTGGACTGCGGGGCCGCGTTCACGTCGTGGATGCGGTAGCGGTCGGCGGCCTCGGTGACCTTGGCGCGGTCGATCTTTCCGGCTCGGGCGAGGCCCGCCAAGGCGGCGACGACGATGGATTCGGCGTCGACGTTGAAGACGCGGCGGGCGGCGGGGCGGGTGTCGGAGAAGCCGAAACCGTCGGTGCCGAGGGTGATGTACTCGCCGGGGATCCACTTGCGGATCTGGTCGGGTACGGCGCGCATCCAGTCCGAGGCGGCCACGAACGGGCCCTGGGCGGTCGAAAGCGCTTGCGTCACATAGGGAGTGGCGGGCTCGGCGCCGGGATTGTGCAGGGCGTCGATCTCCTTGGCCAGGGCCTCTTTTCGCAGTTCGCTCCACGAGGTCACCGACCAGACATCGGCCCGCACACCCCAGTCGGCGGCCAGCAGCTCCTGCGCCCGCAGGCCGTCGGGCACGGTCACCCCGGCGACCAGGATCTGCGCGCGCACGTCGCCCTCGCCGCCGCGCTTGTAGAGATACAGCCCCTTGAGCAGACCCGCGATGTCGACGTCGTCGGGCTCGGCCGGTTGCGCGTAGGGCTCGTTGTACAGGGTGATGTAGTAGAAGACGTTCTCCCCGCCGAAGTTGTCGTTCGGCATGTGCGGATTCGTCCCCGGCAGCACCGTCGACTCCGGCGCGGGCTTGCCGCCGCCGTACATCCGGCGCAGCCCGTCGCGCACGATGTGGGCGATCTCGAACGCGAAGGCCGGATCATAGGCCACCACAGCGGGATTCGTGGAGGCCAGCAGCAGCGAATGACCGTCGTTGTGCTGCAACCCTTCTCCGGTCAGTGTGGTTCGCCCGGCGGTTGCTCCGAGCACGAAACCGCGCGCCAGCTGATCGGCCGCGGCCCACAGTCCGTCGCCGGTGCGCTGGAATCCGAACATCGAGTAGAAGATGTAGAGCGGGATCATCGGCTCGCCGTGGGTGGCGTAGGAGGTGCCCGCCGCGGTGAACGAGGCGGTCGATCCGGCCTCGTTGATGCCCTCGTGCAGGATCTGCCCGACCGTGCTCTCTTTGTAGGCAAGCATCAATTCCGCGTCGACCGACGTGTACAACTGGCCGTTGCGGTTGTAGATCTTCAACGAAGGGAACCACGAGTCCATGCCGAAGGTACGGGCCTCGTCCGGGATGATCGGCACGATCCGCTTGCCGATCTCCTTGTCGCGCAGCAACTCCTTCATCAACCGCACGAAGGCCATCGTGGTGGCCACGTTCTGCTTGCCCGACCCCCTGCGGATCGAGCGGTAGGGCTCGTCGCCGGGCAGTTGCAGAGGCTTTGCGACAGACCGGCGTTCGGGCAGGAACCCGCCCAGGGTGCGGCGGCGGTCCATCAGGTACTGGATGGCCGGGTCGTCCTTGCCGGGGTGATAGTACGGCGGCAGCTTGGGATCCGCCTCCAATTGCGCATCGGTGATCGGAATGCGCTGCACGTCGCGGAACGCCTTGAGGTCGTCCAGCGTCATCTTCTTCATCTGATGCGTGGCGTTGCGGGCCTCGAAGTGCTTGCCCAGGCCGTAACCCTTGATGGTCTTGGCGAGGATGACCGTCGGCTGACCCTTGTGCGCGAGCGCCGCCGCGTAGGCCGCGTAGATCTTGCGGTAGTCGTGGCCGCCGCGCTTGAGGTTCCAGATCTGTTGATCGGAGAGGTTTTTCACCAGTTCCTTGGTCCGCGGGTCGCGGCCGAAGAAGTGCTCGCGGACGTAGGCGCCGTCGTTGGCCTTGTAGGTCTGGTAGTCGCCGTCGGGGGTGGAGTTCATCAGGTTCACCAGCGCGCCGTCGCGGTCGCCGGACAGCAGCGCGTCCCACTCCCGGCCCCAGATCACCTTGATGACATTCCAACCCGCGCCGCGGAAGAACGACTCCAGCTCCTGGATGATCTTGCCGTTGCCGCGCACCGGACCGTCGAGGCGTTGCAGGTTGCAGTTGATGACGAAGGTCAGGTTGTCCAGGCCCTCCATCGCCGCGACGTGCGCGAGCCCGCGCGACTCCGGCTCGTCCATCTCGCCGTCGCCGAGGAACGCCCACACGTGCTGATCGGAGGTGTCGGTGATGCCGCGGTCGTGCAGGTAGTGGTTGAACCGGGCCTGGTAGATCGCGTTCATCGGGCCCAATCCCATGGAGACCGTGGGGAATTCCCAGAAGTCGGGCATCAGGCGCGGATGCGGGTACGACGACAGGCCGTGGCCCGGGCCGCCGTGGCTGTACTCCTGGCGGAAACCGTCGAGCTGATCCTCGCTGAGCCGGCCCTCGAGGTAGGCGCGCGCGTACACGCCCGGGGAGGCGTGGCCCTGGATGAAGATCTGGTCGCCGCCGCCGGAGTGGTCCTTACCGCGGAAGAAGTGGTTGAACCCCACCTCGTACAGCGCCGCCGACGACGCGTAGGTCGAGATGTGGCCGCCCACACCGATTCCCGGCCGCTGCGCGCGATGCACCATGACCGCGGCGTTCCAGCGGATCCAGGCGCGGTAGCGGCGCTCGACCTCCTCGTCGCCGGGGAACCACGGCTCGTTCTCGGTGGGAATGGTGTTGACGTAATCGGTGGAGGTCAGCGCGGGGATGGCGACATGGCGTTCCCCGGCGCGCTCGAGCAGGCGCAGCATCAGGTAGCGCGCGCGGCCGGGGCCCTCGCGATCGAGCATCTCGTCGAAGGATTCCAGCCACTCGCCGGTCTCCTCCGGATCGATGTCCGGTAGGTAGGACGCCACACCCTCACGGATCACCCGCACGCGCGCGCCGGTCGGCTTGGGAACCGACTGTGCTTCGGCCGCAGCGCCGTTGGGCGCGGAACTCGACGACATCGGGTGCATGAGGTCTGTCAAAATCAATGCTCCTCGTACATGGGGTGGACAAGCTGATGGCTCTAACCCCGGACAGCCACGCTGGTGGGCGGAGGCGGTCCGTCGAATACTGGCTGGGTCGCATCTCACATCCTTGTCGATGATGCGTCCCCGGTCATCATGTCAGCCGGAAATCCAGTACCGTTCGCTAGGCGGCGCGGTAGCCCGATCCGGATCGTTCCCGCGGGCGCCACCATCGGACATCGTCGAGGCATCGAGAAGCGGGGAGATGATGAAGCTGCTGAACCCACGCGGGTTCGGGTTGGTGTGCGCGACCGTCGCGGTCGGCATCGGACTGACGGTCGCGGGCTGTTCCAATGCCGTCCACGGTACTCCCACCGTGGACCAGGCCGACGCCGCCGCGTATCGCACCGAGATGGCCTCCTCCTCGGCGGCGGCCACGTCCTCACGCAAGGCGGCCGCGGAGGCGAAAGCCGTGAGCGACAACTGCACTCCCTTCCGCGACACCACCGGCGTCGCGGTCACCAAGTACAACGAGTTCGTCGACGCGCACGACAACAACGCGCCCGATCAGGACGCCAAGCGCGACGCGTCGGCGGAGACGCTGGAGAACGCGGCCAAGACGGTCGAGGGCCGGGTCAGCGGCGCGGGCGACGCGCTGCCGTCGGATCTGGCGCAGAAGTTCACCGACTACGTCGCCGCGGCCCGCGCGCTGGCCGCGGAGACCCGGAAGATGACCTACACCGCGCCGGTGGGGCCGCTCAACGACGCCAGCAAACGCGTCAACGACGCCCTGAACGCGGTGCGCAACGCCTGTCCGGCGCGCTGACTTCCGCCCGGGTCGGCGCGACATTTCGAGGGCCAATTGGCCGGATCGGCTTGCGTTGCGGCGGATAACCATGTTCGCTTGCAATGACCTGACTGTCGGGAGTTGAGGAGGACACCACCGTGGTCGCCGCGGCGGACGCGCAGAACTACGCCCAGAAACTTGGCCTCGAACACGATATGGCCGTCCAGGAGCTGGGCTGGGACGAGGACACCGACGACGACCTGCGGGCGAGTGTCGAGGAACTGATCGGTTCGGAACTGCTGGACGAGGACACCGACGAGGTGGTCGACGTCGTCCTGCTGTGGTGGCGGGACGGGGACGGTGATCTCGTCGACGAGTTGATGGACGCCATCGGCCCGCTCGCCGAGGACGGCGTCGTCTGGGTGCTCACGCCCAAGACCGGTCAGCCCGGCCATGTGGATCCGAGCGAGATCGCCGAATCGGCGACCCCCGCCGGCCTCACGTCGACGACCCCCGTCAGCCTCGGCACCTGGACCGGTACCAAGCTGACCCAGCCCAAGACACCCTCGAAGCAGCGCTGACCCGCGCTCCTCGATCATTGTCTCCGCCGGGGGCGTCGCGCGCGATGCCGCCGGCGGACGTCGCCACGCCGACCGGAGGGAGAATGCGCGCATGCCGCTCGAAGTGGGCTCGCCCGCGCCCGATTTCACGCTGAAGGACCAGAACAACCAGGACGTCACCCTGTCCGCCTACCGCGGCCACAAGAACGTCCTGCTCGTGTTCTACCCCTTGGCGTTCACCGGCATCTGCCAAGGCGAGCTGTGCAAGGTCCGCGACGAACTGCCCAAGTTCCAGAACGACAACGCCGAGATCCTCGCCATCTCCGTCGGCCCCCCGCCCACCCACAAGATCTGGGCGGCCGAACAGGGCTACACCTTCCCCCTGCTCTCCGACTTCTGGCCGCACGGCGCGGTCGCCCAGACCTACGGCGTCTTCAACGACAAGACGGGCTTCCCCAACCGCGGCACCTTCGTCGTCGACAAGGACGGCATCATCCGCTTCGCCGAGATGAACGGCCCCGGCGAGCCCCGTGACCAGGCGGCTTGGGAGAAAGCGTTGACTGCGTTAGATTCGTAGTTCCCCCGCGTTGTTGGGCGCGGGTTCTCTCGTCTGCTGTGGTGCGGGCGGGTTGCGGGCGTATAGCTCAGTGGTAGAGCACTGGTTTTACACACCAGCGGTCGGGGGTTCGAAACCCTCTGCGCCCACTACGGTATCTGAGGCCACCCTTCCCCGGGATCATGTCCGCAGTCCGTCGATCTGAGCCTCGTCGATACTCGTCCTGAGCCAGAAAAGAACATCCACTCGGTCGCGCTCATCGAGCGTATCGAAAACCGCACGCGCACAAGCCCGCGCCACCGGCGTGTCCGCGGCCAGCAATTCGCCGATGACCATCCACGTCAGTGACGCCCAATGGAACAGCCGTTCCGCTCGGAGCAGCGGCAATTTCGCCAACTCCGCCACCAGCCGTGCAGCCGCGTCGTCATGCGCGCGGCTCGCCAATTCGCAAACGGCGGCAACCCAATTCGGCTCCCGGTTACGGGCGAGGGCATCGAGCTCGCCCAGGCTCGCGCGTCGAAAGTCTCGGAGCGGGCGTGGGGGAACGCGCGGGATGTCATCCAGTTCGGTGAACGCCATCAGCGCGGCGATTTCCTCATCGGTGATGTCGTCCTCGTCATGGCTCACGTCGAATCCGGTCTTCGGTCGTGTCGGGCGGTTCTCGCCGAAACATTGCCTGCTGCACTGGGTTTCGCCGAATCGGATTCCGATGGTAGGTCCATTCGGTGTGGTAGGCCAGCAGTCTTTCGGTCTTCTCTGTCGTCCGCCGGAGCTTCGAGGAAGGCGAGAGGCACGCGCGGACGCCGCTGCCCCGGGGGTGCGAATATCGCTCGGCGAGACGAGCCACACAGACGTGGACGTCGCCGCGCACGCTGCCGAGAGCGTGGATTCCGCTGGCGGACATCGGCCTTTCGTCCCAGAGGCGACCGACCCCGCAACCTCCTCGAGCTGACACAGCGGTTCAGCGAGACTGTCTGGATGCGGCGGGCCCGCGCAGTTTCTCACTGGCCCGCTGGGGACGCTTGTGACCGGCTCGATGCCACCAGGTAGAAGCTTCGGTGGTTTGTTGGCGGTAGCGCAGTCGGACGGCGAGGTTGTGCATGGCATTGGTATGACCGGCTTCGGCGGCGCGCCGATACCAGACGAGGGCATCGTCGGATCGGTGGGATTTGTCGAGCATGAGGGCGAGGTTGTACATGGCGTCGATGTCGCCGGCCTCGGCGGCGCACCGCCCCCAATGCTCGGCATCGGTGTCCTGGTGGACTCGGTGCAGTAAGTCCGCGAGGTTACCCATCGCGTGTGTATCGCCGCGGCGGGCCGCTTCGAGGTACCACGGGTATGCCTCACGAAGCTTTCCCTGCGTGCACAACAGATTGGCGAGGTTGTTCATCGCACCCGTGTGCGCTTGGGCGGCGGCTCTGCGCCAAGCGTTTTCGGCTTCGACGAGGTCGCCTCGATCGGCCGCCAGTTGGCCGTCGGCGAAAATGCGGTCGGTGGTGCTGTCTGGAACGGCGAGCGGATCGATCGCCGGAGTGATCACAACATCATCCGATCGCACAGTGTCGCCAGGCGGGGTGAAGAGGCGCAGGCTCCCGGCGACGTTGACGCTTCGTCGCACTGGGCGGGGGTGACCATTGCCGTGCAGGATCCGATCGATGGTCCCGAAGAGTTGGTCGAGCGTTCGGCCGGGGTCCGCGGCGGCGGCGAGCAAGGCGGCGGTGAACGCGGTGTTCCGGTGCCCCTCGGGCGCGAGGGAGGTTTCGTTGCGGGGCGAGGACGCGATCGTGTACGTGCCGTTGATGTCGATCTGGCCGTCGACGACGGTGACCGGGGCGCTCATCGCTTCGAAGGCTCGCCCCGAGAAACAGCAGTCCAGGATCAGAATGCGGGCGCGGGCGCGGGCGGTTGCGAGTTCGTCGCGCAGGGTGGAGAACGGAATCGAACTCCATTCGGGATGGTCGGGGTCGCTGCCGGCCAAGGCAAGATGCAGGCGTCCGCGCCGATCCAACAGGCCGTGTCCGGTGTAGTACACCAGCAGGACCTCGTCGGCTTGGTCGACGGCCCGTGCGAGGAGCTCACCGACCTGCGGAGGCCGGTCGGGATCGACCAGTGCGATGCAGTGCTCAGGAGCGAGCGAAGCGTTGGTGGGCGCGGTGAGGAGCCGACCGAGGTCGCGAATGTTGTTGGCGGCGGCGGGAATATCCGTGATCGAGGGATGGCTGTATCGGCTCACCCCGATCAGGGCGGCGCGCCAGCCCGAACGGTTCTGTGCGGAGATCACTGAATCTTGTCCGCATGGGCGAGCATTGCCTGAAGCGCGCGAGCGATTTCGGGAGTCTTGACGCGCTTCGCGTCGACGGTGATCTGGGTGTGATCGAGGGTGAGGGTGACCGCGATGTCGGAGCGCCTGTGGGCGAGCCATGCGGTCAGCGATTGAACCAGTGCGGTCGCTACACCTTGCGCGCCGAGCGCCACAACGAGCACCTCGGCCAAGTCGCCCATTCGACCGGGTCGAATCGGCGTAGTCGGCATGCTCACCCGGCCGCGCAGTTCGTCGTCCTCGGTGAACCACTCGAGGAGGCCGAAAAGGTCGTCGGCACTACCGTCCGTGTGGATCGTCAACGCGCCCTGTCCATTCGGCATATCGTGCGTCCTGTTTTCTCGAAGCTATCGAAATTTGGGAGATCGGCCGTGTCGAAATGAATTGCCGTGTTATTGAACACTCGAATGCTGTATCGCAGCAAGACTTCGCCGGTAGTCTTCGGCCTCGGCGAGCTCGTTGAATTCCAAAAGTCCTTTGGTGAGATCCTCCAGATGTTCGCGTACCTCCGCCGGAGTGGCGCGGAAGAATTCGCGGCGAAGATTGACTTGGTTCACGCGTTTGTGTGCCAGGCGGCGATGGAGTTCTTCTTCTATACCCGCGGCATCGACGTCGAAGAACATGGTGTGCACGTCGTACTTGAACGGGACCGAGGAGTTGCTCAAGTCGCTGATGCGGTCGTACGGGTCGACTCGGCGAGTCATGCCGATCTGGACTACTCCCTCGCCGAAAGCGCCGATATTGGACACGACGTACACATGGCCCGCGCGTAGATTGCCCGCTCGGTTTGCGAGGGCTGTGATGTCCTGTTCCAAACTCGCGAGCTTGCTCTGGAGGTCGCGTGCCTTCGTGGAGTCGGTGTCACCGGCGGCTTCGAATGCGGTGAGGTCGGCCAGATATTGCTGATGCTGCTTCTCGAGTCGCCGTTGTTCGCGTTCGATCTCCTGTTGCGCTTTGCGTTCCTCGCGGAGGCGCTCGCGTTCATCGCGTTCGGCCTCCTTCTGACGGGCCAGCTTCTCCAGATAATCGGCCGTCAACTCCAGCTCTTGGCGGCGGAGTTGGTGGTACCAGGGGGTGACGCGCAGTTTCATGGTCGCGCCGAGTCGTTCGATGGTGACAGCCAGGCGTTCGAGGCGTTCGAGTGCGCTGTTCAGCTTGTATGGTTTGAGACTCCGGACGAGATTGTCGGCCTCGGCGTTGTACGCGCGCAGCATCAGTTTCGAATATTCACGGATCATTTTGCGGCCCGCAGCCGCAGAACCATTGACTTCCCAGACCTGGGACGCCTCGATCGCGCCGCCGTCCCGCGCTGCGGCGTACTTGATCTCACGTTGCAGTCGGTCCAGTTCCGCGCGGTAGGCCACCACGTCGGAGAGTGGATGGCGGTACTGATAGATCCCTATTTCCTGGAGCACCTGCTCGTCTTGGGTGTTGATTATCTGAGTGCGCAGGCTGTCCAGGCGTGCCTGTTCGGTGGCAACTTGCGCGGTGAGTTGCTCTCGACGGAGTTGGAGTTCTGCGATATCGAGTCCGCCGACGCTGGCCAGCTGGGTGCGAAGTCGGTGGACCTCGGCCAAGGCGTCGGCCAGTTCTCGAGATTGCCGCTTCGCGTATGCGCGAGTGCCGAACATCGGTACCTTCGGTGCCGAAGGAGAGCCCGGTACCGTCGGTGCGGGTACGTCGGTTGTGGGAGAGGGTGTCGGTTCCCCGACCCAGTGCGTGCCGTTCCAGTATCTCGAGAAGCCCGGATTCTGTGGATCGGGATACCAATTCGGTGGAGCGCTGTTCATGATCTTCCCCCTTGCTACGGTCGCACTATAGAGAATGCCATCAGCCGCACCCGCCGAACGCCGAAAGCGTGGAATTTCTGAGGGTGTCCGCGCTTACCTGATCCATCGAGGGGGCTGTCTGTCCCGATGGGCGCTGGATCGGGAGGTTGGGCGCCCGAGTCTGCGCGGACGAATTCCTGGAGGACGCTCGGCGTAGGGCGGGGAATCGAGTAGCCCACTACCCGTGCCCCACCCCACCCCCGCTCCCTAGCGTTCCCCCCGAACGCGTAGGGGCGAGGGCAAGGAGAGGGACATGCCGCTCACGCCGATTCCGGAACTCGGCGATCGGATTCTGATCGTCTTACGCGAGATGGGTGCCGGGAGTCCGGCCGAGGTGATCGATGCCGTCGGGCGGCTCGGTGGGTTCACGCCGACCGCGGAGGATCTGCGGATCGATGAGCGGACGAAGTTGCCGCGGTGGCAGGCGCGGATTTATGGGGCGCGGCGGTATCTGGGGGACGAGGGGTGGGTGCGGGCCACGCGGAACCGGTGGCGGATCACCGAGGAGGGGAGGGCGGCGGCGGATGAGGCGCGTAAGCGGTGGCCCGAGTCGGAGACGCCGCCGGTGACGCGGAATCCGGATGAGCGAAATCTGGTGCAGTACAGCGTGATCGCGCAGCCGTTGCTGGATCCGGAGATTCGGGCGCGGGTGCTGAAGCAGCCGACCGACGACGACAGTCCGCTGCCCGTGGTGATCGAGTTGAACCTGGGCTACCCCGAGGGAGTCGCCGGGGCGAACGCGGCGCTGGCGGAGCTGGTGGGGCGGCTCGGGGAGCGGCCGGGGGTGGCCGCGCCGCCGAAGCCGTTGTTCGACGAGTACGCGTGCGCCGATCTGTCCATGCGACAGGTGCGGGAGCTGGTCCGGATCGACCACGAGAATCGCAGGAACCCCCGCACGACCCACGTCATACATCGGATCTGGCCGAACTTCCCCGTCGAACCGTTGATCGATCTGTCGGCACGCACGGTCAAGGCCGACGCCGCGCGCCGGTCGTTCGACGCGGCCGGACGCGACATCTGTTGGGCCGTGGTCGATTCCGGGATCGACCGCCATCACCCGCATTACGTCGCCGAGAAAACCCTCGAGGCCGACGACGTCAAATATCTGCATCGCGACTTCACCAAGTCGTTCGCCCCCGGTATCGAGACCGTCGACTCGGCCCTCCAGGACGAACTGGGGCACGGCACCCACGTCGCCGGGATCATCGCTGGCCATCTGCCCGATGCGTACCCGCGCGAGAAGATGAAGGTCGTCGTCCGCCAGCACACCGAACCCGGCGACGCCCATCCGTTGTGCGAGGAGCGCTCGGTAGACCCCGGACTGGTATCGGGCATGTCGCCGCTGACGCATCTGGTGAGCCTCAAGGTGCTCGACAGCGAGGGCTCCTCCGACATGGTCGCGGTGATGGCCGCCCTGCGGTACGTCCGAGAGACCAACGGCGACAACGACAAACTGATGAAGATCCACGGCGTCAACCTCAGCCTCGGCTACGAGTTCGACGCCGAATGGTTCGCCTGCGGCCAGAGCCCGCTCTGCAAGGAGGTTGACCGCCTCGTGCGGTCCGGTGTCGTCGTGGTCGTCGCCGCGGGCAACACCGGATACGGGCGGTTCAGTTCCAAAGAACGGCAGACCAATGTCGGGCTCACCATGACCATCAACGATCCCGGCAATGCCGAGCGGGCCATCACAGTCGGTGCGACACACCGGGATTCGCCGCATACCTACGGCGTGTCGTACTTCTCGTCGAAAGGGCCGACCGGGGACGGGCGGCTGAAACCGGATCTGATCGCGCCTGGGGAGCGGATCACGTCCTGCGCGACCGGGCGGACCGCGGCGCGCTGGGGGTTGACCGATGTCGCCCCGGACCTGGCCTGTTATGTGACCGACACCGGAACCAGTTTCGCCGCGCCGCATGTGTCCGGCGTCATTGCCGCGTTCCTGTCGGTGCGTCGCGAGTACATCTGTCGGCCCGACGAGGTCAAGAACATCTTCATGAAGTCGGCGACCTCCCTGGGACGGGAACGGTATTTCGAGGGTGCGGGGCTGGTCGACCTCATGCGCGCCCTGCAATCGATCTGAGACACGGAGGCCGCGATGACGATCGACATCCAGGGACTGCCGCTGGTGGAACTCGCGTTCGACGCGGACGGCGACGTCGACCCGGACGGCGCCGCCGCGCTGCGCGCCGCGCTCGACGAGCACGCGCCGACGGATCTGCTGGTGTTCAGCCACGGCTGGAACAACACCCCCAGCATCGCCGACCGGCTCTACCGGGCCTTCTACGGCGAGCTCGCGCCGCTGCTCGCCCAGCACGGCGCGCCGGATCGAAAGGTGTTGCTGCTGGGCGTGTTCTGGCCCTCGGCGCGGTGGACGGACGAACCGATCCCGGACTTCGAGCCGGGCGCGGCGGTCGACCTGGGCGACGGCGGCCCGGCCGCGGGGCTGGGCGACGCCCCCGAATTCCCGCCGCCCCCGCCGCCCGACCCGGACCTGCGCGCGCTCGTGCGCGACGCGTTCCCCGCGACGCAGGGTCCGGCGGTGAAGGAACTGCTCGATCTGCTCGTCGAGCGGCCCGCCGACGAGACGGCGATCGGCCGGGCCCGCGACCTGGTCGCCGCGCTCGCTGCCGCCACCGGAACCGGCGGGGACGGCGAGCAGGACGACGCCCCGACATCGCTGGCCCAGTCCGACCCGAAAGCGGAGGCGTTCGAGCGGTTCGCCGCCGCGCTCGAGGAACTCGGCGTCGTCACCGGGAATCAGGGCGGCGCGGCCGGATTCGGCGACCGGTTCGCCCGGCTGTGGCACGGGGCGCAGGAGGTCGCGCGGCAGCTCACCTACTGGCAGATGAAGCGGCGCGCCGGGACGGTCGGCAGCCGCGGGCTGGGTCCGTTCCTGGGCGAGCTGGTGCGGGAGCGGCCGGAGCTGCGAATCAGCTTGATAGGACACAGTTTCGGCGCGCGCGTGGTGTCCTACGCGCTGACGGGCCTGCCGGACGGCGCGGCGGTCGAATCCGTCACGCTGTTGCAGGGCGCGTTCTCGCACTTCGCCTTCGCCGGGGCGCTGCCGTTCGATCAGGGCCGCTGCGGCGATCTGTTCGGGGCCCAAGCGCGCGTGCGCGGGCCGATCGTCGCCTGCCATTCGCGCTTCGATTCCGCTGTGGGCGTGCTGTATCCGCTCGCGTCGCTGCTCGCGCACCAGGACGCGGCCGCGTTCGAGGACGAGACCTACCGGTGGGGCGGCATGGGCCACGACGGGCACCAGCCGGACGCGCCCGCCGTCGCGTTGCGCGACGCGGGGGAACCGTACGGGTTCGGGCACAGTCTGGTGAACGTGGACGCGGCCCGCGTCGTGAAGAACGGGAAACCGCCGTCGGGCGCGCATTCCGACATCGTGCACGCGGAATTGGCGTGGGTCGTGCTGTGCGCCGCCGGTCTGGTGGCCCAGAGGTAGTGCGCTACTCGCGACGCGGCCGCCGTGTACGGGAAAGCTGCGGTACGCAGTACGGCTGATCGGGAGAGGCGAACGGTGCGCAGCGATATCGACAACCTTCTGGACGTGGTGATGCCGGTCACCGCCGCGTCCGATCCGTTCTGGATCACCTCCGCGAACATCGTTGCGGCGCACGGTGATCCGTTCCGATCGCCGGTCCGCGAGGTGACGGCGGTCGTGTTCGAGTCCAGTTTCGACAGCCGGTCGCGGTTCGATCCGGTGCCGGTGGCCCGCGCCCTGCGCGCCCGGCTGCCGCGACCGCCGCGGCTGGCCGTGGCGATGGTCGCGCCGACGCTCGAGATCCCCGCGGCCACCCAGCACGCCCTCGCCTACGAGACCGGACTCGCGCTCGACGTGCCCGACGTGCGCGTGGTGACCGCGAGCGACGCCCGCCGGTACGGGGACGGTGCGGAACGGGCACTGGCCGTGGTCGAGGGCGAGACGCCCGGCCAGGACGTGGATCCGATCGCGGCGGCGTTCGCGCACGCGTATCTGTCCCGGCAGCAGCGGCGAATCCCGTTCCGCTGCACACCCTTACAGCGCCGCATCCTCGACGTGGTGGCCGCCGGGACGATCGTGCCGACGACCGCCGCCATCGCCGCGGCGGTGTACTCGACGGAGAAGAAGGTCAGCGAGAGCATCGCGGAGCTGGTCGCCGAGTTCTGCCCGGGGCGCGCGGACGGGACGGGTCTGCGGGACGGACATCAGCGGCTGTACTGGCTGATGCACCGGTTCGGCGCGTGGCTGCGGCTGGTGAACGGCCGGATCCGATAACGATGCCGACCGGATCGAGGGGCGACCACGCGGGCGCCGAGGCCATCGGGCGGGACAGCGTCGTGCTCGCCCGGGTGCTCGGCGCGCGGGTGACGGAGCCGAGCACCGTCGTCGTGGTGGACGAGGTGACCTATGTGGCCGTCGCGCTCGTCGAGCGCAGCGCCGACGTCACGGCCCTGTTCCCCGCGCACTATCCCGAGATGCCGCCGCTGGTGTTCCTGACCCCCAGGCCGGGCGCGATCGGATTCCTCGCGGATGTGGCGGCCCGGCTGAGCGCGGGCGCGGCCGAACCCCCGGCCTCGGTGGCGCTCCCGCTGCCGTGGAATCTGAGCGTCGATCCGGAGTTCCGGCTGTCGAACGCGCTCGGCCGGAGCTTGCAGAAGAAGTCTCGATCGGGAAACGACCCGGAATCCGAGTTAACGCGATACCGTGCCGAAACGATAATCGGCGGCATTTCCGAAGCGTGTCGCGAAAATCGCGGATAAAAAGGCGAGAATGCGTTCGCACACCGACCCAGGCAAGCCTGACCTTGCTGTTCAGGAGTGCGAAAGCCCTCTACCATCGGCCTCGAACACCCCCTCGGCTAATCCGGCCGAGGACGCTGCGATGGAAGGAGGAATTCATGACCACGATGGAGATGCCGCACGTCAGCGAATGTACGGTCGCGGACTGCTCGTACAACCATGACGGCTGCCATGCCTACGCCATCAACGTGGCGGGCCAGAACGGCTCGGCCGACTGCACCACCTTCGTCCCACTCTCCAGCAAGGGCGGCCTCGACCGCGTCACCTCGATGGTCGGCGCCTGCCAGCGGGCCGACTGCAGCTACAACCAGAACCTCGAGTGCAGTGCCCCCTCGATCCGCGTCGGCATGGGCGCGGGCGACAACACGGCCAACTGCCTGACCTACAGCCCCGCCTGAGGTCCACCGGCGAACGGGCGGCACCCTCGCGGGCGGCCGCCCGTTCGCCGATCTCCGGTCGATTTCTCGAATTCTCTGGTTAACCCCGCGTTACCGGTATACGCTGAGACCCGTTCTGTCGACAACAGATATGCGACTTCGGTAGGCCGATCCGGCCGCATCAGAATTCAATACGCTCGCGGTGAGCCGCGAGCGGTTCCACGCAACAAACGGGTTCGCAATATGAAGTTTCAGAGATCGATCGCAACGACCGCTTTGTCGGCAACTTTTGCCGGTGCAATTCTGCTGGCTCCGGTGGTAGCCGCGGCGGATCCGCCCGATCCGGCCGACGCGCCGGATCCCGGCCTCGTCCACCCGGTCGCCTCGCAAGTCGAGAACCAAAGGGCCATGGGCGAATTCGCCACCGAGTTCGGCATCGCCGTGACGACCGGAGGGTTCATCGGATCGGCGATCGGCCTGGGGGTCGGGGCCGCGGTCGGGTGCGTCATCGTCCCGGCGGTGGGCTGCATCCCGGGCGCGCTGTCCGGCGCGTCCCTCGGCGCGATCATCGGCACCCTCGTCGTCGGCGGCCCCACCCTCGCCATCTCGGGCGCCGACCTGATCACCACCCTCAACTCCCCGCCCGGCAGCACCCGCTGGTCGGACGAGAACTACTACTACCAGAAGCCCGCTCCCTGACCCGTCGACGGCGCCCGGGGGAGCGGGCGCCCTCGCAGCGGTAGGCCCACTCTCGCCGATGACCACTACGCACGGTCCGTCGATCCTGCCCGCCTCGTAGAGCGATTCGTCCAGATGGGTGGCCATAAAGGTCATCCACCGAATCGAGCTGTGTGCCAGGGACTTACACAGCTCTCGTCGCTGCGAGACCTTCGCGTGAGCCGGGCATACGGTCGACCGCGCTGCGGTGAGCAACCGAGGACGGCTGTGCGTACCTGACCACGGATGTCGTCCGAGCCGCCGTGCACGCGCTGCCGTTCGTCGGAATCTGCTGGTAATCTCCGATGACCAGGAGGGGGCGACTATGACGTTCGAAGTGAACCCGGACGGGTTGCGGGCCGCCGGTGGGGCGTTGGCGCTGCTGCCGACTGATATCGATAACGCACCGAAGCTCGATGCCGAACCGGTGGCGACATCGCTCGCGGGCCTCACGGTCGGCGCCGAGCTGGCCGAGTCCAACGCCGCGAGTACTCGGGCGAAAGAACTACTGAAGGCGCGCTTCAACGAATTCTCGGCGTTGCTGGTGGTCCGCGCCGACAACTTTCACGGGAGCGATCAGGAAGCCGCTCAGCGTATCGCGGCGGTCGCGGATCTCAACTCCGGCGACCCGCACTCGGGGAGGTAGCCATCGCGCCGACCCCGAAACAAGTGCTGGCACTGGATATATCGGGTTTGCAGGGTGTCGCCGACCGCGCGACCCAGATCGCCGACGCGATTGTCAAGGCGGCTGGGGCCATGCACACCACGATCCACGACGGCCTGGCCTGGCAAGGTGCGGCGGCGCGAGCCGCCGGTGACAAGGCCGACCGTGAACAGACCCAGATGCGAGCGATCGCGACCGCCTACGACGATCTCAGTGCCGCCTGTGCGGGTGCGGCGCGCGACTTGCAGTACCCGGTGGCGGAAATCAAGGCGATCTTTCAGACCTATGTCGTCGGACCGGTTGCGGTATCTGACGACTGGAGTGTCACCGGCGTAGACGATCCCGATTCCGAAGCGGGCGTACAGCTTTCACGCCTGCCTGGGCTGGTGGCCAACTTGCAGTCCGCCGATGCGCGATGGGGCGCCGAGATCGCCGCCGCGAACAGCGAATTGGCGAGGATGGCGCCGGCGACCACGCTGACGGCGGTCCAGGTCGCCGACACCAGCTTCAAGTCCACAGATTCGCGGGCCGACCCCGATCGGCTCCGCACCTCCGCCGCGGCGTTCCAACAGGTTTTCGGACGTCCGCCGGTCAGTGCTTCCGATTGGAGCACGGCCGAGGTTCTCAACCCGAAGAGCTACACCCCGGAATTTCAGGGAGTCGGGCCGGAGATTCGCGTCGTACGAATCCAACCTGTTCCGGGACAGGGAGTGGTCCGTGCGTCCCAGTACATCGAACAACGTGATGTTTCCGACCTGGATCTGAACCCGTTTCATGGGAATTTCGGCGCGCGCGATTTGGGCAACAATCGCACGGCCGACCCGAATTTCGATCCTGAACATACGAAGGTTACGACGTATATCGACTACGAAAACGGGATCGTTGTCATGCGTCAGAACCCTTCTGTTCGAGAGAACCACGACGGAAGTCCGGGAGAAGTCAAAGTCGGAGCACCGGAAGGGACGGTGTGGCAGAACCCCGATGGATCGGTGCGCATCCAGTACGAGTCCGGTAATCCGCTGCCACCGGCGGTGGCTACCAAGCCGCCGTTGTCGGATGGCCATCACGTTACAGTTAACGGTGACTTGGTGTTCCAGCCTGGGCCGAACGGAGTTCAAGTGAACGGTACGCGCAGTGATTACCCCTCGTTGGAGGTATATCAGGACACTCCCGACGGTCGTACGCAGACAATCGCATTGGACCCGGCGCAATCCGGGAGTTCGCTCGGCCCCGCGATGAATCTGCCGTTCCACCACGACATCGGTGTAGGAGGTCTTGCGTTCGCGCCGTTCTCCGAGTGGAATGAGCAGTTCGATGTACCGGGAAACCCGAAACCGTCGACACGGTTCGGTTCGGTTATCGCACCCCCCAACGTACCGGCCCAGCCGCTGCCCAGCGGGACGGCCTGAATGGAGCGGTCACCGTCGGCGGATGACACCCGTTTCTGGCGCCTTGCCACCTGGAGTCTCGCGGGATTCTTTGTACTGCAAGTGGCATTCATGGCGATCACTTCGCTGATCTCGAACTCGGATACCGTTGCTACGTATGTCGGCTCGTTTGTCGCCGCTTCGATAGCCGGAACCCTCCTGGCACTGCTGGTGCGGTGGAAAACGCGCGGCGCTGGTCGTGGTGTTGCCCTCGCTGCGGCGACCGCGGCCGGGATCTGGATCGCTTCGACGGCCGCTATCGGTTTCCTGATTGCGGTCGGGTAATGCAGCAGAGGCGCGGCGCTTGGCACGGACCGCTGTCGTTTTGCAGTGCTGCGATCTTCTTGACGCTGAACGTGATTCCGCTCTTCCTCTACTTTTACCTGCTATACCTTCTCGTCGTGGTGTACGCGGTTGAAATGATCGCGGCGGCTGTGCTGTCCGCCTGCGGTGGCCGCGCCCGGCAGTGGGGCACGGGTATTGCAGCCGCCCTGGTGGGCACCGCAATTTGTCTCTTCCTGATACCAGTGTGGATGCAGTACGTCTGAGCCCGCCCCGAGACGTGCGTGCCGCACTCCTGTCCGTTTGGTGTCCTCCGGCAAGGGGCGGCCGGATCGGTCCGCCCCTCGCCGGACGACTCATACCGTTTCCAGAAGCATTGTCCTGGAGGCGGATTCGCTCAACGCCGTCCGTCGGAGCTCGGCGAGGGCGGTCCGGTAGTGATCGACTTCGCCGGAGCGTTCGAGGTAGAGGTTTCCGACGTATTCGGTGATGTGGACCAGGGGCGGTTCGTTGAGGCGGGTGTGGGGCAGTATCGGGAACTCCAGCAGGGTGAACGGTCCGGTGAGTGCGCCGATGCGGCTGCGGCCGTTGATGGGCACGACCCGCAGGGACACGTTGGGGAGGTGGCTGATCTCGGCGAGGTGGCGTCGTTGCTCGGCCATCACGCCGGGGCCACCCCACTCCTCACGGATGGCCGCCTCCGAGATGATGATCTCGACGGCGAGGTTCGAATCATCGAGAGCGCGTTGCTGTTTCGCGGCCGCGTGGATGCTTTCCTCGACCTGGTCGGTGGGCATATGGGGCGACCGGGTCCAGGCGACAGCGCGACTGTAGTCGGATGTGCGCAGGATAGGAGGGAGCAGCAGCGTCGCCCACGCCGTCAGCCGGATCGCGGCGTGATCGAGAACCACCCGCGGATCGAAATCGTGTGTGTCCCGATCCAGGTCCGGCCGCCACCACCCACCGCCGCATTTCGCGATGAACCGAACCTCCCGCGCCAGCGCGAGGATCACCCGCCGATCCGCGTCACCCACCCGATACCGATCGCACAAGGTGTTCAAATGCAGATCACTGGCGATCCGCGCCGTCACCCCTTCCTCCAACCGCCCGATCGTCTGCGCCGACACCCCCAGCACACCCCCCGCCTGGTTCTGACTGACCTCGGCCCTCTTGCGGAAGGAACCCAACTGCCGCCCCAGCGCTCGCTTGGCGAGTGACGAACCTTCTCTGCGCAATGCAATACCTCGCTCTCTTGTTGATTGTTCTGTGAAATCGGCTGTTTCGGGTTCTTGGTGGTCTTGGGAAGCGGACGTCGGGGTCGGCAAACTCCCGACCAGTCGGCGCACTCCCTAGAGCCGAAAACGCTCGTTGCAGAAGCTCCTTCGTCGAAGCTTCGGTGAGCGGCCCTAAGAAACATGTATCGACCCGAAACACGCTGTTGGATATGCTGAAGGCATCGGGTATTCTCGTTGTTCCTCGGTAACAGCACTACAGGTACACTTTGTTATCGATGGTTACGAGACTGCAAGGTTGTCCAGAACTCGTGTCGGATTTCGTCCCAAAGGCCGCAGAGTCGCGGTATCCTTTCACGCGCTTCCGCCAAATCTGGAAAGTTGTTCGAGCTGAACCAGATCCAGCCCGAAGTTGCGTCCTGCCTTCGCTGACATACCGACAAAACTCGGATATCCCTACCCGAAAGCCTCCACAGAGCCTCGTCACCGCCGCGAGAGACCGTGCGATGCAACCACTCCCGTTCTGATAACCGTTGGATCATCATCTCAGCTCCAGCCCTTCCGAGGGTTCTGCCGAGACCCAGCTTGCCCGCGAAATGTGTGGCATTCAAGGGATACCTATGATGCCTTTATGCGACGAGAGCGACTCATACAGGCGCGCAGGAGCTCTGGTAGGAACCAAGAGCAGATAGCCCAAGTCGTAGGGGTGGACCGCACCACGCTGGGCAAGTGGGAGCGTGGGGAGAGCACCCCTCATCCGAACCAAAGAGTCGCGTACGCACAGGCGTTGGGTGTTACCCTCTCGGAACTGGATGCGATGCTCCATGGCGCTCCGAAGGGGCTGAGGGAAGAGATGCCGGACTGGCTCTCGCCCTTTCTCGGCCTGGAGCAGTCGGCGATCGAGATCCACATTCATGAACCGCGCGCGGTGCACGGACTCTTGCAGATTCCGGACTACACGCGAGAACTGGTGAGCAGGCTCGGCATCGAAGGACCATCGGATTCCTATATCGAGACCATGGTGCGGCAACGAATTAAGCGGCAGAAGCGAATTCAGGCCGGAGATCTCTCACTGGTTGTGATTCAACCCGAGTCGGCGCTACGCCTGGTCGTCGGAAGCGCCTCAACAATGGCGGCACAGCTCGACGCGCTCGTGGAGCTCTCTCGGCTCCCCGCCATCACAGTCCTGGTGACGACCTATGAGGTAGGGCAGTACGAGGCCCGGCGTATAGGGCCGTTCAGCATAATGACGCACCCCTGGGGGAGGCCCCGGGTCTACCATGAAACATGGCGAGGGGCTGAGGATATAAACGACGACGAAGAATTGAAGTACTTTCGGAGCGCGTTCGAACAAGCCTCGAGGTCGGCTCTGACTCCTGACGAGTCGCGTACGTTCATCGCCGAGTTGGCGGAAGAATGGAGCACAAAGAAAAACGAGTCATGCCGTAGGAAGTCGGGTTTCACCGGCTGAATCACACAAAGGTAGCCTACCCGCCCCGAATTCGCCGATTGGGTCAAGGGGTGCGCAGCGGGAGAGTTCGACGGCTTCGCGTAATCAGCCTTCACGAGCGGGTGTCCTCATTCATTCTTCAGGGGAGACGTCTTGTGCGCCACGGCCTTCGAGGGGCCTCTGTGAGGGATTTATGAGCGGGTCCGTCCCCGGGCTGGGGTTCCTCGCTCGCCTCACGCGGTCGAGGGGGCGCCCTTGCCGGACAACCCGGTTCGTTCCGGAAGCAGGTTGTTCTGGGGCGTCGCGTTTTCGCGCGCTCTACGCGGGCCGCGGCCGAGACGGCCCGCTCGTTCTGCGGTAATCTCCTGGCAGAAGGAGGTTTTCGCGGTGAGGTTGGTGGCCGGGGATGTTTTCGCCGGGTACCGGATTGTGCGGCTGGTGGGGGTGGGTGGGATGGGGGAGGTGTATCTCGCGGAGCATCCTCGGTTGCCGCGGCGGGATGCGGTGAAGATTCTGGATGCGGGGTTGGGGGGTGATCCCGAGTTCCGGTTGCGGTTTCTGCGGGAGGGGGAATTGGCCGCGCGGCTGGAGCATCCGAATGTGGTGTCGATCTATGACCGTGGGGCCGAGGGGGAGGTGTTGTGGATCGCGATGCGGTATGTGGAGGGGGCGGATCTGGCCGAGCTCACTCGGGGCGGGGTGTCGCCGGAGCGGGCGGTGCGGATCATCGGGCAGGCCGCGCGCGGGCTCGACGCCGCGCATCGGGCGGGGCTGCTGCATCGGGATGTGAAGCCCGCCAATATCCTTGTCGCCGCCGGTGACGACGGCTCCGACATCGTCCGGATCACCGACTTCGGGATCGCTCGGCAGCTCGATGCCGGGACCTCGGTGACCGCCTCCGGTGCCATCGCGGCCAGCCTCGCCTACGCCGCCCCGGAACAACTGAGCGGTGAGCCGCTGAGTCCCCGCACCGACGTCTACGCCCTCGGCTGCACCCTTTTCGAAATCCTCACTGGCCGAACCCCTTTCGGCCGTCGCCCGGTAGCGGCCCTCCTGCACGCCCACCTGAGCGAACCGCCCCCACGCCCCTCCACCCTCGCCCCGATCCCACCCGCCATGGACGCGGTGATCGCCCGCGCCATGGCCAAGGACCCGGCCCAACGCTTCGCCAGCTGCGGGGAACTGGCGGCGGCCGCCGCCGAGGCCCTCACCGCCCCACGCTGGCCCCGGTCGGCCTCGGCGGGGCCGGATTCGGTGCGGCTCGTCGGGCCTGAGTCCGCGCTGGCGGGGTCGGGTTCGGTGCGGTCTGCCGGGCCGGAATCAGGTTGGGCGGGGTCTGGTTCGGTGCGGCCGTTCGGGCCCGAGTCGGCGTCGGGGGGACCACGTTGGCACGAACCGCACTCCACGCCAAGGCATTCAATGGGCTCCCTTGGGCTGCGGGTGGCGGTTGTGGTGGGGGTGCTGGTTCTGGCGGGGGTGGCGGTGGTGGCCGGGGTGCGGTTCGGTGGGGGTGTTTCCGGGAATCCGGTGGCCGCGTCGACGACGACGGCGGCGGTGAGCACGACTTCGGCGGCCGCGACCACAACACCGGCGGGGGCGGCGTGGGGTGCGGCGGCCTATATCGTGGCGGCCTTTCCCCGATTGCTGCCCCCGGACCCCGAGGGGACGGGCTACCAAGGAATGCGATGCGCCCTGAACGACGATCGCGGTACCTGGTTGCACTGTCCCACCGATGAACCCGGGCATTTCAGCGTGAACATCCACTGTTCGCCGGACCGGCGGGCGGTCACCTACAGCGCGGATCGGACGGGGCTGGCCGATCTGCACGAGGAGCGGTGGACTAGGCCCTCGGGCACCGGCACGGTGCGCTGGGCATCGGACAGTCTGGCCGGATTCGGTTTGCTGGACATCGCTTTCGACGATCCCGGCCGGAACTTCTGCGTGGTCGGTGCGTCCGGTGGCAGCGGGGGACGGGATGTGTACGACAACTGGTGGGTGGGCGCGCCGCTGTGAGCGAGGATCTCGGGCCGGGCGGATACCGGATCGAACGGGTGCTCGGCTCGGGCGGGATGGGCACGGTGTATCTGGCCCGGCATCCGCGGTTGCCGCGCTCGGTGGCGTTGAAGGTGCTCGGCCGGGCCGCCGACGCCGAGTTCCGCGCCCGGTTCACCCGGGAGGCCGAACTCGCCGCCCGCGTCGACCATCCGAATGTGGTGGAGGTCTACGACCGCGGCAGCGATGGGGACCGGCCGTGGATCGCCATGCGCTACGTCGCGGGGACCGATGTGCGCGCGCTGATCCGGCAAGGGCCGCACGGACTTCCGGCCGCCCGGGCGCTGGGCATTCTGGAGCAGGCGGCCGCCGGGCTCGACGCCGCGCACCGCCGGGGCCTGATCCACCGCGACGTCAAACCCGCGAATCTGCTGGTGGGCGACGACGACGGGACGGACCACGTCTTCGTCACCGACTTCGGCATCGCCCGCGCGGGCGACGACCCGGTCCGGCTCACCGCCACCGGAGCCCTGGTCGCCACGCTCGCCTACGTCGCCCCGGAGCAGATCCTCGGCGCGCCCGTCGACCACCGCGCCGACATCTACTCGCTGGGCTGCACCCTGTTCGAAATGCTCACCGGCACCGTCCCTTTCGGCCGCCCAGCCCCCGCCGCGATAGTCGCCGCCCACCTGAACGATCCGCCGCCGCGCCCCTCCGAATCCGACCCCGCCCTGCCCCCGGCCATCGACGAGGTCATCGCCCGCGCCCTGGCCAAGGATCCGCGCCAGCGCTACCCCACCTGCGCCGCCCTGGCCGCCGCCGCCCGGCAGGCCCTCGCCCCGCGCCCGACTTCGTCCCTGTCCCAACAACATCCGGGCGCGCATGCGAGCCCCTCGTCGCCGCGCGAGGTCTCGCACTCGACTCCCTCACCGCCGCAGGACATTCCACATCCACCCGCTGGTTCTGCGTCGCAGCCGCACGGCATTCCATACCCTGCCGCTGGCTCGAGTTCATCGTCGCATGGCATTTCGCACACTGCTACGGGCTCGGGTTCGTCGTCGTGGGGCGGGTCACGTCCGATCGCGGACCCGATCGGATCATCGGGAGGTGTTGTCTCGTACTCGGTCGGCGGGCCGCCGCGGGACGATGTGTATTCCCCCGTGGGTTCGACCGCGCCGTCGGGACGCCGAGCCACCGTATCCGGACGGGGGAGCGGCATCCGCCGGACCGTCCTGCTCGCACTCGGCCTCGCCACGGTCGTCGGAACAGCCCTCGCGGCAACGATTTTCGCCACGCGGGACGATCCCGGGCCGCACCCGCTCCCGACCACCACGATGGCGGCACCGGCCACCGCATCCCCGCCGTCCACCACGAGCACGCGCCCCGGCGTCACCGCGTGGGGCCGGGACAACGACCTCGTCGCCCTCTTCCCCGGACTGCTGCCACCCACCCCAGGGCAGCCCGGTTATCAAGGCGCACACTGCGAGGACCTGAACGTGCTCAACAACGGCGGCGCCCCGGCCGTCAGCTGCACCCAGGACAATGGCATCGAGTGGACGGTCTGGTCGTTCCGGCGCGGCGATCCGCGCCGGGATTCGATGTTCGCCACCAATATCGCCAATGACACCACCCGCGAACAGGTTTGGTCGCGGCCGTCGGGTACGGGCCGGGTGCGGACGAGCTACTACCCGGGCGGCAATACCGGACTGCTGACGGTCGCGTTCGACGATCCGGCCCGCGCCTGGGTCGTGATCGACGTCGGCTGGGACCACCACACCGGCCAGGACCTGGCCGAGCAGTGGTTCGCGAACGCGCCGATCTGACGGCTCAGGACGAGACGGGCCGCGCGGGCCGTTCCTCCTCGTTCTCGTCCACCTCCGGCGGCACCCCGCTCAGCGCGCTCTCGTGCAGGCTCTTGTTGGTGAGGGTGAAGACCGCGATGATCGCGGCGACGAATCCGAAGATCGCGCACATGGTCATCGTCTGATGGAAGCCCTCGGTGAAGGCGAACCGGCCGTCGGCCACGATCTGATCCGCCACCTGCGGCACGGGCGCTCCCCCGGCGACGGTCTCGATGGCGCCCGCGCTGATGGCCGAACCCGCCTCGTGCGCTTGCGGTCCCAGCGCCGCGCCCATCTGGGTCTGCTCGAACGAGTGGATCACCCGGTTCTCGAAGAACGACCCGGCCACCGCGAGCCCGAGCGCGATGCCCACCTGCTGGAACGTCTCGTTGATCCCCGACGCGACCCCGGCCCGCGCGGGCTCGAAGACGCCGATGGACAGCGCCGCGCGCGCGGGCTGGAAGGTGCCCATGCCGACCCCGGCCGCGACGAGCGCGGGAATGAGCTGCACCCAGGTGCCGTGCGCGTCGCTGAGCCGGGTCAACAGCAGACCCGCCCCGATGGTGACGAACGCCAGTGACAGGATGACCCGGAACGGCACCCGCTGGATGAGCGGACCCGCGAGCGCGCCCGCGACGAACATGGCCGCGGTCATGGGCAGGAACCGCAGGCCCGCCTCCCACGCCGAATTGTGCAGCACGCTCTGCATATACGTGGTCGCGATGAAGATGAACGGCATCCCGCCCGCGTTCATGATCAGCGTCGCGACGCACAACCCCAGGAACGTGCGCCCGCGCAACATGGTCAGATCGAGCATGGCCCGCTCCGAGCGCGCCCGCGCGATCACCAGGAACACGATCAGGAACACCACCGAAACCGCGTACAGCACAACGTTGCTCACCGAGAACCAGCCGTCGGCGTTGCCGCGGATGATGGCCAGCACGATCGCCGACAGCGAGATGGTGAACGCGACCATGCCCGCCACATCCGGCGGCACCGACTTGGCGAGCCGGGATTCGCGCAGCTTCGTCCAGGCGAGCGGCAGCATGACCAGGCCGATGGGGACGTTCATCAGGAAGATCCAGCGCCAGCCCGGCCCGGCGGTGAGCGCGCCGCCGATGAGCGGTCCGGCCGCGGCGGCGATACCGGTCGCGGCGCCGAACACCGAGAACGCCTGTGCCCGTTCCTTACCGTGGAACTCGTGGCCCAGCAGCGCCGGGCCGACGGCGTACATGATCGCCGCGCCGACGCCCTGCACACCGCGACTGATGTTGAGCGCCAAGCTGTTCAGCGCCAGACCGCAGGCCAGGGAGGCGACGGTGAACACGAGCAGACCGAGGACGAAGACCCGCTTGCGGCCGTACCGGTCGGCCACCGATCCCGAGGTGACCAGGAACGCGGCCAGGGTGAGCGCGTAGGCGTCGAAGACCCATTGCAGATCGCTGAAGCTGGAGTGCAGGGACCGCTGGATGCTCGGCAGCGCCACCGCGACGATGCTGAGATCGAGGATGAGCATGAAGGTGCTCACCGAGACGAGTGCCAGGGTCCACCAGCGTACCGACGATCGGGATCGGGTCGTTGCCATGCTGCCTCCGCGAGTGGTTGAACTGGGGGGAGCCGATGACACAGGAGAGCACTGGTCGGTCACCGTTTGGTACAGGGGCGACTATACAGAGGGGCACTTGTGCGTTCAATCGTAAAAGCAGCTGTTTCCGATGCCGATCACCGTGACTTTTTTCCGCTGATACGGGTGCGCCGCCGCAGTTCTGCAAGGTTCGCATCGCGTCCCTACGCACAAGGTGAACCCGGTGGTAGCATTCGGTTGGTATCTGAGACGGGGGAGGTTCTGTTAACTGGCAGTTACTACCATGCAATAGTCCCTTGAAATCCGCGATGCGACACGAAGCGTCCCTTCGTCGTCGTCTCCCGGAATTCTCTGCTGTTCGCCTGCGCGGTTAGCGGTACCGCTGTTCGGGGGCGGCGAACTTCGAGACAACTTTGTGGGGACACTTGACATTTCACCGCTTCGGCCGCGAGGCGAGGAATTCGATCGCTCTGCCCGGCAGTCCAGTGGGCTCGATATGGACCGCCTTGTCGAGGGTGTCGTCGGAACGATCAGCACAGACATCACCTGTTAGCAGGAGGGTAATAGGATGAGCGTAAACGATGACCATGGCCCGGATGATGAAATTATGCGTTTCGGGTATCGGACGGGTCAACCGGAGCTGATCAGCGAAGTGGGCGAGCTGGCGATCTCGGAGATCGTGGGGAGTATTTCACCGCGTATCGCCGGCGAGGATGTGGCCCACACCGAACTTCTGGCACGCTCGTACGACGTGCTGCCGCCGATCCTGGTGCACCGCGCGTCGATGCGCGTGATCGATGGGACGCATCGGGTGCGGGCGGCGACCCTGGCGGGCAAGGACGTCGTCCGGGCGCGCTACTTCGACGGGACCGAGGAGGACGCGTTTCTCCTGTCGGTGCGGTTGAATATCGCGCACGGCCTGCCGCTGTCGCTGGCCGATCGCCGGGCCGCCGCTCGAAGGATGCTGCGGATCCATCCGGAATGGTCGGACCGCAAGGTGGGGTTGGCCGCGGGCCTGGACCACAAGACCGTCGGTTCGATCCGCCGCGACCCGAGTGGGGAAATTCCCCAGTTGGCCGCCCGGCAGGGGCGCGACGGACGGGTGCGGCCCGTGCGCAACCGCTCCCGACCACGGCGTTCCCCGGCGAAGGCGACCGAGGCCGAGGCGAATTCGACGGGTCATGATTCCGGGGAGGCGCCCGCCGGGCGGGTCAGCGAGTTGTGGTCCGGCGCCGCGCGGGGCGGCCGCCAACGGCCCGAGCGCGGTGCGGTATTCGATCGAGAAGCCATTATCGCGAGCCTGAAAGCGGACCCGTCGCTGCGTTTCAGCGAGGCGGGGAGAATGCTGATCCGCTGGTTGGATGCCAGCCCGCGCACCGGCGAGGAATTGAGCCGGATCGTCGATCAAACGCCCGAACATTGCCTCGATATCATTGCGGCGCTGGCCGCGTGTAATGCGGAAAAATGGAGCGAGATCGAGGCGAAGTTGAACAGCAGGAAACGCCGCGCCTGGGACGAGGGGAAGTCCGGAAAGGCGCTCTGAATCCCCGCGATGACCCGTCGGGAGCGCTCCGACTGCTTGCACAGGGCCGATCCCTCGAATACTTTGAGAAGTAACGGCGTGGTTCTTCTCGAGGTATTCCCGCGTGACCGCATCCGGCAATGTGCGGATCCAGTATTGGAGTAGTATTGTCATGGGTCATTATATAGCCGATATCCGCGATCTGGAATTCAATCTGTTCGAGGTGCTGGGCATCGGTTCCGTCCTGGGGAAGGACGCGTTCGGGGAGCTCGACGACGACGCCGTCCGCGATATCCTGCGCGAGGTCCGACGCCTCGCCGAGGGTCCGCTGGGCGAGGCGTTCGCCGACGGCGACCGGAATCCGCCCGTCTTCCATCCCGAGACGCACAGCGTGTCGCTGCCGGAATCGTTCAAGGCCGCGTGCCGGACCCTGATCGACGGTGGCTGGGACAAGCTGGGCGTCGCCGCGGATCTGGGCGGGATCACTGTGCCCGCGGCGGTGTTCTGGGCGGTAGCCGAACTGGTGCTGGGCTCCCAGCCCGCCGCCTTCATGTACACCATGGCCGGGGCGGGTTTCGCCGACATCTTCCACCGCCTCGGGACCGAGGAGCAGAAGGGCTGGGCGAAACTCGCCGTGGCGCAAGGCTGGGGCGCCACCATGGTGCTCACCGAGCCCGACGCCGGTTCGGATGTCGGCGCGGGCCGCACCAGGGCGATCGAACAGGCCGACGGCTCTTGGCATCTGGAGGGCGTGAAGCGGTTCATCACCTCCGCCGACTCCGATGATCTGTTCCCGAACATCATGCATCTGGTGCTGGCCCGTCCCGAGGGCGCGGGGCCGGGCACGAAGGGTCTGTCGCTGTTCTTCGTGCCGAAGTTCCACTTCGACCACGAGACCGGTGAGCTGGGCGAGCGCAACGGCGTGTTCGTGACCAATGTCGAGGACAAGATGGGCCTGAAGGTCTCCGCGACCTGCGAGGTCACCTTCGGCGGCCACGGCGTCCCGGCCAAGGGCTGGCTGGTGGGCGAGGTGCACGACGGGATCCGCCAGATGTTCGACGTCATCGAGGTGTCGCGAATGATGGTGGGCACCAAGGCCGTTGCCACCCTGTCGACCGGCTACCGCAACGCGCTCGCCTACGCGAGACAGCGGGTGCAGGGCCCGGATATGACGAGGCTGGCCGACCCGTCCGCGCCGCGGGTGCCGATCGTGCGACATCCGGACGTGCGTCGGGCACTGCTGTTCCAGAAGGCGTATGCCGAGGGTCTGCGGGCGATCTACCTGTACACGGCCGCGCATCAGGATCCCGTTGTGGCCGAGCGGGTTTCGGGTGCGGACGCGGATCTGGCGGCGCGGGTGAACGATCTGCTGCTGCCGATCGTGAAGGGCGTGGGTTCGGAGCGGGCCTACCAGTACCTGACCGAGTCGTTGCAGACCCTGGGCGGTTCGGGGTTCCTGCAGGATTACCCGATCGAGCAGTACATCCGGGATTCGAAGATCGACTCGTTGTACGAGGGCACGACCGCGATCCAGGCGCAGGACTTCTTCTTCCGCAAGATCGCGCGTGATCGTGGTGTGGCGTTGGGTCATGTGGCGGGGCAGATCCAGACGTTCATCGACTCCGAGGCGGGCAACGGCCGGTTGAAGGGGGAGCGCAAGCTGCTGGCGACCGCGCTCGAGGATGTGCAGGCGATGGCGGCGACGCTGACCGGGCATCTGATGGGCGCGCAGGAGAATCCGGCCGAGTTGTACAAGGTCGGTCTGGGTTCGGTGCGGTTCCTGCTGGCCGTGGGTGATCTGCTGATCGGCTGGCAGCTGCTGCGGCAGGCCGAGGTCGCCCTGGCGGCGCTGGACGGGGGTTCGACTGAGCCGTTCTATCAGGGCAAGGTCGCCACCGCGCAGTTCTTCGCCCGCAATGTACTGCCCCTGCTGAGCGCGACGCGGACGGTGCTGTCCGCGCTCGACAACGACGTCATGACGCTCGACGACGCGGCCCTCTGAGCCGATTTACTTTGTGCCCGAAACCAACTCGTCCTTCCGCCGCCGGCGGATGGTACCTCGCGCCGACGAAGGAGGTGGCGAAAAACGTACACCGTGCGGTCTCGCACGGTCTTGGGTGGAACGTAGGACCTTGATAGGGTGAGTCGGATCGCCGAGATTCCACTTACGCCGCAACACTTTCCGTCGTACCCAGTTGTCGCGCACCACGTCCGCGCGCCCATGCCGGTCGCGCGCCGGAGCGCCTATTGCACTCGTGTGCCATGTTCACAGTTCGCATTTCCCAGAGGGGGACACATGAACTTCTCCGCACCCTCCGACCGCGTCGATCTGCCCATCGATCGCATTCCGGAACGGTGGTACAACGTGATTCCGGATCTGCCGCGGCTGCCGGAGCGCTACATCGACAACTCCACCGGACAGCCCGTGACCAACGAGTACCTCGAGCGGTTGCTGGTGAAAGCCCTTGCGGCGCAGGAAACCTCGATGGAACGGTGGATCACCATTCCGGAGCCGGTGCGCGACGCCTACAAGCTGTGGCGGCCCACCCCGCTGATCCGGGCCCGCGCCCTGGAGCGGGAACTCGACACCCCCGCGCAGATCTGGTTCAAGTACGAGGCGACGTCGCCGACCGGTAGCCACAAGCTGAATTCGGCTCTGGCGCAGGCGTATTACGCCAAGCGCGACGGCCATACCAAGCTGGTCACCGACACCGGCGCGGGTCAGTGGGGCAGCGCGCTGGCGTTGGCCTGCCGTTTGATGGGCCTGGATCTGCTCGTCTACATGGTGCGCGCGAGCTACCACCAGAAGCCCTACCGCCGCCATCTCATCGAGACCTACGGCGCCGAGGTCCGCCCCAGCCCCAGCGACACCACGGAATTCGGCCGCAACCTGCTGGCCGAGTACCCGAACCACCCCGGCAGCGAGGCCACCGCGGTCAGCGAGGCGCTCGAGACGGTCTACTCCGACGAGGGCGCGCGCTTCGCGGTCGGCGCGTTCGCGAACTTCTGCCTGATGCACCACACGGTCATCGGCCTGGAGCTGCGCGAACAACTGGAGATCATCGGCCGCAAGCCCGACTACCTCATCGCGTCGGTCGGCTGCGGATCGAACCTGGGCGGCTTCGCGTTCCCGTTCCTCACCGACAAGATGAACGGCGACGACCTCACCATCCTGGCCGCCGAGCCGGACGCCTGCGCGCCGCTGACCAAGGGCGAGTTCCGGCTGGACTTCGCCGACGCGTCGGGTAAGGGCCCGGGTGTGCACACCTACACCCTCGGCCACGACTTCGTGCCGCCGCCGATCCACGCCGGTGGCCTGCGCTACCACGGCTGCGCGCCGCTGGTCGGCCTCATCCGCAACGCCGGGCTGCTCGACGCGGTCGCCTACCCGCAGACCCAGATCTTCGACGCCGCAACGACTTTCGCCCGCTTGCAGGGTTATGTCCCGGCGCCGGAGAGCGCACACGCCATCCGCGCGGCGATCGATGTCGCGCTGGAGTGCAAGCGCACCGGGCGGGAGGCCACCATCGTGTTCAACTACAGCGGGCACGGCCTGCTCGATCTCGAGGCGTACGGCCGCTACCACGCGGGCCTGCTGCGCGATGTCGAGGAAGAGGACTTCATCGCCCCGCAGCTCGAGGAGCTGAAGGCATGAGGACCTACCCGCTCTACATCGACGGCAAGGACGTCGACGGGGACGGCTGGACCTACGTGGTCAAGGCGTCGGCCCTGCTGCGCGACGTCACCGCCGCCTTCAACCTCAAGCGTGGCCTGGAACTGGGTCAGGTCAAGCCCGAGGACGCCACCGAGGACGTGGTCGGGCGCTGCGCGACCAGCTCCGACGAGCACCACCGCCGGGCGCTCGAGGCCGCCCGGCGGGCCGCGCGCGACCTGCGGGCGTTCCCGCTGGACAAGCGCAAGGCGATCGTCAACGAGTTCAACAAGACGCTGGCCGAGCGGTCCGGCGAGATGACGGAAATCCTGATCGCCGAGGGACATCCGCGCAAACTCGCCCAGTGGGAGATCAGCGGCATGTTGCGCGGCTGCGACGACGCCACCATCGACTGGTACGTCGAGCAGCTGCACCAGACCTTCGAGGTGGACGGCCGCAAGGTCGAGCTGATCCGCAAGCCCGACGGGGTGGTGTGCGTGAACCCGCCGCAGAACGCGGCCGGTTCCAACGGCACCCTCGGCCTGCTGGCGATTCTCACCGGCAACGCCATCGTGGTGAAGGCGCCGCGCTCGACCCCGTTGAGCGTCATGTTCGTCTACCGCGAGCTGCTGGCCCCGATCCTCGAAAAGCACGGCGCCCCACCGGGAACGCTGAACCTGATCAGCGCCGGGACCGAGCCGCTGCTGCGCAGCTGGATGGCCAGCCCCTTGGTCGACGACGTGTTCTTCTTCGGCGACAGCGCCGTGGGCCTGAAGATCGGCGAGGAGTGCCTGCGCAACGGCAAGAAGGCGATCCTCGAACTGTCCGGCAACGACGGGCTGATCGTCTGGGACGACGCGGATCTCGACGCGGCGGCCCGGGCGCTCGAGGAGAGCTTCTTCGGGTCCAGCCAGATCTGCATGGTGCCGAAGTACGCGATCGTGCATCCGGCCGTCGCCGACAAGTTCATCGACATCTTCACCGAGCGGGTCCGCGCGCTGAAGGTCGGCTACCCCGAGGATCCGGACGTGCTGCTGAGTCCGGTGCTCAAGACCGACCGCTTCTTCGACTACCTGTCCGAGGCGCGCGGCCAGGGCGCCGAATTGCTGTGCGGCGGTGAGCGAGTCGACGTCGAGGGCAAACCCTCGGCGATGGGCATGTTCATCCAGCCCACGGTGCTGCGGGTCGACGGCCTCGAGACGGCGCGCGAACTGTCGGCGGTGCGCGAGGAGACGTTCTTCCCGCTGCTGCCGATCGTGGTGCCGGAGTCGGGGCGCGGCGAGGATCTGCTCGACGACGTCATCGAATTCGTCAACGCCAACCACTACGGGCTGCGCAACTCGTTCTGGACCGGCAGCGACGACGTCGCGCGCCGATTCGCGGTCGAGGTGGTCAACGGCGGTCAGCTGAAGATCAACGACTCGCACATCGGGTTCACGTCCTACATCTCCACCCACGGCGGCACGGGCCGCACCGGTGGGGCCTACGGCGAGCTGAACTACGTCGGCCTGCGCACCACCCACATCCAGGGTGTGGCGTGGGGCGACGGCGATCCCCGCCCGTTGGATCCGCGGGTCCTGCAAGCCGACGAGACGATCAGGAGCTGATCCCATGTCGCTTTCCCTGTCGGAGAACGGCGCGACCGCGAACCGCGTGGGCGACGGCGAGCACTTCGATGTGATCATCATCGGATCGCGGTGCGCGGGAGCGCCGTTGGCGACGCTGCTCGCCCGCGCGGGGGTTCGGGTCGTGGTCCTCGAGCAGGCGACGTTTCCGCAGGAGACGCTGTCCTCGCATCTGATGGAGGCGGACGCCCTGTCGTTCCTGAAGCGGCTGGGCCTGCTCAAGCAGATCGAGGCGACGGGGGTGCGGTTCCATCAGCGGGCCGACATCCTCATCAACGACCTGCGCATCCGCGCCCCGTTCACGCTCAGGTTCGACGACCTCGGCGGGACCACGTTCCTGCGGCGGCACCTGCTCGACGCGATCCTCGCCGACGGGGCCGTCGAGGCCGGGGCCGATGTCCGGATGGGCACCAAGGTCGTCGAGGTGCTGCGGGACAACGGCCGGGTGTCCGGCGTGCGCGTGCAGCGCCGGGGCCGGGAGGGCGGCGACAAGACCAGTACCCTGCACGCCCCGTTGGTGGTGGGCGCGGACGGGCGCAACTCGACCCTCGCCGCGGCGGTCGGGTCGCGCAAGTACAACCTCACCCCCAACGGGCGGTCGTACTACTTCACCTTCTTCGAGGACTGGAACCCGGATTACGCCGACTCCTTCCTGTTCCATCGGTGGGGTGACCGGATGGTGTGGGGCGGGCCCGCCGACAGCGACCTGTTCCTGCTCGGCGTCTCGCCCGAGATGCACGAGCGCGACGAGTTCCGCACCGACACCGAGCGAATGTTGCTGGCGCACATGCGCAGTTGTGAGCCCGCGTTCGACGCGCTCGGGAAGGCGAAGATCGCCACCAAGATCTCCGGCATCCGCAGGTTCGAGGGCTACTACCGCGAGCCCATCGGACCGGGCTGGGTGCTGGTCGGCGACGCCGGGCACTTCAAGGATCCCGCGCTGGGCCGCGGCATCGGCGACGCGTTCATCCAGGCCGAGGCGCTCGCCCCGCGGATCGTCGCCGGGCTGGGCGGCGCCGCGGGCGGGGTCGACGTGCAGCTGCGGCACTGGGCGGACTGGCGCGACGAGCGCTTCGCCGGGCACTACTGGCTGACCACCGATCTCGGTGCGGCCGGGGCGATTCCGGCGATGATCACCGAGCGGATCCGGTTGTTGCAGGCCAACGGCGAACTCGACGTGTTCTTCGACCTGTTCTATCACCGGTCGAGTTACTACGACGTGTTCTCCCTGCCGCGCCTGGCCGAGTCGACGCTGCGGCTGCTGGTCTCCGGTCGCGAACCGCGCGGCCCGCTGCTGCGGGAGTCCCTGCCGCTGCTGGCCCGGGAACTGCGCCGCCGGTGGATCAATCGGCACCCGTCGTTCGCCCCGGGCGAGAACGGCGATCCGGCACATCGGGCCGCGAATTCCCGTGCGCTCGAACACAGTTAGTCCCGGACGGTAGGAGAGGAGCCGCCATGCAGCACGATCGAGAAATTTCCGAGGCGGTCGACGTCGTCATCGTCGGCGCGGGCCTGGCCGGGCTGACCGCCGCCCGGGACCTGCGCCGCGCGGGACATTCGGTGCGGATACTCGAGGCCACCGATCACGTGGGCGGCCGCGTGATCGGGGTCCCGATCGGCGACGGCGAGACGATCGAGGCCGGGGGACAGTGGCTGGGCCCCACCCAGGACAACGTCCTGGGCCTGGTCGAGGAGCTGGGCCTGCGCACCTACAAGCAGCGCGTCGCGGGGGACCACCTCTACTACCGGCACGGCGAGCTGTCCCGGTACGACTCGGCGGTCGGCCCGATCCCGCCGATCACCGAGGACGCGCTCGCCGAGATCGGCACGACGATCGCGCGTCTACAGGAACTCGCCGAGGGCGTGGACCCGGCCGCGCCGTGGACCGCGCCGCAGGCCGCGGAGTGGGACAAGATCACCTTCCGCGAGTGGGCCGAGACGGTGACGACCACCGAGGACGCCCGCATGCTCGTCGACTACGTCACCCGCAACACCAATACCGGTGAGACGGGCCAACTTTCGCTGCTGCACATGGTCCGGTACGTGGCGGCCGCGGGCAATGCCGAGACCCCGGGCTCGCTGCTGCGGGTCGTGGTCACCCGCGACGGGGCCTCCCAGTTCCGGATCGTCGGCGGCTCCCAGCTCATTCCGCGGCGCCTCGGCGAGGAGCTGAGCGACGTGCTGACGCTGTCGGCGCCCGTGCGCTCGATCCGCGAGGACGGCGACACCGTGCTGGTCGAGGCGGGCGACGCGGTGATCCGGGCCCGCCGGGTGATCTTCGCGGCGTCGCCGGAGGCGTCGTCGCGCGTCACCTACGATCCGCCGCTGCCGCCCGCGCGGACCGAACTGACCCGGCGGCTGCTGCACGGCGCGCAGATCAAGGTCAACGTGGTGTACGACCGGCCGTTCTGGCGCGACGCCGACCTGTCCGGGTACGTGTGCAGCGACACCGGACCCGCCGCCAACGTCTGGGACAACACGCCCGAATCGGGCACGCCGGGTGTGCTGGTGTGCTTCGTGAAGGGAGACGCGGCCAACGCCCTCGACGACGAGGACGACAGCGTCGTGCGGGAGCGGATTCTCGGCAACCTCACCACGTATTTCGGTGCGGCGGCCGGTGATCCGCGTGAGGTGATCATCCGGCGCTGGCACCTCGAACCGTATGTGTGGGGCTGCCCGGGTTCGCTCGCCGGGCCGGGTCTGCTGACCGAGTACGGTGCGGCGCTGGCCGCGCCCGTCGGTCGAATCCATTGGGCGGGAACCGAAACCGCCACCTATTGGCAGGGCTTCATGGACGGCGCGATCGGCTCCGGACATCGGGTGGCCGCCGAGGTGGCCGAGGTGCTGAGCAACAGAGGTGAGACGTATGCCATCAGCGGTAAATGAACGCGTGGTGACCAGCGACGAGGCTCGGTCGTCCTTCTCGATCGACCAACGACGGACGAGCCCGGCGGCGCTGCTGAGCGGGCAGTTCACCCGCGATCGGGTGCCGTTGCGCAAACCCGTGAACGCGGGTCTGATCGCCGAGCTGGCGGCCGAGCGGTTCGGCCGCACGCCGGTCTATCTCGACAGCCCGTTCCTGTGGGATCCGCAGCAGCGGCTCGAACTCGACTACGTCGAATTCGCCGAACTGGTGCGGAACTTCTCGGCCGTGCTGTACGAGGCCGGGGTGCGGCGCTGGGATCGGGTGGCGATCGTCAAGACGCCGAACTACGACATCCAGGCGCTGGCCGCGGCCGCCGCCCGGATCGGCGCGATTCCCGCCCTCATCTCGGCCAAGCTCGACTCCGACATCATCAATATCCTGCTCGAGCGGGTGCGGCCCAAGGTCGTGATCACCGATACCGAGGTGGCCCGCTACGTCGGATTGACCGAGGCCCGCCTGCGTGAGCTGTCGGCGATCGCCATCGCGCCGATCGACGGCGGCGTCCCGATCGAAAAGCTGTGGGGCGCAAACGTTCCCGATCCCTCCCCGCTGCGCGAGGAGGATCCGATGGTGATCACCCACACCTCGAGCACCACGGGCGTGTCGAAGCTGGCCGAGGCGTCGGCGAAGGGCGTGTCCTGGATCGGGCTGATGGAGTCGATCTTCCCGTTCGCGCACGGCCCGAACGAGCTGTTCGGCAGCGTCATCTCGCATGTGCACATCCGCGCGGTGATCAATTTCCTGGCGACGTTCTCGCGGGGGACGCCGCTGCTGGGCGTGGCCGATCCGAGCAACGAGAACATCGCCGACATCTTCGGCCGGTACCGGCCCACGATCGTCGAGGCCCATCCGAACAAGTTCATGGACTGGGAGGAGATCGCCGACCACCCGAACGATCCGTTCGCCTCGGTTCGGGTGTACTTCAACACCTTCGACGCCATCCATCCCCGGACCATCCAGCGGTTGCTGGAGGCGTCGAAGCGCCGGTTCCCGGTGTGGTTGCAGTGCTACGGCATGACCGAGGTGCAGGCGGTGACCGTGCGTCCCTACACGCGGGCGAGCGCGGCCCGCTCGGCGCGGGACAATTCGCGCAGCGTCGGCTGGGAGCTGCCCGGCGTGCGGGCCCGCATCGCCGACCCGGAGACCGGCAAGCGGCGGCGCGACCAGAGCGAGCCCGGCATGATCCAGGTGAAGACGCCGTCGCGGGCGCTGTCGTTCGTCGGCACCCCGGAGAAGTTCTCCGAACGCCGCCACGGCAAGTGGTTCGACACCGGCGACTGGGGCCGGCGCGGCAAGTGGGGTCAGCTCGAGGTGCTCGACCGGGTGGCCGACCGCATCGAGGGCGTGCAGAGCTGCCTGTGGATCGAAGACCAACTGCTGGACGGGATTCCGGACGCCGAGGAGATCGTGGTCGTGCCCGACGGCGACGGCAAACCGGTGCCGGTGATCTGTATGCGGCCGGGCCGGTCGCTGGATCCCGACGTCTGGCAGAAGGCCAGCCGGGGCATCACCGGGCTGGGCGAGCCGTTCGAGGTCACCCCCGAGGCCCTGCATCGCACCGCGACCGCCAAGGCGCGGCGCTACCTGCTGACCGAACTGGTCAAGCGGGAGGACCACCGGCGGGCCCAGGAACTCCAGCGCGAGATCGTGCTGCGTGACGGCGCGTGACGACGGACGGTGACGGTGAAAGTACTTCCCACCAAGGCCCGGGCCCGGCTCGACCACATCGCGGCGCAACTGCCGGTGGCGCACCTGTTCTCGCGCACGCACGCGCGCGTGTTCCGGTGGAGTCGCGGCCGGATCGCCCCGCGTTGGGGCGGCACGCCGATCCTGGTGCTGGAGACCCGGGGCCGCAAGACCGGTAAGACGCGCCTGGCGCCGGTGATCTATCTGCGGGACGGATCGGATCTGGTGGTGTTCGCCGCGGCGGCGGGTTCGGACAAGGCCCCGGCGTGGTGGCGCAATCTCCAGGCCGAACCCCACGCGACGGTCACGTTGCGCGGGGACGGCCGGGTCCGGGTCCGGGCGCGCCGGGCCGAACCGGCCGAGCGGGAACGGCTCTGGCCGCGGTTCGTCGCCGGACATCCGGCGGCGGAGTTGTTCGCGACCTACACCAGTCGCGATATCCCGATGGTCATCCTCGAACCGGCCTGAACACCGAGGAGTCCCGTGCCGACGCCCGATCCCGCGATCCTGTGGCAGGACCACGCCGACGCCGCGGCGCCGGTGGCGATCGTGTTGCCCGCCATGGGAGTTCGCGCGAAGTACTATCGTCCGTTCGCGGACGCCCTCGTGGCCGAGGGTTTCCACAGTGCCGTGATCGAGCTGCGCGGCCAGGGCAGGACCGACCCCGCCCCGCGCCGCGGCACCGACCACGGCTTCGCCGAACTGGTCACCGAAGACCTGCCCGCGGCCCTCGCGGCGGCCCGCGATCGTTTTCCCGCATCGTCGTTGCTGCTCGTCGGGCACAGCCTCGGCGGTCATCTCGCGGCCCTGTACGCCGCGGCGGCAACCGGTGCTCGCACCCGCTCCACCGAGACGTCGGCCGCTGTCGCCCAAGCGTTTTCGAGTGTGGCCGGGGTGGTCATGATCGCGGCCGATTCGCCGTATCACCGGGTGTACGGGGTGCGCGGGCCGGAGATTCTCGCCACCACGCAGTTCGCCGCCGCGGTCTCGCGTGTGCTCGGGTACTTCCCCGGCGACAAGCTCGGTGGGCTCGGCGCGCAGCCGCGGCGGCTCATGCTGGAATGGGCGCACCTCGCGCGCACCGGCCGCTACGACATCGCCGGAATGCCCTGCGCCGAGGACGAACTCGGACAGGTGCGGCTGCCGGTGCTGGCGATCTCCGTGGCGGGGGATCGGGTGGCGCCGCCCGCGTCGGTGGACCACCTGGTCGGCAAGCTCGGGCGCGCGGAGGTCCAGCGGTGGCATCTGACGCGGGAGGCCGTCGACGGGGCGAACCTGAACCACGTCACCTGGGTCAAGCGGTCCGGCCCGGTGGCCGCGCAGATCGCGTCCTGGTGGGCGACGAAACCAGCCGCCGCCGAAGGAAATTCAGCTGAGCGGTGACGGCGGCGTCGAAGCCGTCCAGGAAACCCGCGTAGTGGCCGCCGGGCAGCCGGACGACCTCGCCGTGCGGGGCGCGCCGCCCGGCACGCGCCGCGGGCTCGTGCGGGGCGACGCCGTCCTCCTCGTGCACCAGAACCAGCAGCGGCACAGCGATTCTCGGGGCGACCCGACCGGGCCGATCGAAGCCGATCCGCACGGCCGACCGCGCCGCGACCTCGGGCCGCCACCGATACTCGCCGCGCGGATCGAGCGCGCGCGGGCCGTTGCGGGAGTCGGCGGTGGTCAGCGCCGCCACACTTCCGGCCGGACCGGTCAACGGGACCAGCAGTGGGGCACGCCCGACGGCCGTGGCCGCCACATCCCGGCCCGCCGCGAGCACGAGTCGGCCCATCGCGCGTAAGGGCGTCTCGCGCAAGGCATTACGAATCCCGGCCCAGCCGTCGGCGTTCGGCGCGAAGGCGATGGCCGCGCCCAGCTCCGGGTGCTCGGCCGCGACCCGCAGGACATGACCGCCCGACGCGGAGAACCCCCAGATCGCGATCCGGCGCGGATCCACCCCGTCGAGCGTGCGGGCGCGGGCGAGCGCCGCGTCCCAGTCCCGCAGCTGCTCCCGGAACCGCACCACCTGCCGGGGGCCGCCGCCGCTCGCGCCCAGCCCGCGATAGTCGAAGGCGAGCACGCCGAACCCCGCCGCCGCGAAGGCCCGCGCGAAGCGATCGGTACCCGGCTCCTTGGGTACGCCCAGTCCCGCCGCCATCACCACGCAGGTCCCGTTGGATCCGAGATAGTGCCAGGCCGCGCAGCGGACCCCGGCGCTGTCGAACGCGACGGACACTCGTTCCACCAAGGCTCCTCCAGAGGTAGGGGACAGCCGACGGGTACGCGAACGCTCGCCGACTCTAATGCCCGAAATGTCGTGTGCCAGGGAGTCCGCGCTGGTGGCGGCGTGTTGAGCGAAACTAGAACGAGTTATAAGTTGGAGCCCATGCCGCATGCGGACTCCGAGGCCGAACTGCTCGCGACCGTCGAACGATCCCCGCGTGCGGTGGCCGCCCACGACCGCGCGGCCTGGGTGGGCCTGTTCACCCCGACGGCCCGCGTGGAGGATCCGGTGGGCTCCCGGCCGCACGTCGGCACGGCCGCGATCGAGCGGTTCCACGACACCTTCATCGGCCCCAACACCATCGTCTTCCGGGTCGAGCACGACATCGTGTGCGGCACGACCGTTTTCCGCGATCTGTCCATCGCGATCACCATGTCGACAGGCGTGACCCTCACGGTGCCCATGCATCTGCGCTACGACCTGTCCCGGGTCGCGGGGGAGTGGCGCATCGCCGGGCTGCGCGCGCACTGGGAACTGCCGACGATGATCGGCCGGCTGCTGACCGCCGGGCGAGCGGGACTCGCCGCCGCGCCGCTCGTCGGAGCCCGCCTGATCCGGCACCAAGGGCTCGGGGGCACAGTCGGATTCGCGCGCGGCTTTCTCCGGGTGGGTGCGGCGGGGAAGCGTGCGGCCGTGGATACGCTCGCGGCGCTCGGGCAAGGAAAGCCCCTGTCCCCGAACAGCGTTCTCGAGTGGCCCGCCGGAAACCCCATCGGCGCAGGCGAATTCGCCGCCCGTGCGCGCGGACTGGAGATCGGCAAGACCCTCGCCGCGGGCCGCTTCGTCACCGCCACCGTCGAGACCCCGGCCGGCCGCGGCATCGCCGAGATCGAGGTCGCTCGCCGGGCCGGGCACATCGCGGCGATTCGCGTGTATTCGACCGGCTGAGCGCCCGCCCGCCCGGCGACATCGATTGCGAATGGACATCAGTCCAGGTAGACACGCCGAATATCTACCCACGGGTCGGCTTGTTTCGAGGGCGGGACGCGGATGCGCCGGGCAGAATGCCGGATGTGGATGGCTGGGGCGGGCGAGCGGCGGAGGAGCGCAAGCGGCACGGACGGCACTACACGCCCGAGCGGCTGGCGGAGTTCCTCGCGGCGCGGCTGCTCGCGCAGGCGGTGCCCGCCGGGCCGGGTGAGCTGAGCATTCTCGACCCCGCGTGCGGGGACGGCGAGCTGTTGCTGGCCGCGCGGCGGGTGGCTCGCGCGCGCTTCCCGGGCGTGCGGGTGCGGCTGATCGGATACGACATGGACGAGACCGCGATCGCGGTGGCCGCCGCCCGGGAGCCGGACGTCGAATGGCACGTCGGCGATTTCCTGCACGCGGCGACCACGCTCGCCGACGCGCGGTTCGACGTGGTGATCGCGAATCCGCCCTACGTGCGCACCCAGCAACTCGGCGCGGAGACCGCGCGACTGCTCAGCCGCCGGTTCAGTCTGCAGGGCCGGATCGATCTGACCCATCCGTTCGTCGCGAGCCTGCCCCGCCTGCTGCGGCCCGGGGGTGTGCTGGGGTTGTTGTGCGCCAACCGATTTCTGACCACCAAGGCGGGCGCGAATCTGCGCGAGCTGCTGTGCGCGGAGCTGTCGCCGGTGGAACTGTACGACCTCGGCGACACCCGGCTGTTCGAGGCCGCGGTGCTGCCCGCGATCACCATCGCGGTCCGGGCGGAGCGGGCGGAGCCGTGCCGCTACGTCTCGGCGTACGAGGTGCCCGACGGCGTGCCCACCGGCGACGCGGACCTGTTCGCGGTGCTGAACGAGCCGCGCGACTGCCTGATCGACCACGACGGCCGCTGCGTCGCCATCGAGGTCGGCACCCTCGAGACGGGCCGCGCGTCCACGCCCCGGCCCGCGGGCGCGGCGGTCGACTACTCGGTGCCGTGGCGGATGTCGCGGCCGGGCACCGACGACTGGCTGCGGCGGGTCGGCAACGGCACCTGGAAGACCTTCGGCGAACTCGCGCGAATCCGGGTGGGCATCAAGACGACCGCCGATCGGGTGTTCATCTCCGACCAGTGGGAGCATCGGGAGCCGCGCCCGGAACCGGAGTTGCTGTTCGATCTGCTCACCCATCACGACATGGCCCCGTGGCGGGTGGCCCGCGCCCGCGACACCCGGGTGCTCTATCCCTACGACGTCACCCAGCCCCGGCGCACCCCGGTCGATCTCGCGCTGTTCCCCGGCGCCGCGGCGTATCTCGGCGAGCACAAGGACACCCTGGCCGCGCGGAACTATCTGGCCGCGAGCGGACGCGAGTGGTTCGAGATCTGGGTGCCGCAGCGGCCGCATCTGTGGCGGCTGCCCAAACTGGTGTTCCCCGACATCAGCGTGCTGCCCCGGTTCGCGCTCGACCGCAGCGGCGCGATCGTCAACGGCGACTGCTACTGGATCTCGGTGCCCGACCTCGGCGCGGATCGGGTCGCGAATCTCATGATGGGCGTGGCGAATTCGACGCTGGGGCTGCGGTTCTACGACGCGGTGTGCGGCAACCGGCTCTACGCGGGACGGCGGCGCTGGATCACCCAGTACGTGGCGCGGCTGCCCGTCCCCGATCCCTCGACCCCGGCCGCGATCGCGCTGGCCGAGTTGGTGCGCACCTTCGTCGACGGCGCGCCGGTGGCGACGGCCGAACTGGACGAGCGGGTGGCCGCGGCCTTCGAAATGGATTCGCTGACAGCGACTTTCACTCCGTGACGCGCGTGGTGTGCACCATCGGCAGCAGCGTGCGGCGGGCGAAGTCGCGGGCGGCGCCCTCGTCGCCCAGCGGGATGAGCCCGTCCGGCGTGAGCGCCAGCGACTGGGCCAGCCGGGCCATGATCTCCGCGACCAGGTCCGGATCGAAGTCCAGTTCGTCGCCGGGATCGCGCAGCGCGCGCAGCTTCTCGGCGAGATAGGCGCGGCCCACCGCGAGGATCGGACCGGCCTCGGTGGTCAGGCGCGGCAGGATGACCTCGGGTTCGGTGCGCAACAGGCGTTGCAGCAGTTCGTTGCGGGCCAGCAGGGTGATGAACGCGACGAACACCTCCACCAACTGATCCGCGCCGTCGTCGATCGAACCCACCCGCTGCTCGATCTCGGCCACGAACAGCTGCGCCTCCCGCACGCCGACCGCCTCGACCAGATCGTTCTTCGACTCGAACCGGCGATACAGGGTGGCCGGGCTGATGCCGGCGCGGCGCGCGATCTCGCCCATGCTGGTGCGCTTGATGCCGAAGTCGAGGAATGCCGACAGGGCGCTCTCGAGCAACTGTTCGCCGTCGGAGCGCGGCTTCTCCAGGATGCGCGCCAGAATGGGTGGGACGGTGGGCATCGGAGACTCCAGTCGATCGGCGGACACCGCGTCGATGCGGAAGGCGGACGGTCATTATCTCACCTCCGCCCGGGGCCCCTACCGCAGGTCGAGCGCCGCCATCTCCCACTCGATCGCGTTGGCCGCGAAATCGCTGCCGCAGCAACGTAACTCGTGCACCCTGCGGTGCAGGGCCTCGATTCCCCCCGGCTGCGCCGCGATATCGGCCACGCTGACCCGTCCCTGGAATCGGTGCATACCGGACTGCTCGTACGCCACCGTACAACCTCCTGCTTGCCCTCGCCGCGGACCGCTGGGCGGACGGGCTCGCCGACAGGTCCGCACCTCGGCCACGCACCGAAATGCTAACAAGAGTGATGAAATTTCATTCGAGAGCTGTGGTCCGACTCACAGCTCTTTCGCGTCGCGGTGCAGGGTGAGGTTGTGCAGATAGACCTGCGCGTTGAGCCGGATGCGTTCCCGCTCGGCGTCGCCCAGTTCGCGGCGCACCTTGCCGGGCACGCCCGCGACCAGTGAGCCGGGCGGGATCTCGGCGTTCTCGGGAATGAGCGCGTTGGCCGCGATCAGGCTGCCCGCGCCGATCACCGCGCCGTTGAGCACGGTCGCGCCCATGCCGACCAGCACGTCGTCGCCGATCGTGCAGCCGTGCAGAATCGCGTTGTGCCCCACCGAGACTCCGCGGCCCACGGTCAGCGGGAAACCGGGGTCGGCGTGCAGCACGCAGCCGTCCTGGATATTGGTCTCCGCGCCGACGGCGATGTCCTCGAGATCGCCGCGCAGCACCGCGCCGTACCAGACGCCGACCCGCTCGGCCAGGCGCACCCGCCCGATCACGGTGGCGTTCGGCGCGATCCACGCGCTCTCGTCGATCGTCGGGACGTGCTCACCCAGTTGAATCCTCATGGTGGTGAACCTAGTTGTTCTTGAACGCGGCGCGGTGGGCGGCCGGGGACAGCCCGAGGGTGCGGTGGAAGTGGTGGCGCAGATTCACCGCGGTGCCCAGCCCCGCGTCGGCGGCGACGCGATCCATGGTGTCGTCGGTGGATTCGAGCAGCAGCCGCGCGCGGTCGACCCGCTGCTGCAACAGCCACTGCTGCGGGCTCGAACCGGTGCGCTCGCGGAAGCGCCGGGTGAAGGTGCGCCGCGACATGAGCGCCGTGCGGGCCCAGCCGTCGAGGTCGATCGGTTCGCTCAAATGCCCACGCGCCCAGACCATCGCGTGTTCGATCGGGTCGTCGTCGGTGTCGTCGGGGACGGCGACCGGGATGTACTGCGCCTGCGAGCCGCCGCGATAGGGCGCCAAGACGAGGGTGCGGGCCAGTTCGGTGGCCATCCGGCTGCCGTGGTCGCTCCGGACCAGGTGCAGGCAGCAGTCCAGGGCCGCGGCCACCCCGGCGGAGGTGACCAGATCCCCGAGATCGGTCCACAACCGGTCGGCGCGCACCCGCACCGCCGGGTAGGCGGCCGACAGGCGCGCGGCGGCCGACCAGTGCGTGGTGATCTCGCGGCCGTCGGCCAGGCCGGTGCTCGCGATCGCGAAGGCGCCCAGGCACAGTCCGACGACGCGGGCGCCGCGGTCGTGCGCGGCCCGCACCGCGTCGCGGACCTCGCGCGTGGGTTCGAGATCGGGTCGCCAACTGGGGACGACGACGGTGTCGGCGGCCGCCAGCGTGTCCAGGCCGTGGCGCACGTACAGCTCGAAATCGCCCGGCGTGCGCACGATTCCGGGTGTCTCGGCGCAGGTGTGCACCCGGTACGGGGCCGAGGCCGCGGTGCTCGTGCCGATCCGGCCGAACACCAGGCCCGGGATGGACAGGTGGAACGGGCTGATGCCGTCGAAGGCGAGCACGGCGACCGAATGCATGGCCTGATTTTAGCGAAGCGCGGCCTTCGGGCCACTGTCGTGCCGGTCGCGCCGCGCCGAGACTGGTCCGCATGACGAACACGATCTCCACCACCGTCGCCCTGCTGCACATCGGCGGACCCACCGTCCGATTCCGTTACGGCGCGCTCACTTTCCTCGTCGATCCGACCTTCGACGAACCCGGCGACTACCCGCTGGGCCCGGTGACGCTGCACAAGCTGACCGGTCCCGCGATCCCCGCCGATCGGGTCGGCCCGGTCGACGTGGCGCTGGTGTCGCACGATCAGCACGCGGACAACCTCGATCACGGCGGCCGGACCTTCCTGGCGGGGGTGCCGCTGGTGCTTTCCACTGTGGAGGCGGCCGAGCGCATGGAAGACGTTAGGGGCCTGCCGAATTGGGACAGCGTCGAGATCGGTGGCGTCACGGTGACGGGAGTCCCGGCCCTGCACGGACCCGAGGGCGCCGAGGCGCTGTCGGGCCCGGTCACCGGTTTCGTGCTGCGGGCGGCGGGCCTGCCGACGGTCTACGTCTCCGGCGACAACGCCTCGGTCGACCTCGTCGCCGAGATCGCGGCCCGGGTCGGCCGCATCGATATCGCCCTGCTGAACGTGGGCGCGGGCAATGTCGGACGGTACGGCGACGTGGACGTCACCCTCAACGCGCGCACGGCGGTCGAGGCGGCCCGCGCGCTCGGCGACGCGGTGATCGTGCCCGTGCACGCCGAGGGCTGGGCGCACTTCACCGAGACCCTGGACCACTTGCGGCGCGCGTTCGGCTACGCGGGCCTGACCGACCGGCTGCACATCCCGCCGCTCGGCGTGGAGATCACGGTGTGACACCCATTCCGGTTGCCGATTGATTGCGATCCGGCGAATCGCCGACGCCGGATCGCGCGGGGCACCGTGCCGGTGGTCCACCATTGGCCTATGAGTATCGACGTGCTACCGGACGATCGTGCCGGGTGCCGTTTCGATCGCCGGGTCAATGCCGGGTCGGCGAATTCCCGCCCGCCCCGGACCTATGGAAACCGAACGTCCGATATGTTGTTACCCCCTGGAAATATAAGGCACCGAAACCTCGCCATTCCCCACGTATGTATGCGATGATGACTCGAGAACGCAGTATGCCCACCGGTGTGTCAGGGGTGCGGTAGTTCGCACGGTTGTACAGCAACGACGCTTACCACAATCGAATTCTCCAGTTCTTGTGTAAGGTAGCTGACCCGAGGGGATGCGGATGAACCGCGGGAACTTGTCGCAGCACCCATCAACTCTTGTGGACATATTATTGCGGCGGGGTCTGGAAGAGCCCGGTCGAACGGCTTATATATTTCTCGACGAGCGTGGCGGTCGCGAGGAAGAGAATTACGGCCTGCTATTGGACCGGGTATTCGGCACGGCGGCGCGATTACAGGAAGTCAGCGCGCCCGGCGATCGAATTCTCCTGTTGTGTCCGCCCGGCCCGGATATGGTGCACGCGCTTTTCGCCTGTCTGCTGTCGCGCCGCATCGCCGTGCCGTTGTATGTGCCCACCTCGCAACGGCATTCGGAGACCGTCGCCGCGATCGCGCGCGACAGCGGGGCGACCGCCGTCCTCGCCCCGCGCGCGGCCGCCGCGGTGGCCCGCGACCGGCTGGGCTGGACGGGCCCGACGGTGCTCGACACCGGCGATGTCGACCCCGGCGCGCGACCGCCGCTGGACGAGCCGCCCGGCCCGGACGACATCGCGTACCTGCAATACACCTCCGGGTCGACCGGCAGCCCCAAGGGCGTCGTGGTCCGCCACCGCAACCTGATGCACAACATCGCCGATCTGTGCGCGGCGTTCGGCCTCACGCCCGACAGCACCGGGGCCTACTGGCTGCCGCCCTCGCACGACATGGGCCTGATCCTGGGCATCCTCACCCCGCTGCACACCGGCTTCCCGGTGACCCTCATGGCCCCGCTGACGTTCCTGCGGGATCCGCTGCGGTGGCTGCGCGCGATCGCCGAGCACCCGAAAACCGTTGCGGGCGGGCCGAATCTGGCCTACGGCATCTGCGCCGAGCGCGTCTCCGACGCCGACGCCGCCGCGCTGGACCTCTCCGGCTGGGAGGTCGCGCTGGTCGGCGCCGAACCGGTGAACCCGACCGTGCTGCGGGCCTTCGCCGACAAGTTCGCGGTGGCCGGATTCCGGCCCGACGCCTTCCTCCCGGCCTACGGACTGGCCGAGGCCACCCTGTACGTGAGCGGCGGACCGCCCGGTTCGGGCGTGCGCACCCGCAGGTTCTCCGGCGCGGCGCTGGAACGCGGCGAGGTCGTCGAACACCCGGACGGGCGCGAACTCGTCGACGTCGGCCCGGTGGGCGCGGGCGCCGCGGTGCTGGTCGATCCCGGCACGCGAAGACGGGTGGAACCCGGGCGGGTCGGGGAGATCTGGCTGCGCGGCCCGAGTGTCACCACGGGCTACTGGCGCAAACCCGAGGAGAGCGAACGGACCTTCGCGGCCCGGATCGAGGGCGAGCCCGACGCGACATATCTGCGCACCGGCGATCTCGGCTTCGCCGTCGACGGCCATCTGTTCATCTGCGGCCGCAGCAAAGAGGTCATGATCATCAACGGCCGCAATCTCTTTCCGCAGGATATCGAGTGGAGTATCGAATCCAATCACCCCGGGCTGCGGCGGGGCGGCTGCGCGGCGTTCTCCGCGGAGGTGGACGGTGAGGAACGGCTGATCGTCGTCCAGGAACTCGACGGCGCCGCCGCCGCGGATCTCGAGGCGTCCATCAAATCCGCCGTCAGCCGGGAACACGCCGTCGCCCTGCACCGGGTGATATTCGTCGACAAGGGTCAGGTGCCCAAGACGACGAGCGGAAAGATCCGCCGCGCACAACTGCGGCGAGCCTATGCGAGTGAATCCGAATCGAGGTTGTCATGAGCCACGCGCCCGGCGCCACGGGAACGACGGAATACTTCGTGGAATGGGTGCGGCAGCGGCTGGGAGTCGAGTCCGTCGACCCCCGCACCCCGCTCACCGCCCTCGGCCTGGATTCGGTGAAGGCCGCCGAATTGTTGACCATTCTCGAGGATCAATTCGATACCGAGATATCGGCCGAGGATATGTACGCCGATATGAGTATCGCGGATTTGGCGAAACAGGTCGGCGCGCATCGGGAACCCACCGCGGACATCGAATTCGGGCTGTTCTTCTTCGCCAGCGACGCCCAGCGCAGCGACGCCAACCGGTACCGCCTGCTACTGGACAGCGCGCGCTTCGCCGACACCCACGGCTTCCGGGCGATCTGGTTGCCGGAGCGGCATTTTCACAAATTCGGCGGCCTGTACCCGAATCCGGCCGTGCTCGGCGCCGCGGTGGCAACCGCCACGCAACAGGTGCGGATCCGCGCGGGCAGTGTGGTCCTCCCGCTGCACAATCCGGTCCGGGTGGCCGAGGACTGGTCGGTGGTCGACAACCTCTCGCACGGCCGGGTCGATCTCGCCTTCGCCACCGGCTGGAATCCCGACGACTTCGTGCTCGCCCCCGGCGAGTACGCCGAGCGGGTCGAGGTCACCCGCGCCGGGATGGAGACCGTGCGGCGGCTGTGGCGGGGTGAGACGATCGAGCTGCCCAACGGCGTCGGCGACGCCCGCCCGGTGCGGATCTTCCCGACCCCCATCCAGCCGGACGTGGCGACCTGGGTGACGTGCAGCGGCAGTGTGGAGCGGTTCGAGATGGCGGGCGGGCTCGGCGCCAATGTGCTCACCGCCCTGCTGTTCCAGGACATCGATGAACTGGCGGAGAAGCTCGCCGCCTACCGCAAGGCGCGCGCGCACGCGGGTCACGATCCCGACGGCGGGACGGTCACCGTCATGCTGCACACCTTCGTCGGCGAGCGCGAGGACATGGTCCGCCAGACCGTGCGCGCGCCGTTCCGCGGCTACCTCGAGGACTCCGTGGACCTGTGGCGGCGCGGGTTGTCCTCGCTCGACACCTTGGACGACCGCTCGCGAAACAAGGTGCTGGACTTCGCCTTCGAGCGCTACTACCGATCGAGCGGGCTGTTCGGCACCCCCGATTCGGCCCGGACCATGGTCGAACAGCTGCGCGAGGCCGGGGCCGACGAGATCGCCTGCCTGATCGATTTCGGGATCGACGAGCCGACCGTGCTCGCCGGGCTGGAATCGCTCGCGACGCTGAAGAACTCGATCCGCGGTCTCTAGCCGTCGGTCTCAGGAGGCGGGATGTCCGACCACAGCCATCCGACCACGTTCCCACTCACCGCGGCGCAGCGCGCGATCCGAATGCTCCAGCGGTTGTCCGGCTCGACCCCGATGACGAACGCCCTCGCCGTGGAGCTGGCGGGTGAGCTGGACGCGGATCTGCTGGCCGAGGCGTTCCGCCGGGCGCTGGACGAATTCGAGATCGCCCGCACCCGCATCCTCGAGGTCGACGGCGAGCCCGTGCAGACGGTGGCGGCGTCCGCGCCCGACCCGGTGCGGCGGCTCGACCTCACCGGCGAGCCGGATCCCGTCGCGGCGGCCCGGGAGTGGATGCGGTCGGAGTACCGCGCGCCGGTCGATCCGCTGCGGGATCCGCTGGTGGCCGGGGCGCTGCTGCGGGTCGGCGAGCGGCGCTGGTTCTGGTATCTGCGGGCCCATCACATCGCCATGGACGGGACCGCCGCGATCAACATCCTGAGTCGCGCGGCCCGGCTGCACGCGGCGGCGCTGGCGAGCGAAAGCCTTGCGCCGCAACGGATTCGGTCGATCGGCGAGATCGTCGACGCGGACGCGCAGTACCGGAGTTCGGAGCGTTTCGACGAGGACCGCGCGTTCTGGTCGAAGTATCTGGCCGAGTTGCCCGAACCGGTCACCCTCGCCGCGCGCGGCGCGCTGGCCGAGGAGCATCCGCTGGCCGTCGGCGGCGTGCTGTCCGCGGAGTGCAACGCGGCCCTGCGGGACGCCGCCGCGGCGGGTTCGGGCGGTCCGGCGGTGCTGGTCGTCGCCGCAGTCGGCGCGTTCCTGGCCCGCACGACCGGCGCCGAGGAGGTCGTGCTGAGCCTGCCGGTCTCCGCGCGTGTGACCGCGTCCATGCGGCGCTCCGGCGGAATGGTGGCCAATATCGTGCCGTTGCGGATCGCGGTGCGCCCGGACGCCACGGTCGGCTCGCTGGTCGAGGCGGTGCGGCGCGAACTGCTGGAGGTGGCCCGGCATCAGCGCTACCGGCACGAGGATATGCTGGCCGACTCGGAAAGCGTTGCGCGACACCGGCATCAAGCGTTCGGACCGATGGTCGACCTGATGATCCTCGACACCGAACTGGTCGTCGGCGGCCACACCGGACGCCTGGAGGTGCTCAGCCCGGGGCTGATCTCGGATCTGTCGGTGAACGTGTACCCGGCCGCGGGCATCGGGAGCACGCGGGTGGACTTCTTCGCCAACCCCGCCGTCTACACCGGCGACGAACTCGCCCGGCACCATCGTCGTTTCCTCGCCTTCCTCGACGATTTCGCGCACCGCGCGGCCGAAAACCCCACGGCCCGCGTCGATTCCGTCGACCTGCTCGGGGACGAGGAACGACGGCTGCTGGCCGCCTGGGGCGACGGCGGCCCCGGCCCGGGGGAACGGACCCTGCCCGAACTGTTCGCGCGGGCCGCCGCCGAACATCCGGATCGGCTCGCGGTGGGCGACGGCGCGCGGGAGTGGACCTACCGGGAGCTGGACGAGCTGACCAACCGGTTCGCGCGGGCGTTGATCGCCGCCGGCGCCGGGCCGGAAACCGTGGTGGCGCTGGCGCTTCCGCGTTCGTCGGCGTGGGTGCGGGCGGTGTGGGCGGTCGCGAAGACCGGCGCCGCGTTCGTCTCGCTCGACCCCGGCCATCCGGTCGAACGCAACCGCGGGATTCTGGCGGACTGCGGCGCGAAAGTGGTTCTGGCCGAATCGTTTCCGGCGGGCTCCGGCCTCCGGGTACTGGATCCCGACCGAATCGATCTGTCGTCGCACGACGCGGCGCCGATCACCGACGCCGAGCGACGCGGTCCGGTGCGGCCGGACAATATCGCCTACATCGTCTACACCTCCGGCTCGACCGGCGTGCCGAAGGGCGTCGCCGTCACCCACGCCGGGATCGCCGGGGTCGCCGCCGCCCAGCTCGACCATTACCGGGTCGACGCCCGCTCGCGCGTATCCGCCGTCGCCGCACGGACTTTCGACGCCGCCGTCCTGGAGCTGCTGCTCGCGGTCCCGGCGGGCGCGGCCCTGCTGATCGCCCCGCGCGACGTCTTCGCCGGGCCGCCGCTCGCGGAGTTCCTGCGCGCGCGGCGGATCACCCACGCGTTCCTGTCGCCGACCGTCGGGCTCTCGGTCGACCCCGAGGGGCTCGACGACCTCCGCGTCCTGCTGACCGGCGCCGAGGCGTGCCCGCCCGCGCTGGTCCGCCGGTGGGCCGGAACCGATGCCGCCGGGCGGCGCGAGCTGTACAACATGTACGGGCCCAGCGAGGCCACCATCTGGGTGACCGACGCCGGGCTGCGGCCCGGGAATCCGGTGGCGCTGGGCGCGCCGCCGCCCGGTGTGCGGCTGCTGGTGCTCGACGGCTGGCTGCGGCCCGTCCCACCCGGCGCGGCGGGCGAACTGTACGTCTCCGGTCCCGGCGTGGCCCGCGGGTACCTGAATCGGGCGGGGCGCACGGCGTCGTCGTTCGTCGCCGACCCGTTCGGCCCGGCCGGGTCGCGCCTGTACCGCACGGGTGATCTCGTGCGCTGGGAACGCGGCGTGCTGATGTTCGTGGGGCGCGCGGACTTTCAGGTCAAGATCCGCGGGCAACGGCTGGAACTCGGCGAGGTCGAGGCGGCGCTGGCCGAGGCGGACGCGGTGCGTCAGGCCGTGGTGACCACCCACGACGGCGCGCACGGGATACGGCTGGCCGCCTACGTCACCGCCGCCCCCGGCCACACCCTCGATCCGGTCGCGGTGCGGCGAGCGGCGGCCGATCGGCTGCCCGGGTACATGGTCCCCGACACCGTGACCGTGCTCGACGAGTGGCCGCTCACCGCGAGCGGGAAGGTCGATCGCCGCGCGCTGCCCGCGCCGCCGTCGCCGGTCTCGGACTACCGCGCCCCCGCCACGGCCGCGGAGGAGGCCGTGGTCGCGGCGTTCACGGAGGCGCTCGGCGTCGAGCGGGTGGGGGTGGACGACGACTTCTTCGCCCACGGCGGGAATTCCATTACCGCGACCCGGGTTTCGTCCCGACTGAGCGCCGCCACGGGCCGCGACATCGGGGTGCGGGACGTGTTCGACGCGCCGACCGCGGCAGAGCTGGCGCGGCTGCTCGATACGCGCGCGACCGGTCCGGTGCCGGAGCGGCCCACGCCCCGGGAGCGGCCCCGGCACGTGCCGCTGTCGTACGCGCAGGCGCGCATGTGGTTCGCCGACCGCTTCGAACCCGGCGCCGCCACCTACAACATCCCGTTGGCGCTGCGGCTCACGGGACCGCTGGACCGGGCAGCGCTGGCCGCCGCGCTCGCCGACGTGGTCGCCCGGCACGAGACGCTGCGCACCCGCTACCCGGATGTGGACGGGGTGCCGTACCAGGAGGTGCTGCCGCCGACGGCCGCCCCCGACCTCGTGCCGCGCGATATCGATCCGGCCGAACTGGACGCCGCGATGGCGGCGGAGGCCCGGCGCGGATTCGATCTGTCGGTGGATCCGCCCTTGCGCGCCACCGTGTTCCGATGCGGCGCGCACGAGCACGTCGCGGTGTTCGTGGTGCATCACATCGCCGCGGACGGCTGGTCCATGGATCCGTTCCTGCGGGATCTGACGGTGGCGTACACGGCGCGCCGCGCCGGACGGGAGCCGGACTGGACCCCGTTGCCTGTGCAGTACGCGGATTTCGCGCTGTGGCAGCGGGAACGACTGGGTGAACCCGACGACCCCGACAGTGTGCTCGCCACGCAATACCGTTACTGGGCAACGGAATTGGCCGACGCGCCGCAGCCGACCCGGCTGCCGCTCGACCGGCCCCGCCCGCCCGTGCCGAGCAGGCGCGGCGACGCCGTGGAGTTCACCGTCGAACCGCCGCTGCGGGCGGCGTTGCACCGGCTGGCCCACGACCATCAGGTGACGGTGTCGATGGTGACGCAGGCGGCGCTGACCGTGCTGCTGTCGCGGCTGGGGGCGGGTACCGATATCAGCATCGGCGGCCCGATCGCCGGGCGCACCGACGAGGCGCTGCACGACCTCGTCGGATTCTTCGTCAACACCTGGGTGCTGCGCGTGGACCTGTCCGGCGGCCCGCGCTTCGCCGAGGTGCTCGACCAGGTCCGGCGAAAGGCGCTGGCGGCGTACGCGAATCAGGACGCCCCGTTCGAGCGGCTGGTGGAGCTGCTCAACCCGGTGCGGTCCACCTCCTACAATCCGCTGTTCCAGGTGTCGCTGGCGGTGCGGGACACCCCGCTGCCCGCCGTCGACCTGCCCGGCCTGCGTGCCGCATACCTGACCGCCCCGACCGGGACGGCCAAGGACGATCTGCACATCGATCTGATCGAGGCGCCCGCCGCGTCGGCGCTCGCGGGCCGCGTCGAATACGCCACCGATCTGTTCGACCGCGCCACCGTCGCCGACTTCGCCGAACGATTCCAGCGGGTCCTGCGCGCGGTGACGGCAGAACCGTCCGCGTCCGTGCTCGATATCGAGCTGCTCGCTCCCCACGAGCGCGAAACGCTGCTCGCACAGGAGGTTTCGCGCACCGACACCGCACCGGACACGACGGTGGTGGGGGAGTTCCGCGCGCGGGCCGCCGCCCGGCCGGACGCGATCGCGCTGCGCTTCGAGGGCGGCCGCCTCACCTACGCGGAGTTGAACGCCCGATCCGACCGCCTCGCGCGTGAACTCGCCCACCGGGGCGTGCGCCGGGGTGAGCTGGTGGCGATCGCGCTGCCGCGCTCCCCGGAGGTGGTCGTGGCCCTGCTGGCCGTGCTGAAGACGGGCGCGGCGTATCTGCCGATCGACACCGAATACCCCACGGCGCGTATCGAATTCATCCTCGCCGACGCGGATCCGCGCATCGTGCTCGGCACGGCGGAGACCGTCGCGGCCCTGCCGCCGGCCGATCGGGCGCGACTGTGCCTGGACTCTGTCGACCTCGGTCACGGCGACCCGTTCGAGCGGGCCGACGTTCCTCATCCGGGCGACGCCGCGTACGTGATCTACACCTCCGGCTCCACCGGCCGCCCGAAAGGCGTTGTGATCGACCATGATTCGCTGCTGAACATGGCGCGGCACGCGTGGCCCGGCGGGGCGGGCGAACGGGTGCTGCTGCATTCGTCGATGGCCTTCGACGCCTCCGCCTACGAGATCTGGCCCGCGCTGGTGGCGGGGACGACGGTGGTGATCGCCGCGCCGGGACGCCTCGAGGTCACGGAGCTGGTCGGGCACGACGTCACCGCCGCCTTCCTGACCACGGCGTTGTTCGAGCTGCTGGCCACCGCCGGACCCGAGGTGCGGGCCGATACGGTGCGCCAGGTCGTCACCGGCGGCGACGTACTCGGCCCGGCGACGGTGGCCCGGTTCCGCGAGCGCTGGCCCGGCGTGGAGATCGTCAACGCCTATGGCCCCACCGAGAACACCGTGGTGTGCGTGGCGACCGGCCCGCTCATCGATACCGTGTCGATCGGCCTGCCGGTGCCGAATGTGCGGGCCTACGTGCTGGACGAGCGGCTGCGACCGGTCCCGGTCGGCGTGGCGGGCGAGTTGTACCTCGCGGGAGCGCAGGTCGCGCGCGGATACCGCGACCGGACCGGGCTGACCGCCGCGCGCTTCGTGGCCTGCCCGTTCACCGCGGGCGAGCGCATGTACCGCACCGGTGATCTGGTGCGCTGGACGCGCGCGGGGACGCTGGAGTTCGCGGGCCGGACCGACGATCAGGTGAAGATCCGCGGCTACCGGATCGAACCCGGCGAGATCGAGGCCGTGCTGCTCACCCATCCGGCGGTCACGCAGGCCCTGGTCGTCCCCCACGCGGACGGCGACCTCGCGGACAAGCGGCTGCTCGCGTACGTAGTGGCGGATTCGCCCGCCCCGGCCCTCGCGCGGGACCTGCGGCGGTTCGCCGCGGATCGCCTGCCGGACTTCATGATTCCCGCGGCGATCACGGTGCTGGCCGAGTTCCCGTTGACCCCCAATGGCAAGGTGGACCGGCGGGCGCTGCCCGAACCGGTTTTCGCGGCGGACGACCGGCGCGCCGCGTCCACCCCCGCCGAGGAACTCGTGGTCGCCGTCTTCGCCGAGGTGCTGGGCCTGGACCGGATCGGCGTCGACGACGACTTCTTCGCCGCGGGCGGGCATTCGCTCTCGGCGACCCGGGTCGCGGCGCGGGTGAGCGCCGCGCTCGGCGTGCCGGTGGGCGTGCGCGACGTGTTCGAGGCGGCCACCCCCGCCCGGCTCGCGCGGTCCTGCGCCGACCGCGCGACCGGGGCGCGGCGGCCCGCGCTCACGGCCCGCCCGCTGCCGCAGCGAATGCCGTTGTCCTACGCCCAATCCCGGATGTGGTTCCTCAACCGGTTCGAGGGCGCGGCGGCGACCTACAATATGCCCGTCGTGCTGCGGACGCGCGGCGATCTCGACCTCGCGGCGCTGGGCGCGGCACTCGGTGACGTGGCGGCCCGGCACGAGACGCTGCGGACCGTGTTCCCGGACGTCGACGGGGAGCCGTATCAGCGCATCCTGCCCGCCGCCGAGGCCGTACCGTCGCTGGCGACGCGCGCGATCGATCCCGCCGACCTCGAGCCGACCGTCACCGAGCTGGTGCGGCACGGTTTCGATCTGGCCACCGAACTGCCGTGGCGAGCGACGGTGCTGCACACCGGTTCTCGCGAACAGGTGCTCGTGCTGGTCGTGCATCACATCGCGGCCGACGGCTGGTCGGCCGCGCCGCTGGTGCGGGATCTGTCCGCCGCCTACGCCGCCCGGCACGAGGGCCGCGCGCCCGAGTTCGCGCCGCTGCCGGTGCGATACGCGGACTACACGCTGTGGCAGCGGGACCACCTCGGCGACGAATCCGATCCGGACAGTCCGATGGCGACCCAATTCCGTTACTGGCGAACGGAATTGGCGGACGCGCCGCGAACGGTCACCCTGCCCGCGGATCGGCCGCGCCCGCCCGTGGCGAGCCACCGCGGCGATATCGTCGAATTCGGCCTCGACGCCGAGCTGTACGCGGCGGTGCGGCGGCTGGCGCGCGAGCGGCAGGTGACGGTATCCATGCTCATGCAGTCCGCGCTGGCGGTGCTGCTGTCCCAGCTCGGCGCGGGCACCGATATCAGCATCGGCGGACCCATCGCCGGACGCACCGACGAGGCGCTGCACGACCTCGTCGGGTTCTTCGTCAACACCTGGGTGCTGCGGGTCGATCTGTCCGGCGATCCCCGCTTCGACGAGGTGCTCGCGCAGGTCCGCGGCAAGGCCCTGGCGGGCTACGAGAATCAGGACGCGCCGTTCGAGCGGCTGGTGGAGGCGCTGCACCCGGAACGGTCGGCGGCGCATCATCCGCTGTTCCAGGTGTCGTTCGCCTTGCAGAACAATCCGCTGCCCGAACTGCGCATGGCCGACCTCGCCGTCGAGTACGTGCCGACCGGTACGGGGACAGCCAAATTCGATCTGCACGTCGACCTAACGGAGAACGCCGCCGCCGCGCCGCTCGCGGGCCGGATCGAATACGCCACCGACCTGTTCGACCGCGACACCGTCGAGGATCTCGCCGCCCGGTACGTGACCCTGCTGCGCACCGTCACCGCCGAACCCGAGGCGCCGATCCACCGGATCGATCTCCTCGCCTCCGGCGAACGCGAACTGCTGCTGCGGGATCGGAACGACACGGCGCTGCCGCTGCCCGCCGAACCGACGCTCACCCGGCTGTTCGCGCGGCGGGTGGCGGCGGCCCCGGACGCGGTGGCCGTGCTGGCCGGGGACACGAGGCTGACCTACGCTGAACTCGCGGAGCGTGCGGATCGGTTGGCGCACAACCTGACCGAGTACGGCGTGGTCCGCGGTTCGGTGGTCGCGGTGGCGCTGCCCCGGTCGGTGGATGTGGTGGTGGCACTGCTGGCGGTGGTGAAGGCGGGGGCGGCGTATCTGCCCATCGATCCCGAATACCCCTCGGCCCGTACCGAATTCATTCTCCGCGACGCCGCACCGCGGCTCGTGCTCACCACCGAGCGGACCGCCGCGACCCTCCCGCTCGACGGGCACGCGCCCCTGTGCGTGGACGCCGTCGCGCCCGGCGGCGGTGCCGTTCCCGATGTCTGCGCGCCCGGCGATGCCGCGTATGTGATCTACACATCGGGGTCGACCGGTCGCCCGAAAGGCGTTGTGGTGGAACACCGGGCCGTGGTGAACATGGCCCTGTCGGGGTGGCCCGGCGGCGCGGGCGAGCGGGTGCTGTTGCAGTCGTCGCTGGCCTTCGACGCGTCCGCCTACGAGATGTGGCCGGTGCTGCTGGCCGGGTCGACGCTGGTCGTCGCGCCCGCGGGCCCGCTCGATCCGGCCGTGCTGGCGCGGACCGTCGCCGACCACGGCGTGACGACCCTGTTCGCGGCCACCGCGTTGTTCGAGGTCCTGGCGACGGCCGGGCTCGAGGCGAACTCCCTGCGCCAGGTGGTCACGGGTGGGGACGCGGTGAGTCCGGCGGCGGTGGCCCGATTCCGGGAGCGGTGGCCCGGCGTCGCAATCGCCAATGCCTATGGGCCCACGGAGAATACGGTCTGCGTCACCACCTACGCCGTCCCCGGCGATTTCGCGGCCGATCGGGTGCCGATCGGGGCGCCGGTGCCGAATGTCCGTGCCTACGTGCTGGATTCGTGGCTGCGGCCGGTGCCGCTCGGCGTGCCGGGCGAATTGTATGTCAGCGGAACCCAATTGGCGCGCGGCTACCTCGGACGGTCCGCGCTGTCGGCGGCCCGCTTCGTGGCCTGCCCCTTCGGTTCCGGCGAGCGCATGTACCGGACCGGCGACCTGGTGCGCTGGACCCGGGCCGGGGTGCTCGAATTCGCGGGCCGCGCCGACGATCAGGTCAAGATCCGCGGCTATCGGATCGAGCCGGGTGAGGTGGAATCCGCCCTGCTGACCCATCCCGCGGTGACGCGGGCCGTGGTTATCGCCCGCGGCGCGGGCGCCGCCGACAAACAGCTGATCGCCTACGTCGTCCTCGCCCGCCCCGACACCACGCCGGAGGAGATCCGCGGATTCGTGGCAGAACGCTTGCCGCGCTTCATGATTCCCGCGGCGATCGTGCCGCTGGACGAACTTCCCCTCACTCCCAACGGCAAGGTGGACCGCCGCGCCCTGCCCGATCCGCAGCCGACGACCGTGAGCCATCGGGCACCGTCGACCGTTCTGGAGGAGATCGTCGCGGGGATCTTCGCCGAGGTTCTCGGCCTCGACCGCGTCGGCGTGGACGACGATTTCTTCGCCGTCGGCGGCCACTCCCTCTCGGCGACCCGGGTGGCCGCCCGGCTGACCGCGACCACGGGCACCGAGGTGGGGGTGCGGGACGTCTTCGATACGCCCACCCCCGCCCAACTGGCCGCCTCGATGTCCGCCCGCGCCGGAACCGGCACGCGCCCGGCCCTGCTCGCGACCCGGGAACGCCCGGACCGCCCGCCGCTGTCGTTCGCCCAGCTCCGTATGTGGTTCATCAACCGCTTCGAACCCGACTCCCCCCTCTACAACGTCCCCTTGGTCGTCCGCCTCACCGGTCCCCTGGACACCGCCGCTCTCACGGCCGCCTTCCTCGACCTCCTCGCCCGTCACGAAACCCTCCGCACCACCTTCCCCGACCTCGACGGCGAGCCCTACCAGCGCGTCCTTCCGGTCGAGGCACTCGCCGCGTCCCTCCCGACGGCCGCCCCGCCCTTCGCCGAGTCGGTCGCGGTGTCCTCGCCCGAATCCCGCGCGCCCGAGGGGGCGGGGCCGACATCCATCCCGGCATACGCCGTCGAGCCCGGGGAGGTGGAGGCGGCGATCGCGAGCCTGGTCGGCCGCGGCTTCGATCTCGCCTCCGAGCCGCCGGTGCGAATCACCGTGCTGCGGACCGGAACTCGGGAACACCTGCTGGTCGTGGTGCTGCATCACATCGCCGCGGACGGGTGGTCGGCCGCACCGCTCATGCGGGATCTGTCGGCGGCCTATGCCGCGCGGCGGGCCGGGCGGGATCCGCGGCTGCCCGCGTTGCCGGTGCAGTACGTCGACTTCACGCTGTGGCAGCGGGAGAGCCTCGGCGCGGAGGCCGATCCGGACAGCCCGATGGCGCGCCAATTCCGGTACTGGCACGAGGAATTGGCGGACGCGCCGCAACCCATCACGCTGCCCCTCGACCGGCCGCGACCACCCGTGGCGAGCCATCGCGGCGACACCGTCGAATTCACCGTCGACGCCGCGACCCACGACGCGCTGCGGCGCGTCGCCCGCGAGCGGCAGGTCACGGTGTCGATGCTCGCGCAGTCGGCGCTGGCGGTGCTGCTGTCCCAGCTGGGGGCGGGCACCGATATCAGCATCGGCGGACCCATCGCCGGGCGCACGCACGACGCGCTCGACGAGCTGATCGGGTTCTTCGTCAATACCTGGGTGCTGCGGGTGGACCTGTCCGGCGGCCCGCGCTTCGATCAGGTGCTCGCGCAGGTGCGCCGAAAGGCGTTGTCCGCCTACGAGAATCAGGACGCGCCGTTCGAGCGGCTGGTGGAGGCGCTGCACCCCGAACGGTCGGCGGCGCATCACCCGTTGTTCCAGGTGTCGTTCGCGGTGCAGGACAACCCGCTGCCCGACCTGCGCCTGGCGGACCTCGAGGTGGAGTTCGTCCCCACCGACACCGCCACCGCCAAGGTCGATCTGCACGTCGATCTCCGGCCGGTCGGCGCGGAGCTGGCGGCCCGGATCGAATACGCCACCGACCTGTTCGACCGCGAGACCGTCGAGGACATCGCGCAGCGGTACCTGACCGTGCTGCGCACCGTCACGGCCGATCCCGCGATCCCGCTCCCGCGCATCGAGGTCGTCACCCCCGACGAGCGAAATCGCCTGCTGCGCACATGGAATTCGACGGCCGCGCCGCTGCCCGCCGAGGCCACACTGCCGGACGTGTTCCGTCGGCGGGTCGCGGCGCACCCCGACGCGGTGGCGGTGGTGTCCGGGAACGAGCGGATCACCTACGCCGAGCTGGCGCGGCGCGCGAGCGGACTGGCCGCCACGCTCGCCGGGCGCGGCGTGCGCCGGGGCGAGTTGGTGGCCGTCGCCCTGCCGCGATCCCCGCAGGTGGTGGTCGCGCTGCTGGCGGTCGCCGAGGCGGGCGCGGCGTATCTGCCCATCGATCCCGAATACCCCAGCGCGCGTATCGAATTCATTCTCACCGATGCCGCGCCGCGGCTCGTCCTGACCACCACGGAGACGGCCGCGCGGCTCCCGCTCGCCGACGATTCCGCTCTGTGTCTGGACGACACGCACCCGGACGAGGCCGGGAATCCCGTCGTGATCGAACCGCCCGGACCCGCCGACGCCGCCTACATCATCTACACGTCGGGTTCGACCGGACGCCCGAAAGGCGTCGTGGTCGAGCACCGTGCCGTGGTGAACATGGCCCGGTACGGCTGGCCCGGCGGCGCGGGGGAGCGGGTGCTGTTGCGGTCCTCGCTGGCCTTCGACGCGTCCGCGTACGAGATGTGGCCCGTCCTGCTCGCGGGCGCCACCCTCGTGGTCGCGCCCCCCGATCTGCTCGATCCGATCGCATTGCTGCGCACCGTGTCCGAGCATCGCGTCACGACGATGTTCGCCGCCACCGTCCTGTTCGAGGTCCTGGCCGCGGTCGGGCCCGAGGCGACGAGCGATTCGCTCCGGCAGGTCGTGACCGGCGGCGACGCCCTCGGCCCCGGCGCGGTCGCGCGCTTCCAGCAACGGTGGCCCGGCGTCGCCATCGCCAACGCGTACGGGCCGACCGAGAACACGGTCTGCGTGACCACCCACATCCTGCCCGCCGACTTCGACGCCGACCGGGTGCCGATCGGCGCGCCCGTGGCGAATGTCCGTGCCTACGTGCTGGATTCGTGGCTGCGCCCGGTCCCGGCCGGTGTCGCGGGCGAATTGTACGTCGCGGGAACGCAACTGGCGCGCGGCTACCTGCGCCGCCCGGCGCTGTCGGCCGCGCGCTTCGTGGCCTGCCCCTTCGGCACCGGGGAACGCATGTACCGGACCGGTGATCTGGTGCGCTGGACCCGCGGCGGCGTGCTGGAATTCGCCGGACGCGCCGACGATCAGGTGCAGATCCGCGGCTACCGGATCGAACCGGGCGAGGTCGAGGCGGCCCTGGCCGCGCATCCCGCGGTCGCCCGCACGGTGGTCGTCGCGCACGGCACGGCGAGCGACCGGCAACTGGTCGCCTACGTCGTCCTCGATCCCGCCGCGTCCGGGATCGGTGCGGGCGAACTCCGGGAGTTCGTGGCGGCCCGGCTGCCCGGTTTCATGGTTCCCGCGGTCATCGTGCCGCTCGAGGAGTTCCCGCTGACCCCGAGCGGCAAGGTGGACCGGCGCGCGCTGCCCGCACCGCGGCCCGTCGCCTCGACCTACCGCGCGCCCGCCACGGCCCTGGAGGAATCCGTCGTCGCGGTGTTCGCCGCCGTGCTCGGTGCCGAGCGGGTCGGCGTCGACGACGACTTCTTCGCGCTGGGCGGACATTCGTTGTCCGCCACCAGGGTTGCCGCCCGCCTGTCCGCCGCCATCGGCGTCCGCGACGTCTTCGAGGCCCCCACTCCCGCTCGCCTCGCCGCCCTGCTCGCCGGGCGTTCCACCGCCACCGACGCCCCCGCCCTGACCGCGCGGGAGCGCCCCGAGCGGGTGCCGTTGTCGTTCGCGCAGCAGCGCATGTGGTTCATCAACCGGTTCGAACCCGAGTCGGCGGCCTACACCATCGCCCTCGCGTTGCGCCTGACCGGACCGCTCGACATCGACGCGCTCACGGGCGCGCTCGGCGATCTGGTGGCCCGGCACGAGAGCCTGCGCACCGTGTTCCCGGACGAGGCGGGCGTGCCGTATCAGCTCGTTCTGCCCGTCGACGAGGCGGTGCCCGCGCTCGAGCTGAGCGAGGTCGCGCCCGAGGCGGTGGCGGCGACCGTGGCGGCATCCGTGCGTCGCGGCTTCGACCTGACGACGCGGCCGCCGCTGCGAATCCGATTGTTGCGCACCGGTTTCGACACGCATGTCCTGCTGCTCGAGCTGCACCACATCGCCGCCGACGGCTGGTCGCTGGCCCCACTGGCGCGGGATCTGTCGCGCGCGTACGCCGCGCGCCGGGCCGGACGCGGCCCCGACTGGGAGCCGCTGCCGGTGCAGTACGCGGATTTCGCGCTGTGGCAACGGGAAACCCTCGGCCTGGACTCCGATCCGGACAGTGTGCTCGCGGCCCAACTCGACTACTGGACACGGCAACTGGCGGGAGCGCCGGACCGGCTGGAGCTGCCCACCGATCGGCCGCGACCCGAGATCGCCTCGCAGCGCGGCGACACCCACGAATTCGCGTTCGACGCCGAACTGATCGAGCGGGTCCGGGAGACGGCTCGGGCGCAGGGCGTGACGGTCTTCATGCTCGTCCACGCGGCGCTGGCGCTGGTGCTGTCGCGCGCGGCGGGCACCGGGGACGTCACGATCGGCACGCCGATCGCGGGTCGCGGCGCGGCCGCCCTGGACGACGTCGTCGGCATGTTCGTCAACACGCTCGTGCTGCGCACCCGCGTCGACGAGTCCGAATCGTGCGCGCGGCTGCTGGACCGGGTGCGGCGTGTGGATCTGGACGCCTTCGCCCACGCCGATGTTCCGTTCGAGCGCGTGGTGGACGCCCTCGATCCGCCGCGCGGCCAGGCCCATCATCCGGTGTTCCAGGTGATGCTCGCGTTCCAGAACATCGATCTGGACCCGGAACCCGTGCGGTTGGCCGACCTCGAGGTCACCCCGTTGCCCGTCGAGCTCGGCATCGAACGGTTCGACCTCACCGTCACCGTCGCCGACCTCGAGCCCGGCGCACCCGGCGCGGTGCCCGTGCACATCGGCTACGCCACCGACCTGTTCGACCGGACCACCATCGAGGCGTTCGGACGGCGGCTCGAGCGCGCGCTGCGGGCACTGGCGGCCGACCCCGCCGCACCCGTGCGCGCGATCGACGTGCTGGAGGACACCGAACGAGAGTTGGTGCGGCGGTGGGGAGACGGCGGGGAGCCGGGTCCGCCGGTCCTGCTGCCCGAGATGTTCGACCGGGCGGCCGCCGACCACGCGGACCGCCCCGCGCTGGCCGACGCGACCGGCGAGTGGACCTACCGGGAGCTCGACGACTGGTCGAACCGGTGCGCGCGGGCGCTCATCGAGGCCGGAGCAGGGCCGGAAACGACTGTCGCCGTGCGTATTCCGCGCTCCGCGAGCTGGGTGCGGGCGGTGTGGGCCGTGGCGAAGACCGGGGCCGCGTTCGTCTCCCTCGATCCGGCGCACCCGGCGGAACGGAATCGGTTCGTCCTCGCCGACAGCGCCGCCACGCTCGTCCTGGTCGACGGCGAGAACCCTTCGGAGACAGAGCTTTCCGAGCGAGTCGAGCTCGTCCTCGATCTCGCGCGGCTCGATCCGTCCCGGTACAGTCCCGCGCCGCTCGCCGACGTGGATCGGCGTGGCCCCGTACGCCGGGACAATACCGCGTATTTGGTGTACACCTCCGGTTCGACCGGCGTGCCCAAGGGCGTCGCCGTCACCCACGCCGGGCTCCGGGCCGTCCCGCTCGGACAGTATCCGTGGTGCCGTCTGGACGCCGACTCCCGCGTCTGCGCCGTCGCCACCCGCACCTTCGACGCGTCCATCCTGGAACTGTTCTCGGCGGTCACCGTCGGCGCCCTGCTGGTCGTGGCACCCGTCGACGCCTACGCCGGGGCGCCGCTGACCGAATTCCTCGCGACCACCGGCACGACCCACGTCTTCCTCACCCCGGCCGTGGCCGCCACCCTCGAACCGCACCGACTCGACACCCTCCGCGTCCTGTTCACCATCGGCGAGGCGGTGCCCCCGGATCTGGTGACCCGCTGGTGGCGCACCGACACCGCCGGACAGCGCCTGGTGCACAACCTCTACGGCCCCAGTGAGACCACGGTCGCGGTGACCGGCGCCCCGCTGTCCCCGGACGCGCCCATCGCCATCGGCGGCCCCCTGTCGGGCGTACGGCTGCGGGTACTGGACGCGTGGCTGCGCCCGGTGCCGCCGGGCGTCGCGGGCGAGGTGTACGTCTCCGGCCCCGGTGTGGCCCGCGGCTACCCGAACCGCATCGCCACCACCGCAACGGCTTTCGTCGCCGATCCGTTCGGGCCGCCCGGATCGCGCATGTACCGGACCGGCGATCTCGTGCGCTGGGTGCCGAGCGACGGGGCCGGGACCCTGATCTTCCTGGGCCGCACCGACTTTCAGGTCAAGATCCGCGGACAGCGGCTCGAGCCGGGGGAGATCGAGGCGGTGCTCGCGGCCACCGAGGAGGTCAATCACGCGGTCGTCGTGGTGGTCGACGGTGGGCGGCTGGCCGCCTATGTCACCCCGGCACCGGGATATTCGCCGGATCCGATCGAGGTGCGGCAGGAGGCGGCGCGGCGGCTGCCCGCGTTCATGGTGCCCGACAGCGTGACCGTGCTCGACGAACTGCCGCTCAACCCGAGCGGGAAGGTCGACCGGCGGGCGCTGCCGGACCCGCGACCCACCGCGTCCGTCTCGCGCGCACCGGCCACCCCCGCCGAGGAGATCGTGGCCGCGGTGTTCGCCGAGGTGCTGGGCCTGGAGCGGGTCGGGGCCGACGACGACTTCTTCGCCCTGGGCGGGGACAGCATTCTGTCCATCCAGGTGGTCGCGCGGGTGAAGGATCGCGGGCTGGTGTGCACGCCGCGACAGGTGTTCGAGGCGCGCACGGTCGCCGGACTCGCGCGCGTGGCCGAATCGGCCACGGCGGCACCGGTTCTGGCGGAACCCCCCGGCGGCGGCGTCGGGGAGATGCCGGTGCCGCCCATCGTGCGATGGATGGTCGAACGCGGCGAGTTCCGGCGCGTGAACCAGACCGTCGTACTCACCGCCCCCGCCGGACTCGACCACGCGAGTCTCGTGGCGACCCTCGCCGCGGTGATCGACCGGCACGACATGTTGCGCGCCCGGCTGTGGCGCGACGAGGAGGACTGGCGGCTCGAGACGCGCGCGCCGGGCACGGTGGACGTGGTCTCGCTCGTCCGGCGGGTCGAGGTCAGGGCGGCGGATCGGGAGCGTCTCGCCGTCGCCGCGACCGAGGCCGCGCTCGATCGGCTCGACCCCGCCGAAGGCATTGTGCTCCAAGTCGTTTGGCTCGACCCGGTCGAACCCGATGTGAGCGGGCACGTGATCGTCGTCGCGCATCACCTCGTGGTGGACGGCGTCTCGTGGCGCATCCTGCTGCCCGATCTCGTCGCCGCCTGGCGGGGCCGCGCGCTGCCGCCGGTGGGCACGTCCATGCGACGCTGGGCGCACGGGCTGGTGGCCGAGGCCGAATCCCCGGGCCGCACAGCGGAATTGGCGCTGTGGCAACGGATGGTCGAGGGACCGGACCCGCTGCTGGGTTCGCGTCCGGTGCCGTCCGCCGATCCGGACGCTATGCGGCTGCGGCGAATTCGGCTCACCTCCGAGATCACGGAGGCGCTGCTCACCCACGCGCCCGCCGCCGTGCACGGCGACGTTCAGGACGTGCTGGTGGCCGCGCTGGCATTGGCCGTGACGCGCTGGCGGTCGCGGCGCGGGGTGAGCGAGCCGTCCACACTGCTGCGCCTGGAGGGCCACGGGCGCGAGGAACAGGTGCTGCCGGGCGCGGATCTGACCGCGACCGTGGGCTGGTTCACCACCATGTACCCGGTGCGCATCGATCTCGCCGGGATCGATCTCGCCGACGCCCACGCGGGTGGTACGGCGATCGTACGGGCGGTCAAGAGTGTCAAGGAGCAGTTGCGAGCGATCCCCGACCACGGGATCGGCTACGGGTTGCTGCGATACCTCAATACCGAGACGGCGCGGTCGCTTTCGGGTCCCGTCCCGGGGCAGATCGCCTTCAACTACCTCGGTCGCTTGGCGACCGGTGAACGGGGAGCGGGCGATTTCACGCTCACCGACGAACTGGGCGAGGTCACGGCCTTCGCCGCGGGTGCGGCTCCGACGACGGCGGCTCTGGACGTCACCGCCGTCGTCACCGACGGGATCCTGTCCGCCACTTTCGGTTTCACCGAGACGATCCTCGACAGCGCATCGGTCGACGAACTCGCCCGGCTGTGGGCGGACGCGGTGACGGCCGTCGTCACCCGGCTGACCGAACCGCGCAGCGGCGGACACACCCCGTCCGACTTCCCGCTGGTGCGCGCCACCCAGGCCGATATCGACGGCTGGGAGGCGGCCCACCCGCGCCTCACCGATGTCTGGCCGCTGTCGCCGTTGCAGTCCGGACTGCTGTTCCATGCCCGTCTGGCCGATGCGGCGACCGATGTGTACACGGTGCAATTGGCGCTCACCCTCACCGGCGTCGTGGACGCCGCACGGCTGCGCCGCGCCGCGAACGCGCTGCTCGACCGGTACTCGAATCTGCGGGTCGCGTTCGAGACCGACGCCGCCGCAGAGCTCGTCCAGATCGTCGCCGAGCGCGTCGAAATGCCGTGGCGCACCGTCGATCTGCGTGGCACACCGGACGCCGACCGCGCGCTGACCGCCGAGATCGATCGCGACAAGGCCGAGCCGTTCGCCGTCGACACCGCGCCGCTGCTGCGCTGCACGCTGATCACCGTCGCCGACGACCGAGCCGTCCTGCTGCTGACCAACCACCACGCGCTGCTCGACGGCTGGTCGCTGCCCTCGGTGCTGACGACCTTGTTCGCCGCCTACACCGGCGAACCCGCCCCCGAGCCCACCGCCGAATACCGCTCCTACCTCGCCTGGCTGGCCGCCCAGGACGCCGAGGCGTCGCTGCGCGCCTGGCGACACGCCCTGGCCGACGCCGCGCCCACCCTGCTCGCCCCGCAGGACGGGCCACCCGCGACCGACACCGAAACCGCCCGGCTCCCCATCGAATTCGACGCCGACCGCACCGCCCGGCTCACCGCCGCCGCGACGGCCGCCGGGGTCACCACGAACACCCTGTTCCAGGTGGCGTGGGCGACCGTCCTCGGCTACCTGACCGGCCGCGCGGATGTCGTCCTCGGCGCGACCGTCTCCGGCCGTCCACCGGAGCTGCCCGGCATCGAATCCGCCGTCGGCCTGTTCATCAACACCATTCCGGTACGGGTCCGCTACGGCGCGGCCGAACCGCTCGCCCGAGTGTTGAGCCGCGTCCAGGCCGAACAGGCCGAACTGCTCGGCCACCATCACACCGGCCTGCCCGATATCCACGCCGCCCTCGGTGTCGCGAGCCTGTTCGACACCGTGGTCGTCTTCGAGTCCTACCCCATCGACTCCGCCGGGCTCACCGCCCGGGCCGCCGACCTCGACGGCATGCGCGTCGAGGAACTCCGGTCCAGCGACTCCACGCACTATCCGCTCGCCCTGGTGATCGTCAAGGGACAACCGCTGCGCATCCAAATGCAGTACCGCCCCGACGTTTTCACCGAGGAATGGGTCCGGGCGTGCGCCGGCCGACTCCTGCGGGTGCTCGACGCCATGACCGCCGATCCGTCGCTCCGCATGGCCGATATCGACCTGCTCACCGCCGCCGAGCGGGCCCGCCTCGCCCCCGTGCGCGGTCGCCCCGCGCACGCGCCGCGACCGCTGCCCGACCTGCTGGCCGCCGGGGTGGCCCGCGATCCCGACGCCCTCGCCGTCATCACCGACACCGACACCCTGACCTACCGCGAACTCGACGAATACGCCAATCGCCTGGCGCACTCCCTCATCGCGCGTCGCATCGGCCCCGGCGACACGGTCGCGCTGGCCATGCACCGCGGCGTCGACTTCCTCGCGAGCATCTGGGCGGTCACCAAATCCGGCGCGGCGTTCGTCCCGATCGATCCGCGCTATCCCGTACAGCGGGCCGCCCGCATGATCGCGGATTGCGCCGCGCGCCTGGTGATCTCGATCGACGCCACCGCGGCCTGGGCCGCCGAATCGGTGGACGGCGTGACCGGCTCGGAACGGGTCGAGCTGGTGACGCTCGGCGGACGAGAGTCGTTGTGGCTGAGCGACTATCCGACGACGGACATCACCGACGCAGGGCGGACGCGGCCGTTGCGGGCGACGGACGTCGCCTACGTGATCTACACCTCCGGCTCCACCGGAATCCCCAAGGGCGTGGTGGTGCCGCACGAGGGTTTGGCGAACTTCGCGGCCGAGGAACGGGACCGGTACGGGGTGGACGCCGACGCCCGGGTCCTGGCGGTGTCGGCGCCCGGCTTCGACGCGGTCATGCTCGAGATACTGATGGCGCATCCGCACGGGGCCGCGCTGGTGGTCTCGCCGCCGGACGTCTTCGGCGGCGCGGAACTGGCGAAACTGATTCGGCGACAGGGTGTTTCGCACGCCTTCCTCACCCCGAGCGTACTGGCCACGATGTCGCCGACCGGACTCGAATCGTTCCGGGTGCTGGCCGTCGGCGGCGAGGCGTTGTCGGCCGAACTGGTGGCGGCCTGGGCGCCGGATCGGCGGCTGCACAACGCGTACGGGCCCACCGAGACGGTCATCGTGATCACCATCGGCGAACCGCTCGAACCCGGCGTGCCCGTCACCATCGGCGGCCCGATCCGCGGCGCGGAGGCCGTCGTGCTCGACACCTGGTTGCGGCCGGTGCCCGTGGGCGTGAGTGGGGAGCTGTATCTCGGCGGCATCCAGCAGGCGCGCGGCTATCTGAACCGGCCGGGACAGACCGCGGCCGCGTTCGTGGCGAACCCGTTCGGCCGCAATGGATCTCGGCTGTACCGCACCGGTGATCTGGTGCGCTGGACGGACCGGGGGACGCTGGAGTTCCTCGGGCGCGCCGACTTCCAGGTGAAGGTGCGCGGGCAGCGTGTCGAACTGGGCGAGATCGAGGCCGTGCTCGCCGAACAGGATGGGGTGCGACGCGCGGTCGTATTGCAGCACAAGCGCACCGGCGGCCTCGTCGCCTATCTCGTCGGCGACGGCATCGACCCGGGCCGCGTCCTGGACGCCGCGCGCCGGAGGCTGCCCGCCCACATGGTGCCCGGCGCGTGCTCGGTACTGCCCGATCTGCCCCTCACGCCCAGCGGAAAGCTCGACCGCGCGGCCCTGCCCGAACCCGTCGTGCCCGCGCGGGCGCACCGCGCCCCGGCCACGACCACCGAACGCGCGGTGGCCGAGGTCTTCGCCGACGTCCTCGGTCTCGAACGGGTCGGCGCGGACGAGGACTTCTTCGCCCTGGGCGGCCACTCCCTGACGGCCATGCGCGCGGTGTCGCGGCTCGCCGCGACGACGGGGGTGCGGATCGGCGTGCGCGATGTGTTCGAGGAACCGACCGCCGAACGGCTGGCACGCGTGCTCGACGCCGGGACCGGCGACACCGCGGGCCCGGAACTGGCGCCCCGGAAACGGCCGGAGCGGGTGCCGCTGTCGTTCGCGCAGTGGCGGATGTGGTTCGTCAACCGGTTGGACGGCGCGTCGGCGACCTACAACATCCCCCTCGTGCTGCGGCTGCGCGGCGAACTGGACCACGCGGCGCTGACCGCCGCCCTCGGCGATGTGGTGGCGCGGCACGAGACGCTGCGCACGGTGTTCCCCGACGAGGGCGGCAAACCCTATCAGCGGATCCTGCCGCCCGGATCGATCGAACCGATCGTGCGCGCGGTCGCGCCGGGCGGCGTCGACGACGAGGTGGACGCGGCGGTGCGGCGCGGGTTCGACCTGTCGACCGAACCGCCGATGCGAATCACCCTGCTGGACAACGGTTCCGGTGAACACGTCCTGGTCGTCGTCATCCACCACATCGCCGCCGACGGCTGGTCGATGGCGCCGCTGGCGCGCGATCTCGCGCGGGCCTACACCGCGCGACGGTCGGGCCGGGACCCGGAATGGGAGCCGCTGCCCGTGCAGTACGCGGACTACACGCTGTGGCAACGTGAGGTGCTGGGCGAGGAACGCGATCCGGACAGCACCCTCGCCCGCCAGCTCGGCTACTGGACCGGTCGGCTGGCCGGATTGCCCGATCGGCTGGACCTGCCGACCGATCGTCCGCGCCCCGCGGTGGCTTCGCACCGCGGCGACACGTACTTCTTCACCCTGGACACCGAACTGGTCGCGCGGATGCGGGCGGTGGCGAACGCGCGGGGCGTCACGCCGTTCATGGTGATGCACGCGGCGCTGGCGCTCGTGCTGGCCCGCCTCGCCGGCCGCGCGGACATCGCGGTGGGTACCCCGGTCGCCGGGCGCGGGACGTCGACCCTGGACGAGCTCGTCGGCATGTTCGTCAACACGCTCGTCCTGCGCACCCGCGTCGAGGACACCGATTCGTTCGCGCGGCTGCTGGATCGGGTGCGCCGGGCGGATCTGGACGCCTTCGCCCACGCCGATGTGCCGTTCGAGCGCGTGGTGGAGGTGCTCGATCCGCCGCGCAGCCGGGCGCACCATCCGCTGTTCCAGGTGATGCTGTCGTTCCAGAATCTGGATCTGGACTTCGCCGACGCACGTCTGCCCGGGCTCGAGGTGGACGTGGTGACGGTGGAGACGGGGGTCGAACGGTTCGATCTGACCGTCACGGTGGCCGACATCCCGGCGACGGACGGGCCCGTGCCGGTCAGCATCGGGTACGCGGTGGATCTGTTCGATCGGTCGACGATCGCGAGGTTCGCGGAGCGGTTGCGGCGGGTGTTGGACGCGGTGACCGTGGATCCCGAGCGGGCCGTCGGGGAGGTCGATCCGCTGGCGGCGGAGGAGCGGCGGGCGTGGTGGGAATGGAGTGACGGGGGTGCTGGGGCGGAGCCGATCCCATTGGGGGACAGGCTCACTCGCGCCGCCGCGGAGTTCGGGGATCGGGTGGCTGTCGTCGATGGCTCGGGCGGGGTCACGTACCGGGAGCTGGACGATTGGACCGATCGGGGCGCGCGGCTGTTGATCGATCGCGGGGTGCGTCCGGGAACGCCTGTGGGAGTGGTTGTCTCGCGGTCCGGTGACTGGGTTCGGTGGGTGTGGGCGGTGGCGAAGGCCGGGGCGGTGGTCGTGCCACTCGACGCGGCCGACGCCGTCCCCGACCATGTCGCCATCGTGATCGGCCAACCGGCCGTGGGTGATTCGGCGATCCCGGTCATCGATCCGAACGGTGTCGATGTGTTCGCGTTCGACGCCGCGCCGATCGGATCCGACTCGGTGCGGCCGGACGATCCGGCGTGGATCGACGCGTCCACCGGAACGACCCTCACCCACGCCGCCCTCGCCGCCGCGACCGCACCCCGCTACGGGATCGGTGCGGGAGCACGGGTAGCGGCCGATCCCGCCGTGGCGGCGGAGATCGCGGCGGCGGCTCTGCCATTGACCGTCGCCGCGGGCGCGACGTGGCTCGTCCCATCCGCAGACGAACCATTGACCGAATTCCTACGCGCCGAACAAATCACCCACGCCTTCCTGCCCCCGACCGCCGACCCCATCGAAATCCCCGGCCTCCGAGCGATTGTCACCGGCTGCTCGCCCACGGCCATGGAACGGTGGCCCGCCGGTTCGACATACACCGCCTCGCGCACCCTCGCAATCTGGTCGACCGGCGCCGAAACCCGCCCCGGCGGCCCGGTTCCCCTCGGCCGTCCCGTCCCGGGCGTGCGGCTACTGGTCCTGGACCGATGGCTGCGCCCGGCACTGGTGGGGGAGTTGTATGTCGCGGGGGCCGCGGTGCCGCGAAACCATGTGGGCGACAACGGGGGAGCGTCCGGGTCCGCGGAGTCGTTCGTCGCTGTGTCCGCGGTGCCGGGGGAGATGGCGGCCGCAGGGTCGGCCGCGCGGCGTCGGCGCGCGGACGACGCGGCGGTGTTCGTCGCCGATCCGTTCGGCCCGCCGGGCGCGGTGATGTTCCGGACCGGGGAGCGGGTGCGGTGGGAGCACGGCGGCCTGATGTCGTTGGGGCGCAATGACTCCCAGACCGTGGAAGGCGACGACGAGGACGGCTCGGCCGCTCCGCGCTGGGAGGTGGCGGCCTATCGGCCCCCGTCGACGCCGATCGAGGAGATCGTCACCGCCGTCTTTCGCGACGTGCTCGGTCTGGACAAGGTTGGGGTGGACGACGACTTCTTCGAACTCGGCGGTCACTCCCTGTCCGCGACCCAGGCGGCGGCGCGCGTGGAGGCGGCCGTCGGCTACGACGTCGGGGTCCGGGACGTCTTCGATACCCCCACACCCGCTGGACTCGCCCGGGTCCTCGCCACTCGCGCGTCCCGAACCGGTTCGGCCCCAGCGCTTTCCGCCCGCCCCCGGCCCGCCCGGATCCCCCTGTCCTTCGCCCAGTGGCGAATGTGGTTCGTCAACCGCCTCGACCCCTCCGCCACCGCCTACAACATCCCCCTGGTCCTGCGCCTGATCGGCGATCTGGACGTGCCCGCTCTCGAGGCCGCCCTCGGCGATGTGGTGGCCCGCCACGAAAGCCTCCGCACCCTGTTCCCCGACGACGAGGGCGTCCCGTTCCAGCGCATCCTGCCCGCCGATCACCACCCGGCGGTGCGGCCCATCGTGATCGAGGGGGCCGAGGTCGAGGGTGCCGTGGGGGCGTGGGCGCGGCGCGGATTCGATCTCGCGGTGGAGCCGCCGTTGCGAATCGGGTTGTGGCGCAGCGGATCCGAGGAGCACATTCTCGCGCTCGTGGTGCACCACATCGCGGCGGACGGTTGGTCGATGGCGCCGCTGGCGCGGGACCTCTCGCTGGCGTACGCGGCGCGGCGGGCGGGGCGTGCGCCGGGGTGGGAGCCGTTGGCGGTGCAATACGCCGACTACGCGCTGTGGCAGCGCGAGGTGCTCGGGGAGGAGGCGGATCCGGAGAGTGCGCTGGCGCGGCAGCTGGCCTACTGGACCGAGAGATTGGCCGAATCGCCGGATCGGCTGGAGTTGCCGACCGATCGGCCGCGACCGGTGGTCGCCTCGCATCGGGGGGCCGCGTACTGGTTCACCCTGGACGCCGAGACCGCCGCCGGGCTGCGGGCCCTGGCGCGGGAGCGCGGGGTGACGGTGTTCATGGTGTTGCACGCCGCCCTGGCGGTCGTGCTGTCCCGGCTGGCGGGCACGGCCGATATCGCGGTCGGCACGCCGGTGGCGGGCCGGGGCGCGGCCGCGCTCGACGATCTCGTCGGCATGTTCGTCAACACCCTCGTGCTGCGGGCGCGGATCGACGAGTCCGCGTCGTTCGCCGAGCTGCTCGACGGCGTCCGGCGGGTGGATCTGGACGCGTTCGCGCACGCGGACATTCCGTTCGAGCGGGTCGTGGAGGAGCTCGATCCGCCGCGCAGCCGGTCGCATCATCCGCTGTTCCAGGTGATGCTGGCCTTCCAGAATCTCGGACTCGAACACGCCTCGGCGCGGCTGCCGGGGTTGCGGGCCGAGGGCGTGGAGCTCGACACCGGGATCGAACGATTCGACCTCACCGTCACCGCGTCCGGCACACCCGACGACGATGGCGGGATGCCGATCGGGATCAGCTACGCGCTCGACCTGTTCGACCGGTCCACGGTGCAAGGGTTCGCCGGGCGGTTGGCGCGGGTGCTTCGCGATGTGGTGTCGGAACCCGTTGTGCCGCTTCGCGATCTGGATCCGGTGTCGGCCGAGGAGCGGCGGCGGTTGCGGGAACTCGGCGACGGGGCCGCGGCGCCGCGGCCGTTCACGCTGGGGGAGTTGTGCGTTCGGGTCGCGGGTGACAACGCGGATCGTCCCGCGATCGTCGAGGGCTCGCGGGAGTGGCGGTATCGGGATCTGGACGAGTGGTCGAACCGGTGCGCTCGCGCGCTCATCGAGGCGGGCGCCGGGCCGGAAACCGTTGTCGCGCTCGCCCTTCCGCGCTCGGCGGCGTGGATTCGCGCGGTGTGGGCGGTGGCCAAGGCCGGTGCGGCGTTCGTCTCGCTCGATCCGGCGCATCCCGCCGAACGGAACCGGTTCATCCTCGCCGACAGCGGGGCGAGCATCGCGCTCGGGAACCTCTCGGGTGAGTTCGGGGTGCGGGTGATCGATCCGGACCTGTCCCGGTACAGTGCCGCGCCGGTCACCGACGGAGACCGGAGAGGCGTTGTGCGAGTGGGCAATACGGCCTACATCGTGTACACCTCCGGGTCCACCGGAACGCCCAAGGGCGTGGCCGTCACCCACGCCGGGCTCGCGGTCGCCGCCGCCCCGAGGTTCGGGGTCGACGCGCGATCGCGGGTATCCGTCGTCGCCGCACGGGTTTTCGACGCCGCCGTGCTGGAATTCCTGCTCGCGGTGCCCGCGGGGGCGGCGCTCGTCGTCGCGCCGGAGAACGCCGTAGCGGGTGAGACGTTGACGGAATTCCTTCGGGGCCAGCGGATCACGCACGCATTCCTGTCCCCGGCGGTGGCCGCCTCGGTCGATCCGTCGGGGCTCGACGCGATGCGGGCACTGCTGACCGGCGCCGACGTCTGCCCGCCCGCACTGGTCGCCCAATGGTCCGGCACCGACAGCGCCGGAATCCGCCGGGTGCACAACCTCTACGGCCCCAGCGAGGCGACGATCTGGGTGAGCGGCACGGAGGTCCGCCCCGGCGAGCCGGTTACGATCGGCGGCCCGATCCCCGGCGTGCGGGCCATGGTCCTGGACGGCTGGCTGCGTCCCGTGCCCGAGGGCGTGGTGGGCGCGCTGTACGTGGCGGGTCCGGGTTCGGCACGGGGATATCTGAACCGGATCGGGCTCACCGCGGCGACATTCGTAGCGGACCCGTACGGACCCGCGGGTTCGCGCATGTACCGGACCGGCGATCTGGTCCGGTGGGAACGCGGCGCGCTGACGTTCGTCGGCCGCGGCGACTTCCAGGTGAAGGTGCGCGGCCAGCGCGTCGAACTCGGGGAAATCGAAGCGGCGCTGCGTGATTCGGATGCCGTGCGGCGGGCGGTCGTCGTCGTGGACGACACCGGGGCGCTGGCCGCCTACGTCGCGCCCACCCCCGGCCGCGACCTCGACGCGGGCATAGCGCGGCGCGCGGTGGCCGACCGGCTGCCGTCCTACATGGTGCCCGCCAGCGTCACCGTGCTGCCCGAACTGCCGCTGACCGCGAGCGGCAAGGTGGATCGGCGCGCGCTGCCCGCCCCCGCCGCGGCGGCCGCGCGCTACCGGGCCCCGGAAACACCCCTCGAGGAGATCGTCACGGACGTGTTCGCCGAGGTCTTGGACGTCGACCGGGTGGGTGTGGACGACGACTTCTTCACGCTCGGCGGCAATTCCATGGTCGCGATGAAACTCGTCGCGCGGCTGCGCACGCGCACCGGGACCGACGTGCCCTACCAGCTGTTGTTCTCCGACTCCACGCCCGCGTCCGTCGCCCGCTACCTCGACGGGCCGCACACGGGGATGCGGGTCTCGCTCGGCGTGCTGTCACCGCTGCGTTCGGCGGGTGACAAGCCGCCGCTGTTCTGCGCGCACCCCGGCGGCGGCCTGGCCTGGGTGTACGGCGGTCTGGCCGGACACCTCGATCCGGATCGGCCGATCTACGGTCTCCAGGACCCCTACATCGTCGAGGGGTCGGCGCGCTGCGCGTCGGTGGAGGAGTACGCCCGGCGCTACGTGGACGAGATCGTGCGCGCCTTCCCCGGCATCCGCTACCACCTGCTGGGGTGGTCGCTGGGCGGGAAGATAGCCCACGCCATGGCGAGTCGCCTTCGCGCACTGGGGCATTCGGTCGGATCGCTCGTGCTCGTCGACGCCGCCGTCGAGGCCGAACTCGATCAGCCGCTCACGGCCGACCCCGACGACCCGCAGGGCGTGCGGGCGCTCAACGACTTCCTCGGCGGCTGGCGCGAATTCCTGGGCCTGAGCGAGGACCGGCCGATCGCCTCGCCCGACGAACTGTTCGCGCTGCTGTCCGAACGGCTCGCGAGCGAGGGCGTCTTCACCCCCGAACAGGTCGAGCGGGTGATCGAGAACTTCACGACGCCGGTCTCGCACGAACCCGAGCACTTCGACGGGGACGCCGTGCTGTTCCTCGCCGCCCGCGAAACCCGCCGCGGTGACATGGCCGCGACATGGCGGCGTCACATCGGCGGCACGATCCGGTCCGTCCCGATCGACGAACGGCACATGGGGATGCTCAACCCGCACGGCGTCGCGCAGATCGGGCCGATCCTGAACGAATTGTTGCGGGACAGCGATCGGGCCTGACGGCCCTCGCCGCCCCGGAATTGCGCCGAATACCTTGGGGCACAGGGTAGTCCTCACTCCATGAACCACTCCGGCTCGGCGGGCGGCAGGTCGCGCAGCTTGTCCGGGTTGCGGACCACGGTGATCCCGGTGATGCGGTCGCGCTCGACGGTGAACGCGAACACGCCGAGATGGTGCCCGTCGAACACCATGAGCCCGGGTCGGCCATTGACCAGGACCGAACGTCCCCACGCTCCCGTACCCGCGCGGTACCAACCCAGGAACATCTTGGCCACCAGCTCCGAACCGCTGACCGGCTGCCGGATCGCGGGCACCTTGCCGCCGCCGTCCGCGGTCAGCGTGACCTTCTCGTCGAGCACTCCGAGCAGCGCGCTCAGATCCCCCGAGCGCCACGCCACCGCGAAGGCCGACACCGCCTTCGCGTGCTCGTCCGGGCTCGCCGGAAACCGCGGCGTCCCCTCCTCGACCCGCTTGCGCGCGCGAGATGCCAACTGCCGCACCGCGGCCGGAGTGCGGCCGACCACCTCGGCCACCTCCGGGCCGGTCATCCCGAACACGTCCTGCAAGACGAACGCGGTCCGTTCCGCGGGCGACAACGACTCCAGCACCACCAGCAGCGCGGTCGTCACCCGCTCGTCCTGGGTCACCCGATCCGCCGGATCGTCGGACGCCGTCACCTCCGGCTCCGGCAGCCACTCCCCGACGTACTGCTCCCGCCGCGCCCGCGCCGACCCCAGCTGATCCAATGCCAGCCGCCCCGTCACCGTCGACAGCCAGGCCCGCAGATTCTCGATCTCCGCCCCCGCCGGCCGGGTCTCGTGCCACCGCTGCAACCGCAGCCACGCGTCCTGCACCACATCGTCGGCGTCGGTCAAACTCCCCAACGTGCTGTACGCCAGCCGCCGCAAGTACCCCCGATGTTCCTCGAACCGCCGCGCCAACTCCGCCCGGTCACCGTCCCCGAACCCCTGCTCGCTCACATCCACCGTCCTCTCGACCGGAGCCTAACCGTCCGTCACCAGGGAGACGGCGGGGCGGGCGTTGGTGTGACACGCCATCGGAGAGTTTGGCCCGCCAGTGCCCCCGGGGCGGGCGTTCGTGTGACATGTCGTTGGCGAGTTCGGGCCGCCGGTGTCCCCCCGGGCCAGGCATTCGTGTCACATGCCGCCTGCGAGTTCGGGCCGCCAGTGCCCCCGGGCCGGGCATTCGTGTGACATGTCGTCGGCTACCCTCGGCCGGTGCGCGAGGGCTTGTCGACGGTGGTCGGGTTGGGTGCGGGTTTCGTGCTGGACCGGGTACTGGGCGATCCGCGGCGGTGGCATCCGGTCGCGGGGTTCGGGTCCGCGGCCGCGCGGTTGGAGTCGGTGGCGTATCGGGACAGCCGGGCGGCGGGGATCCGGTACGAGGCCGCGTTGGTGGGCGGCATGGTTCTCGCGGGTATCGCATTGCAGCGCACCGGTTTTCGGTTCGCGCTCACGGCCGTGTCGACGTGGACCGTGTTAGGTGGACGGTCCCTGGTCCGGGTCGGTGGGGAGATGGCGGACCGGCTGGAGGCCGATGACATCGAGGGTGCGCGGGCGCTGCTGCCTTCGCTGTGCGGGCGAGACCCCTCGGCGCTGGACGCGGACGGATTGGCCCGCGCCGCACTGGAATCCATCGCGGAGAACACCTCCGACGCGGCCATCGCGCCGCTGCTGTGGGGCGCGGTCGCGGGGGTGCCGGGGTTGCTGGGGTATCGGGCGGTGAACACGCTCGACGCGATGGTCGGGTATCGCAACGAACGCTACGAATCGTTCGGCTGGGCGGCCGCCCGGGTCGACGACGTCGCGAACCTGATTCCGGCGCGGGTGAGCGGGCTGCTCACCGCGATGCTGGCTCCCGTGGTGGGCGGTCGCCCGGCCGCCGCACTGGCGGCGTGGCGTCGCGATGCCGGGCGACACCCGAGTCCGAATGCCGGTGTGGCCGAGGCGAGTATGGCCGGTGCGCTGGGTGTGCGGCTCGGGGGCGTCACGCGGTATCGGCACGGGACGGAGTCGCGGCCCATGCTGGGAGACGGGCCCACGCCCCGGGTGCCGGATCTGCGGCGGGCCGTGCGGTTGTCGGCGGCCGTGCAGGCCGGGGGTGTCGCGGTGGCGATGGTCGTCGCGGCATTCGCGGGGGTCCGATTCCGGTCCTCGTGATGGAGGTCTCCTACGGACTCTGCCGCCCCTGCCGTCGCGATCGCCTCGGCTGGTCCTGACCGGATCCCGTCCGACGATGGTGCCGCTGCGCGATCAGCGGCGCGAGTTGCCGTAGCGGTCGGCCAGCCGGTCCGCGTTGGTGCTGGGCGGTGCGGGAACCGTTGCGGGAGAAGTCGTTTCGGGCGCCGGGGCCGGAGGTTGGCGGTCGCGGCGGCGTTCGCGGAGTTCGGCGTAGACGAAGTAGGCCAGGCCGAGGGGGGCCATGATGCCGAAGGCGATCCATTGCAGGCCGTAGGACAGGTACGGGCCCGCATCCAGTTGGGGGAGGGGTCGGGAGGTGAAGGCGCCGGGCTGGTGGTCGGTGAGCTGGAGGTAGCCGCCGGGGCCGCCGGTCGGAATCGTGGTGAGCGGGGCGCCGAGGACCGTGGCGAGTTGGCCGGTGTCGATCGAATACACCTGGCGGTAGTCGTCCTGGGTCATCGGGTCCTTGCCCGGGGTGACGCCCTCGGACTTGCGGACGCGCGCCTCGATCCGTTGCGGGCCGGTGGGCGGTTCGGGGATCGTGGGCAGGCGGATTCCGTCCGCGGCGGGCAACAGGCCGCGGTCGACGAGCAGGACGCGGCCGTCGTCGAGCCGGAAGGTCGCCAGCACCCCGAAGGCCGGATTGTCGTCCAGCCGCTGCAACCGCTCGACCACCGTCGAGCCGGGAACGTAAGTGCCCGTTGCGATTACGCGCCGCCACTCGGTGTCGGTCGCGGACGGATCGGTGAGCAGCGTGGTCACGTCGACCGGCGCGGCGTCGACCGACCGGGCGATGAGGTCGTTGCGATGCGAGGTCGAGGAGTTCTTACCCAACTGCCACGGCGCGAGCACCGTGAAACAGAAATACGCGAACCCCACGACCACGACCGCGAGAATCACCCAGCTGGGCCGCAGCAGGAAGGTCAGCCGACGCAGCACACTCATCGCGGCAACCGCTCACGCACCCAGTCGAGCAGCGCGGGCATCGCCGCCTCGATCTGCTCCCGAACCAGTTCGAATTCCGCATCGCCCCCGTAGTACGGATCCGGTACGTCCACGGAGTCGGCGTCCGGATCGAAACTCCGCAACAACCGCCGCCGCCCAGCGGGCACCCGCAACCGCGTCATCTCCCGATCATGCGAGGTAGCCAACGACACCACCAGATCGGCACCCAGATGATCGGACCCCACCATCGCCGCGATATGCCCCACCGGATACCCGTGCCGCCGCAACACGGCAGTCGTCCGCGGATCCGCATCCGCCCCGACATGCCAAGCCGTAGTCCCGGCACTACTCACCCGCACCCGATCACCCAACCCGGCCCGCTCCAGATACCCGACGAAGATCTTCTCGGCCATCGGCGACCGACAGATATTGCCGGTGCAAATGAAGGTCACGTGCAGCTCACCCACGACAGCCATTCTGGCGGGTTGGGGTGGGGTGGGCTATGTCGGGTGCGCGATAGGGAGGTGGAGCACGGATCCCGTTACCTTCGGCCCTGCTCGAGGGAGGCTCGATGAGTTTCGAGGTGCCGTGTTCCTCGCGATGGCCCTCGCACGCCGGACGAACCGCCGAGGAGGTCCTCACCCGTGGCGGCGCCGACCTGATCTCGCTGGCCCGCCCGCTGCTGGCCGACCCCGAGTGGGCGCGCAAGGCCGAGCAGACCCGCGAGGACGAGATCAACACCTGCATGCCTGGACCACGCGTTCGTGTACAAGAGGGTTCGGCGGCGTTCAGGTGTCGCTGCCCCGAGGTAATTCGAGTGCCGGGTGGGTTTGGGGGTGCGCTGCTGTATCGCGTGAGTGGGATTGGTGCTGCTGGCCTGCGCGGATGGTGGGTCAAATACCCGGGCGGTTCGCGTGTTCAGGATATTGCCGTCTCGCGTGGATGGGTGATCGTGTGTTCTGGCGGTTCAGCCGGTTTCGGGTGCGCTGCCTCGGGCGGACGGTGACTCGCATGCTGGGTGGCTGAGTGGGTTTCGGGCACTGCTGCCCGCGGAGGGTGATCCGAGTGCGGCTTGATCGGTGGGTTCGAGCGCTGCTGCCCTGTGCAGGATGGTTCTAGTGCCGGGTGGCTCGGTTGGGTTCTAGGTGCGGCTGCCCTCCGGAAGGCGGTACGGGTGCCGGGCGGTTCGGGCGGATTGGGGGATGCAAAGGTTGGGTGGGTTCGCGGGAGGTTGGAGGTCGATGGTGGGTGACGGGTTCGATCGGGAGTTGTTGCGGCATCACGGGGATGTGGATGTGGTGCCGGGGATGTTGGATTTCGCGGTCAACGTTCAGGGCGGGGGGCCGCCGGAGTGGTTGCGGCGGCGGTTGGCGGGGCGGCTGGGGGAGTTGGGGAGCTATCCGTCGGCGGCCGACGAGCGGGTCGCGCGGGCGGCCGTGGCGGCCAGGCACGGGCGGACTACGGATGAGGTACTGCTGTTGGGGGGTGCCGCCGAGGGCTTCGCGATGCTGCCGCGCTTGAGCCCCCGACTGGCCGCGGTCGTTCACCCGTCCTTCACCGAACCCGAACTGGCCCTGCGCGACGCCGGGGTCGACGTGGCCCGCGTCGTCCTCGACCCGCCCTACACCCTCGACCCCGCCCTGGTTCCCGACGCGGCCGACCTGGTGGTCCTGGGCAACCCGACGAATCCGACCTCGGTCCTCCACCCCGCCGAAACCCTGCTGGCCCTGCGCCGCACCGGCCGCGTCCTCGTCATCGACGAAGCCTTCGCCGACGCCGTCCCCGGTGAACCTGAATCCCTCGCCGCCCACCCCCTCGACGACGTCCTCATCCTCCGCAGCCTCACCAAGACCTGGGCCCTCGCTGGCCTCCGCTGCGGCTACCTCCTGGGCCCACCCGCCCTGCTCACCCGCCTGACCCGAGGCCGCCCCCACTGGCCCCTGGGCACCCTCCAACTGGAAGCCATCACCGCCACCGCCGAACCTGCCGCCATCGCCGAATCTCGAGCCCGAGCCCACGCCATCGCCGAGTCCAGAGCCCAAATGATCACCCGCCTAGCCGCGATCGGCATCACCGCCCACACCCCCGCCCACGCCCCCTTCCTCCTCATCGAGGCCCCCGACGGCGAACTCCTCCGAAAACGCCTCTCCCACAAGGGAATAGCCCTCCGCCGCTGCGACACCTTCCCCGGCCTCACCCCCAACCACCTCCGCCTAGCCGTCCGAGGCCCCACCGAGGTAACCCGCCTGATCGAAGCCATCACCGAATCCGGCCTGTAACCACCCGACCGGCCACCGAGATCCCAGACCTACGAGCCCAGCCGCAGCCCGGCCCCGCTGGAACTCATTGCCGGTGGGACACCGATCCCAGGCCCGCGAACTTAGTCGCACCCCGGCCGCCGCTGTCGTGCACCCCAGGCGCCACCGATCCCCAGGTGTACGAACCCAGCCGCACCCCTTATTCGAATCCGCACCCCTTGCAGGGCTACACAACGGGTGCGGATTCGAATAAAGACATCCCAGGGGCTTGGAGGTCAAGCAGCAGTGGCTTGTTCGGTGTATGTGGGCCATGCGGCCGCTTCGTCGTAGAGGGTGCGTGT
>NZ_JBSFPI010000026.1:0-75152 GCF_053588115.1 Nocardia sp. NPDC003482
CGTCACTTCACCTCGACCAACCACCCCACACCGTTAACACAACCAGCACATCGACTCACCCAAACCCACACAACCACTTACAGGACACGCCCTAGCCGCCCCCACGGGTACCCTCACCTCCCCCAACGTCTGGTCAGCCCTCGACTGCCCCGGCGGCTGGGTGGCCATCCTCGCCTCCGGCATGCGGCCGGGCGGCCTCACGGCGGCCATGCGGGTCACGGTGCATCAGCCTGTCAGCGCGGGGGAGGAACATCTCGTCCACGCGTGGCCGATTTCGGTGGATGGGCGCAAATACACTGTGGGCGTGGCGGTTTCGACGGCCGACGGCACGCCGTGTGCCACGGCGGAGGCGTTGTGGATCGGGCCGCGGGGCTGAGACCTTGCCGTCCCTTCAGTACCGTGGACGCATGATTTCGGCCGTGGTGTTCGACGTCGGTGAAACACTCGTGGACGAGACACGCGAGTACGGAACCTGGGCGGATTGGCTCGGGGTGCCGCGACACACGTTCTCGGCGGTCTTCGGCGCGATCATCGCGACCGGACTGGACTACCGGGAGACTTTCCAGGTATTCCGCCCCGGCTTCGATCTGGATCGCGAACGGCAGGCGCGGGTGGACGCCGGGCAGCCGGAGACCTACGGGGAGGATGATCTGTACCCGGACGCGCGACCCGCGCTGGCGAAGCTGCGCAGCCTCGGGGTCTGGGTTGGCATTGTCGGCAATCAGACCGTGCGCTCGGGACGCATCCTCCGAAGTCTGGGATTGCCAACCGATTTCATCGCGACCTCCGACGACTGGGGTGTGGCGAAACCGGCACCGGAGTTCTTCACCAAGATCGTGGAGGTAGCTCCCTTCCCGGCGCACGAGATCGTCTACGTCGGGGATCGAATCGATAACGACGTCACCCCGGCCAAGGAGGCGGGAATGCGCACGGCCTACATCCAGCGAGGGCCTTGGGGATGGATCCTCCGAGACAAGCCAGAGGTGGCCGAGCGGTCGGACTGGGTGATTCACGAACTCACCGAGTTGGCGGAAATCGTTGCGCGGGAGAACAACTCGTCAACTTAGGGCGTCGCCGAGGGATAACACCCCACCGTCGCGGCGTGAGCAAGCCGGGCATTCCTGAGTCGTAACCTGAACATATGGACCTCGGGGACCGGCTCCAATCCGCCCGAAGACGGCGAGGACTGACCCGACGCGAACTCGCGGAGTCCTCGGGAGTCGCGCCGTCGCTGATTCGCGAGATCGAACGAGGCGAACGCGAGGACATCGGCCTGACGACCCTGCGCCGCTTCGCCGTCGCTCTCGGATGCCCCGTGACCACGCTGCTCGGCCCGAATCCGGCACCGCCCGACACGAACGACGGCAGTACCCTCTGGGCACCCACCCGCGCGGCGCTGGAATCGCTCCCCGACACCCCCGCATCGGCCCCGACCCCCGGCCTCGAGGCGACCCTGTCGCACGCCACCAGGCTGTACCACGACAACGAGTACGAACGATTGGCCCGCGTGCTCCCCCTTCTGATCGAAGAGGCCGCGTCGGCCGCACCGCTTCTGCGTTCGCGCACACTGCAACTCGCGGGATCGGTGATGGTTCAGACCCGCCAACCCGCCCCCGCCCGCCGCGCACTGCACCGAGCCCTCACCGACGCGGAATCCACCGGCGATACCCTCGACGCCGCCTCGACGGTCGTCACGCTGTGCTGGCTCCTGATCGTGGAACGGCGATTCGACACGGTCCGCACCCTCGCCAGCCAGTGGGCCGACCGCACCCAGCCCCACCTCTCGACCGCGACCACCCGCGAGATCTCCACCTGGGGCTGGCTGCTGCTCCGCGGCTCCGCCGCCGCGGTCCGCGACAACCGCCCCGACGAGGCCGAGGACATGATGCGCCTCGCCGTCGCAGCCGCGGCCGCGCTCCGCCCGGAACCCGCTCCCTACCACCACTATTGGACGACATTCGACCCCACGACCGTCGCCATGAAACGCGTCGAGAATCTCGTGGTCGACAATCGTCCCGACCTGGCCCTGCGCCTCGCCCGCGACATCCCGCCCGATCCCCGCCCGACCTCCGACAACCGAAACCGGCACCGAATCGATGTCGCAGCCGCCCATCTCGAATTGGGCGACCCCGAGGCGGCATTCGACGTCCTGACCTCCCTCGCCCGCGACGCCCGACCATGGCTGGCCGAACAGCGTTCCGCACGAGACCTCCTCGGCCGGATCATCGCCGAGCGCCGCACGCTCACACCGGACATGCGGCAACTGGCCGACACGCTGCGGCTCGACATCCGATAACGAGTCCGCCGCTCACACCGGAATATCGAGCGCGACGGCGAGCTGCTCGGCATCGGGACGCACATTGGCCCCGCCATGCTTCACGAGTTCGGGAATGAGTGAACGAGCGTACAAACTGAAACCGAAGGTGTCCGGGGACGTCTCGTGCGCGCGCTTCAGCATCGTCACCGCCCCCAATGGCTCGCCCTTGAGATGGTAGGCGCGACCGATCTCGGTCTCGTGGAAACTACGCCGCGTGCACGAGGTAACCGACCCGAGGTTCAGCTTGTTGGCGTGCTGAACCGCGTAACCGCCGCGGACGAGGTCGCAATGGATGGAAATCGCGTAGCTCTCGACCATCGGCACACCAAATTTCAGCCACGGATGCTCCCGCGTCAGTGAACGCGCGAGCTCGAGCGCCTTGTCCCAATGCCGCCAGGCGTCGCCCTCCCGCCCGATCTTGGCGAACGACAACGCCATGGCGAGTTGCATCAGACCATGGAGTGCACGGTCTTCTTCGCTCCGCTCGAGATTCAACAGCGTACAGGCGTCTCGCGCCAATTCGACTCGAATCTCGGCTTGTTCACCGGCATCTCGGTAGACATGATTCACATACCACGCCGCGGCGGCGATGGCATAGGGGTCGTCCGCGTCCTGCGCGGCGATCATCGCCCTGTCCCCCGCCATCAGTACGAGATCGGGAACCGGCTGGAAACTGAGATACAACTGAACCAGGTGATAGACCTGAGCCAGCACGATTCGCGCGCGGCGGCGCTCGTCGTTTTCGAATTGCCTTGCGGCCAACCGGGCATCGGTCAGTAGTCCGGCCAATACCGGCGCGACCGTCGAACGCTGATGTCTCGTACCGTGCCACAATTCCCACGTCTGCCGGACCTGCGCCTCGAGAGCATCGATGTGGATCGGCTTGTCCCGCGCGGACGGATGCGGATAGCTCACCAGTGCCGCGGTGATCTTGTCCAACAGCGGATGCCGGAGTTTGCCATAGGCCGCCCGCGAAAGGGATTGGTCCCCGGTGAGGGTCGAAAGATCGTCCAGCCCGAGCGCTTCCGCCAATTTGATCAGCATCGGCAAACGCGGCTGCTGCAATCGACCGACCTCGAGGGCCTTGACCCACCCCTCGCTTCGCCCCACCAGCTGCCCGAGCACAGGCCGGGTCAGGCCCGCACCGATGCGCGCAGCCTTCAACCGCTGCGGAAATTCAGACATGCCAACAGGATACGCCGAATCACCACCAGGGGTATCGGCCGCAAGGGCACATTCTGTGCCTATCTACTGCCCGGCGCGAGCATAACCTCGTTGCGGAAGCGGTCAGCCGACCCGCATCGCACTCTGCTTCACATCGGTTGCCGACCAATTCCGAATTTCTACTCCGGTATTCCAGTGTCGCAGATCATTCATCGGTATGAGGATAAGGAGAAAGACATGGTCGCAGAAGGTTCGACGCTCGCTCGCCGCGCGCTCGGTCGGCAGTTGGAGTCGCTGCGGAAACGGGCGGGAATCAGCCAGTTCCAGGCCGCGCGCGTGCTGGGAATATCACCGCAGACGATGGGACGTCTGGAGGACGGATTGTCCGCGCCCTCGGCGCGCGATCTGTACATGAACGCGCTGTGCGATCGTTACGGGGTCTCCGATGACACGCGCCGCATGATTCTCGCTCTGGCACACGAGGTTCGGGCCGCGGTGAAGCACGGGGGCGGTTGGTGGCGGCCGCATGTGGACCGCGGGACCGACGGCTCCGATCCGTATTCGACCGTGGACGACGCCGTCAAGCGACTGACCGCGTGGTCGGTCATCCTGCTGCCGCCGGTCGTGCGGACTCCCGACTACTGCCGTGCGGTCGCGTGGACCGCGGACCCCAACGCGCCCACCGAGCAGGTCGAGGCGCGGATCGAGCGATCGCTGAAACCGCTCGAGCGGCTGAACGATTCGAACTTCACCGCCGAAATCTTCCTGTCCGAGGCGGCGATCCGCGAGGAATGGGGCGGCCCCGGCGTCATGGCGGAGCAGCGCCGCCATCTCGCCGAACTCACCCAACGCCCCAACGTCTCGATCCGCCTCGTTCCCTTCAACACCCGCAATCACATCGGCGCCCTCGTCGGACCCTTCTCGCTGCTGGAGTTCCCGCTCCTCCCCCACTCGAAGTTCGTCGAACCGCCACTCGTCTACATCGAGGAATACGTCGGAAATCTCTACCTCGAGCGTTCCGAGGAGGTTGGTCGCTACAAAGCCGCGTTGACCGAACTCCGCCGGGTCTCGTTGAGCGAAAGCGATTCCGCCGCACGGATTCTGGCAATATCGGACGAATAGTCGAGTGAATCCCGCTGCGGTCCAGCGAAATTCATTTGTTCATCTGTTCCGAAATCTCCCACAGACGGCGGGCGTTGTCCGGGTCCAGGGCGTACGCGGCGACCCCGGCGGCATCGATTCCGGCGGCCGTCGGGTCGTCGGGATCGGCTTCTCGGCAGTTCTCGAAGTAGCGGCCGACCGTCCCGGCGAGTTCGGGTGCGGTCGCGACGTAGACGCTGGTGGCCGCGCCTTGGGCGAGGGTTTTGAAGGTGTAGCGGCCCGAGGTGCGGAATTGGTCCACGGTGGCCTGGTCGTAGTGGCGCACGAGGTTGGAGTCGAGGATGGCCCCGGGGTGCACGGCATTGGCCTCGATGCCGTCCTCGGCCCAGCGGCGTGCGGCCTCGACGGCGAAGAGGACGTTGGCGGTCTTGGATTGCGCGTAGGCCAGGGCGGGATCATAAGCGCGCGTTCGGAAGTCGATGTCGTCGAAGTCCACGTTCGAGTTCAGGTGTGCGCGTGAGCTGACCGACACCACGCGGGCGCCGTCGGTCGCCCGCAACGCGGGCAGGAGCGCGGTGGCGAGTCGGAAGTGTCCGAGGTGGTTGGTGGCGAATTGCAGCTCGTGGCCTTCGGGGCTGCGCCGCAGTTCGGGGATGGCCATCACACCCGCGTTGCCGATGAGGATGTGCAGCGGTCTGCCGATGCTGGCGGCCGCGAGCGAGTCGATCGACGCGCGGTCGAGGAGGTCGAGGTGGGCGATGTGAACGTCGTCGTTGCCGGTGCTCGCGCGGATGTCGTCCGCGACGGCGGCGGCAGCGATGAGATCCCTTGCGGCGAGGACGGTTTCGGCACCCGCGGCGGCCAGCGCGCGGGCGGTTTCGACGCCGATACCGCTCGCCGCGCCGGTGATCAAGGCTCGGCGCCCGGTGAGGTCGACGCCCTCGACGACCTCGGCGGCGGTCGAATGCCAGTCGAATCGGGACGATGCGGATGTGGTGGTCATGTGGTCTCCTTCGGGTTGACGCGATCGATCAGGGGCCGGATCAGGGCGGCGATCTCGGTGGCCTCATCGAGATCGCCCCGCTCGCGCGCGGCCCAGTACCGGACCTTGAGTTCGAGGTAGCGGCGACGCAGCTCGAGCGTTTCGATCTCCTCGGCCAGACGCTGCGCGTGGGCCTCGAACAGGGCTCGCTGTTCGCCCGCGGCATCGTCGCCGCGGTGCCGACCGGTGAGGTAGCGGCGCATGTCCGCGACCGACATGCCGACCGCGCGGAGGTTGCCCAGCGTGTCGAGAGTGTCGATATCGTCCTCGCCGTAGCGGCGATGACCGCTGGAGAGATCGCGGTCGACGGGACGAACGAGCCCGATCCGTTCCCAGTACCGCAGCGTGCTCTCCGGCAGGCCCGTCAGCGCGGATGCCTGCGCGATCGTCCACTGGCGCTCGGTCACGCTCCGAGTATCGAAGACCTGAACCGCTTCAAGTCAATGAATTTCCCCATTCCGTCTCGTCTGTTCCGGTAAGGAGAATTCGAGAGCGAGGAGTGCGGATGCGGGATCTCGTGGTCACCGAGAACATCACCCTGGACGGGGTGATCGACGCGTCGGCGGGATGGTTCACCGTCACGGCCGAGGAGGACACCTCGGATGTGCTCGCCGAGACCATGCGGCACACCGAGCGGTGCGACGCCGTGGTGTTCGGGCGGGTCACCTTCGAGGAGATGCGCGGCTACTGGCCGCGGCAGATCGACGACGAGACCGGGATCGCCGCCGAGCTGAACGCCATGCGCAAATATGTCGTCTCCCGGAGTCTGGACGACCCGGGGTGGGAGAACAGCGTCGTGTTACGCGGACCGCTGGCCGAGGAGATCAACGCGCTGAAAGCCTTGCCGGGCAAGGACATTGTCACCACCGGCAGCATTCGGCTCGTGCACTCGCTCATCGCGGAGAATCTCGTGGACGAGTATCGGCTGTTCGTCTACCCGGTGGTTCTCGGCGAGGGCGCGCGGCTGTTCACGACCGGGCTGCCCCGGCTGCGGCTCATCGAGACCAAACGGTTCCGGTCCGGCGTGGTCCTGCTGCGCTACCGCACCGATCGAGACGAATCGCGACGACCCTGAGGTAACACTGCTCCCCGGCGAATCGGATCACCTCATACACCCCCGAATTCCGCACTCGCCGACAGGAGCAAGGCCGTGCGTACCTCAGCAGCCTCCCTCGTCCTGGCCCTCTGGGCCACGATCCTCGTCGCCGCCGGTACGACAGTGAGCGCGGCCGCACCGCCGGTAACCGACGTCACCCCGGGCGCGTTCTGCGACATCCCCAACCAACGCGGAGTCACCAAAACCGGCAAGCCCATGATCTGCGCGACCACCGCCACGGACGGCAAGTTGCGCTGGCGCGACGCCTGACCCCGAAACGACGAATGCCACGTGAACTCACGTGGCATTCGGGCGTCGCTGCGGGCCGTCACAGGGGCGGGAAACCCGCCGAACCCGTGCTGGCCCAGGTCCAGAATGCCGTCGCGTGCGCGATGAGGACGTTGGCGAGATCGATAACCGTGCTACCCATGGGGTTCCTTACATCAGGTGGTGACTTGCAGGGCCCAGGGTAGCGGGGGTCAGAGATTGCCCACGGCGTGTTCGAGTTTGCGGGCGACCAGGTCGCGGGCCTGCTCGCGCAGGGCGGGACGATAGCCACTGGGGTAGACCGGGTCGGCGGGGGCGTACTGCTTGAGGACCTCCTTGGCGAGAGTGATCTTGTGGACCTCGGTGGGGCCGTCGGCCAGGCCCATCACCTCGGCATAGGCCAGCATGTCCATGAAGGGCAGATCGTCGCTGACGCCGAGAGCGCCGTGCAGGTGCAGGGCGCGGCGGGCCACATCGTGCATGACCTTCGGCATGGCGACCTTGATGGCGGCGATGTCCTTGCGCACGTTGCGGTAGTTCTGTTCCTTGTCGATGCGCCACGCGGTGCGCAGCACGAGCAGGCGGAACTGCTCCATCTCGATCCAGGAATCGGCGATGGCCTCCTGCGCCATCTGCTTGCCGCCGAGCACACCACGGCCCATCGGCCGCGACACCGCGCGCTCGCACATCATGTCGAATGCCTTGCGCACCAGGGCAACCGTGCGCATGGCGTGATGCACCCGCCCGCCGCCGAGCCGGGTCTGGGCCACGAGGAAGCCCGCGCCCTCCGCGCCGAGCAGATGGTCGGCGGGCACCCGGACGTCGGTGAACCGCAGATGCGCCTCGTGGTCGCTGAAACCGGGGACGCGGAAGTTCTTCACGATCTCGAGCCCCGGCGTCTCGGCGGGCACGATGAACATCGACAGCCGCTCGTGCGGCGCGGCGTCGGGAGCGGTCACCACCATCACGATGTGGAAGGCGGCGTGCTCGGCGGCGGTGTTGAACCACTTCTCGCCGTTGATGACCCACGAATCGCCGTCCCGCACCGCGCGCGCCTGGAACGAGGTGGGATCCGAACCGCCGGTGGGTTCGGTCATCACATAACAGGATCCGATCTCACCGGCGAGCAGCGGGCCGAGATAGCGCTCCTTCTGCTCGGGGGTGCCGAAGTGGGCGAGGATCTCCGCGTTCCCCGAATCGGGGGCCTGGTTGCCGAAGACGAGCGGCGCCCACATCGACGTGCCGAGCATCTCGTTGAGCAACGCGAGCTTGAGCTGCCCGTAACCGGGGCCGCCCAGCTCGGGCCCGAGGTGACAGGCCCACAGTCCCTGTTCCTTGACCCGCTCCTGCAACGGTCGCAGCAGCGCCCGCACCTGCGGGTCGGCGCGGTTGTACGGGTTGAGTCCGATCAGGTCGAGGGGCTCGACCTCCGTGCGGACGAAGTCGGCGACCCAGTCCAGCTTGCGCTGGTACTCCGGGTCGGTCTCGAAATCCCAGGACATGATCAGCCTTTCGTGTGAGTGAGAGCCGTCGCCCGGTCCACACCGGGCGCGGTCATTCCGTCCAGAACCGTGGTGGCGACGATGTCGCCGATCTCCTCGGGGGTGCGCCCGCCGCCGGGCCGGTACCACAGGGTCACCGAATTCAGCATCCCCAGCACGCTGTTGGTGACCACGTGGTCGGCGGTGCGCAGCAGGCCCTCGCCGTGCCCGGCGTCGATCACCCGCTGCCAGCGCTCCTGCACCCGGTCGCGCAGGTCCTGCAGGTCGTCGGCGCGCTCGCCGGTCAGCGCCGAGACGTCGCGCAGCTGGATGGCGACCTCCTGCCGATGCTCGATGATGAGCCGCACATGACTGTGGATCAGCTTGCGCAGCTTGGCGATCGGATCGTCGTCGCTCGCCTCGATCTCGCTGGCCTCGGCGAGCATCACCTCGGTGTAGCCGCGCAGGATCTGGAACAGCAGCTCCTCCTTGGAGCCGATGTGGTAGTAGAGCGCGCCCCGCTGCACGTCGGCGCGGTCGCCGATCTCCGCGACGCCGGTGCCGTGAAATCCCTTGGTGGCGAACAGGTCCACGGCCACCCGCGTGATCCGCCACCGCGTCTGCTCGGCCGTGGCGGCCGGGGGTCTGCCGCGGCGGCGCTCGGGGGTGGTGGTCATCGCCAGCCTCCGTCGAGCGCCAGCGTCGCGCCGGAGCAGAATCCCGACGCCTCCCGATCCGCGAAATACAGTGCCGCGCCGACGATTTCCGCGGCCTCGCCGACCCGGCCCGCGGCATTGTGTCTGCTCAGCTCCGCGCGCAACTCCTCCGGCCACGACGCCGAGATGTCGGTGGCGAACGGGCCGCACTGGATCGTGTTGACCCGCACCGACGGTCCGTAGGTCTGCGCCACACCCAGCGTGAGCGCGTTCAGGCCCGCCTTGGCCGCCGAATACGGCACCGCGAACGGCTCGGGCCGCACCGCCTCGAGGGAGGAGACGTTGATGATCGACCCGCCCCCGGCCGCGGCCATGCGCGCCCCGATCAGCGCCGAAAGCCGGAACGGCCCTTTGAGATTCACGCCGATGACCTTGTCGAACAGGGCCTCGCTGACCTGATCGAGGCTGGGATACAGCGGGGAGAGCCCGGCGTTGTTGACCAGGACGTCGACCCGGCCGAACTCCGCGTAGGCGGCCTCGACCAGCTCGTCGCACTGCGACCACACGCTCACGTTGCACGCGACCGGCAGTGCGCGCCTGCCGAATTCGTCGGCCACCCGCTTCGCCAGCTCGGCGCACGCGTCGAACTTGCGACTGGCGATCACCACGTCGGCGCCGGCCGCGGCGAAGGCCAGCACCATCTCCCGGCCGAGCCCGCGACTGCCGCCGGTGACCACGGCGACCTTGTCGGTGAGTCCCATCCCCGCGCCCCTTCCGTCGTAATGTTCCATCCAGTACATTAAAGGCAGCGCGCGATACGATCAAGGGGTGTGAGGTCCGGCTTCTACCGCCGAGTAACATGACAGGCGTACTTTTTCCATCCGGCTTCTCGAAATGAGGCAGTAGATGACAGAGCGGATTCAGGTCGGCGAGCTTCAGGTGGCGAAAGTTCTCCACGACTTCGTCGAGAACGAGGCGCTCCCCGGCACCGGCATCGACTCCGCCGCGTTCTGGTCGGGTGCCGAGCGGGTCATCAGCGACCTCGCGCCGCGCAACCGGGCGCTGCTGGCCGAACGCGACGAGATCCAGGGCAAACTCGACGCCTGGCACGCCGAGAACCCGGGCGCGGGCTACGACAAGGCCGCCTACAAGCGGTTCCTCAGCGAGATCGGCTACCTGCGCGAGGAGCCCGCCGACTTCCGGATCGGCACCCAGAACGTCGACGACGAGATCGCCACCACCGCCGGTCCGCAGCTGGTCGTGCCGGTGATGAACGCCCGCTTCGCGATCAACGCCGCCAACGCCCGCTGGGGTTCGCTCTACGACGCCCTCTACGGCACCGACGCCATTCCCGAGACCGGCGGCGCGGAGAAGGGCAGCGGCTACAACAAGGTCCGCGGCGACAAGGTCATCGAGTGGGCCCGCAACTTCCTCGACGACGCGGTCCCGCTGATCACCGGCTCGCACGTCGGCTCGAAGAAGTACGCCATCGTCGACGGCGAACTCGAGGTCACCCTCGAGGACGAGACCACCATCGGCCTCGGCGACCCGCAGGCGCTGGTCGGCTACCGCGGCGAGCCGGAGAACCCGACCGCGGTGCTGCTGAAGCACAACGGCCTGCACATCGAGATCCAGATCGATCCGGAATCGCCCATCGGCAAGACCGACGACGCGGGCGTCAAGGACGTCGTGCTCGAGTCCGCGGTCACCACCATCATGGACTTCGAGGACTCGGTCGCCGCGGTCGACGCCGAGGACAAGGTGCTCTGCTACCACAACTGGCTCGGCCTGATGAAAGGCGATCTGGCCGAAGAGGTTTCCAAGGGCGGCAAGACCTTCACCCGCACCATGAACCCGGACCGGGTCTACACCGCGCTCGACGGTTCCGAGCTGGTGCTGCACGGTCGTTCGCTGCTGTTCGTGCGCAACGTCGGCCACCTGATGACCTCCGACGCCATCCTCGACGCCGACGGCAACGAGGTGCCCGAGGGCATCCTCGACGCCCTGATCACCTCGCTCATCGCCACGCACTCGCTGCGCGACGACGCCAAGCTCAAGAACTCGCGCACCGGCTCGGTCTACATCGTGAAGCCGAAGATGCACGGCCCCGACGAGGTCGCCTTCACCGACGAGCTGTTCGGCCGCGTCGAAGAGGTGCTGGGCCTGCCCACCAACACCCTCAAGGTCGGCATCATGGACGAGGAGCGCCGCACCACGGTCAACCTCAAGGCGTGCATCGCCGCCGCCAAGGACCGCGTGGTGTTCATCAACACCGGCTTCCTCGACCGCACCGGCGACGAGATCCACACCTCCATGGAGGCCGGGCCGATGGTCCGCAAGGCGGACATGAAGTCCCAGCAGTGGATCCTGGCCTACGAGGACTGGAACGTCGACACCGGCCTGGCCACCGGCCTGCCGCACAGGGCGCAGATCGGTAAGGGCATGTGGGCCATGCCCGATCTGATGAAGGCCATGCTCGAGCAGAAGATCGGCCACCCGCGCGCGGGCGCCACCACCGCGTGGGTCCCCTCGCCGACCGCCGCCACCCTGCACGCCACCCACTACCACCTCGTGGACGTGTTCAAGCGGCAGGCCGAGATCGCCAAGGGCGGCCTGCGCGCGAGCGTCGACCAGCTGCTCGAGATCCCGCTGGCCGCCGACACCAACTGGACCCCGGAGGAGATCCAGGGCGAGCTGGACAACAACGCCCAGTCCATCCTCGGCTACGTGGTCCGCTGGATCGATCACGGCGTCGGCTGCTCCAAGGTCCCCGACATCCACGACGTCGCCCTCATGGAAGACCGTGCCACCCTGCGCATTTCGAGCCAGCTCATGGCCAACTGGCTGCGCCACGGCATCGTCACCACCGACCAGGTGATCGCCAGCCTCGAACGCATGGCCCCCGTCGTCGACCGCCAGAACGCCAACGACCCCAACTACCGTCCCATGGCCCCCGACTTCGACGCCAGCGTCGCCTTCCAGGCCGCCAAGGACCTCATCCTGGAAGGCACCCGCCAACCCAACGGCTACACCGAACCCATCCTCCACCGCCGCCGCCGCGAGGCGAAGGCACTGGCCGACAAGAACTGAGCCGGCACAGCGAGAGAGGCCCCGGACGCATTGCGCCCGGGGCCTCGTCGTTCGCCGATCACCAAACCTCCAGGGTAGCAACGAGGTTGTCGACTAGACTGCTCCGTCATCACGGTCGGCTGAACCGGAGGGGGAATCTTGTCACGACTCGCGGAGCCCGCGCCCTTGGTGGACGGTGTCGACGAGCTCGCCGAGCTGCTCGGCCGCATCGATCGGGTTGTCGAAACCGGCGCGGGAGACGTGCTCGTCGTCCAGGGCGAGGCCGGAGTCGGAAAGACCAGTCTGCTGGAAACGTTGGCTCACCACGCCGTTCAGCGTCACGCCGACCGGGGCCTGCTGGCCGGATACGGACAGGCGATGCTGAATTCCCTGGCGTCCGACTCCTTCCAAGCGGTGCGGGAATGCCTGCGGTCGCTGACCTCGTCGGCCGAGCGATCGGGCTCTCGATCGAGGCTCGAGCGGTTGGCCCGCTCGTTCGGCGAACATGCTCCGGATTGGATCGAATCCGTTCCGGTGGTCGGTCAGTTGCTCGCGGCCGGAGTGCGCACGGGTCGGACCTTCGCGGCGTCCGGTCACGATCAGGCGGAGATCGACAGTCGGCTCGATCAGTTACTGCGTTTCATCGAGGACCTGCTCGCCGACGGTCCGGTGTTGATGATCCTCGACGACCTGCACTAGGCCGACACCGCCACCATCGATCTGCTCACCACGATCGCCCTGCGGATCGACGGGCCGCTCATCCTGGTGCTGGCGTTCCGCCCCGATCAGCTGCGCGGACAGGATCAGACACATCCCCTGCAACGGGCGGTGTACCGCCTGTGCCGGTATCGGCCGGGAACCATGGTGATGGAACTGCCGCGGTTGTCGAGCGCCGACACCGAGCTGCTGGTCCGCCGAGCGACGAAAGGCGCTGTGCTCCCGGCGCATTCGATGTCGCGCATCGTGCGACTGAGCGCGGGCAACCCGCTGTTCGCCGAATCCCTCGCGCGCTTGGGCGACCAGACGGATCGCGTTGCGCCACAACAGATCACCGCGGTCCTCGAGGAGCGGCTGTCCTACCTCACCCTCGAGGATCAACGGCTGCTCGAGACCGCCGCGCTGATCGGTTACAGCTTCGAGGTCGACTACCTCGCGCGACTCGCGCGCCTGGATATCGACGATGTCTACGACCGTCTGCACGTGCTGTTCGAGGAGTACGCGTTGGTGCGGCCCGCCGAACCCCGCGGCGACCTCGACCGGTATCTGATCCATCATCCGCTGTTCGCCGAGATCCTGCGGGAACGCGGGGCCCAGAACGCGCCGCGGTGGCGTCGCCAGCACGCCCGATTCCTGGAGATCCTCGAGGCCGAGCCGCACTGGGACGACGAAACGCAGGTGCGGGCGGCGGCGGTCGCGGTCGCGGCCCGCGATCGGGCCAAGGCGGGGCCCCTCTCGCTGGCGGCCGCCCGCCGCCAGCTCGCGCTGGGCGCGGTATCCAAGGCACGCGAACTCGCGGACATCGCGGTCGAGCACGCACCGTCGTTCCACTCGTGGTCACTGCTCGCCGAATCCCAAACGGTCAGTGGCGATCACAGCGCGGGCACCCGATCGTGCGCGGCGGCGCTGGCGTTCAGCGGAGCGGAACCGCTCGAACCCGATCAGGTCGCCGGCGTGCGGTTGCTGTGGGCGCGGAACCTGCGGATGACCTGCCGGTGGGAGGACGTGGACCGCGTACTCGACGAGTTGCTCACCCAGCACCTGACCTCCGGCGAGATCCGCGCCGAGGCGTTGATCCTGAGGGCCGAGGTCGCGCTGTGCGGTCCGGTTCAGGACACGGCCGGATGTATCGACCTGTGCGAAGCGGTCGCGTCGATGACCGCCGAGGCCGAGCTACGGTCGCGGGCCTTCGGGCATCGAGGTCTCGCCCACCTCGCCGCCTACGAACCGCTCGAGGCCGATCGGTGGCTGACGCGGTCCATCGAGGCGGCCGAGGACTCCGGCCATCCCTACGCCAGATACGAGGCACTGCACTGGCTGAGCAAGAAGACGATGGCCTGCCTCGAACTGGAACGCTCCTGGGCGCTGCTGGAGGAATTGGGCCGGATGTCGCGGACATCCGGTGTGGCGAGCGACAATCCGCCGCATCTGCGGGACTCGAGCCGCGTGCTCGGCTTGCGGGGGAACCACGCGGGCGCGGCGGAGGCGTTCGCACGGTACCTCGACGTCAGTCTCTCCCCCGGGCTCGACAAGGTGGCTATGACCCTCACCTGTCAGGTGATCGAGTTGGACGGCCTGCGCGGCCGGGAATCCGGCGCGGAGTTGCTCGCCCAGCTCCGGGCCGTGTGTGACCGGGATCTGCTCGCCGCGGACCGACGGGAGCGACTGATTCGACTGCTCGACACCCTCGAAGGCCGCGCTCGGGGGGCCAACCCCGTCGAATTCGCCGTCGCTCGGCTCGGTGTCGCACCCGACGACGCTCTCGCCGCCGACGCCATCTTCCGATTCGACGTCCCCAGTCTCACGAAACTGCGATCGCTCCTCGGACACGGTGCGGGATCGTGAAAGACCTTGCTTACGAGGACTTTCCATTCGCGCCGGGTGTGGTGCAGCTCAACCACGCCTCGTACGGCGTCACGTCCCGCCGGGTGATGCGCGCCGCCGAATCGGCCCGAGACCGGATCGAGGGCGATCCGAACATTCGACTCGGAGCCGAGTTGGTCGATCTCCTCCGGGACCGGACCGCGCGGGTCGCCGAGGCGTTCGCGCTCGAGCCCGAGCGGATTACGTTCTGCGCCAACGCGACCTCGGCCGCGGCCGCCGTCATCGCCTCGCTGCCGCTCACCGGAGCCGACACCGTGGTCGTCCTCGACACGGAGTACTCCTCGATCATCCGGGCATGGGAACTCGCCGCGGCCCGCGCGTCGGCGAATCTCGTTGTCGTGCCGGTGTCCTTGCCGTTCCACAGCGCGGAGCAACTGCTCGACGCGCTCGACACCGCGGTTCCGGGCTCCGTCCGTTACCTCCAGATGAGCCTGGTCAGCTCCTCGGCCGCGATCCGAATGCCGGTCGAGCGGGTCGCCGAGTGGGTGCGCGATCGCGGCGGCCGGTTGATTCTCGACGCGGCCCACGGCCCCGGCCACGTCCCGATGACTCCGTCGACATGGGGTGCCGCCGCGATGTTCGGCACCCTGCACAAATGGCTTCCGGCGGTGCGCGCCGTCGGGCTCCTCTGGCTCGCCGCGGATCTCGTCGACCGGGTCCGCCCGGCCGAGGTATCACTCACCTGGGACGCACCGGACCTGATCGAAAGATACTCCTGGCCGGGCACATTCGATCCGGTACCGCGCTTGACGATCGACACCGCGCTCGCGCAATGGGCCGAGTGGCGGGCACGCCACCTGCTGGCCGAATGCGAGGCCCTGGCCGACACCGGCTCCCGCCTGCTCGCCGACTGCGGCGCCCACCCCACAGCCGAAACCGCGTATCTGCCACCGCGATTGCGGGCATTCGTCCTCGAGGGTGTGACGGTCCGGCAGGTGAAGGACGCCACCCGCGCCGTGCCGCTACGGATCTGGGCAGGCCCCGGTCCGCGCGGTGAATGCCTGCTTCGCTTCGCCACCCACATCTACAACGACGAACCCGACCTCGAAACGCTCGCCCGCACGATCAAGGAGGTTCTCACCCGATGACCGTGCCCGCCATCCCCGAACGCCTCGAACGGGCGATCCTGTTCCTCCGCGGGGAAGACGAGGGCCGACGCTGGCTCGACGCCCTCCCGGATCGAATCGAACGCTACGCCCGGGCATGGCGGCTCGACCTGGACAGCGTCGCCGACAGCGGTGCGATGTCGTGCTGCGTCTACGCCACCACGGCCACCGGCACCGCGGTGGTGCTGAAGCTTCCGGTCGATCAGGAGTCCGGAGCGACGGAAATCGGTCTGCTCGACCATTGGTCGGCCACCGGAGCCACCCCCGCGGTTCTGGAACACGACGACTCCGGCGTCTTCCTGATGACCCGGATCGTGCCCGGCGATATCGTCTGGCCCACCGACGGCCCCGCCGACGCCGAACGATTCGGTGCGCTCCTGTCCCGGCTCAACGCCGCCGACCTCCCCGCACCGCCCGCTCTGAAGGATCTGGCCGAGGTCGCGGCCATGCGAATCGCCTGGGCCAGAGAGCGTTTCGCCGACCCCCGCTATGCCGTGGCGATGGCCGCGTTCGGCGCGGACCGTCATCTTCCCGCGGCCGAGCGGATCCTCGACCGGCTGCTCCGCACGACGACGCGACGCCACGTCCTGCACGCCGATCTGCAGGCGAAGAATATCCTGCGGGGCCCCGATCACTGGTACACGATCGATCCGCTCGGGGCACTGGGCGATATCAACGCCGAGGCGGCCCTGTGGGTGGCGATTCAGGACGGTCCGACGACGATCGCCGAGCGGCTGACGCAACTGAACGCGCATCCGTTGCTCGACGAGAGTCGTTTGCACGCTTGGGCTTACGTCTTCGCGGTGGCCGAATACCGAAGTTACCTTCCCGCGTCCGCCGAGCGGATGGCGACATTCGTCTCGGGTGTAAACGCGGTCGATACCGCACGCCGACTCGGCGCTGTCTGAGGTTGTCGTGTCGAATTCCCCTCCGCCACTCAGCCTTCCGACGGATGCGCCAACGGCCACCCGCCCGCCGCCAACCGGGACGCCACCCGGTTCACATCCTCCGCACTCGGCTTCTCATGAGCCAGCCCGGTGATGGCCGCCTCGATATCCGCGCGGTCGATGTCGGTGACATGCCCGTCGGTGAGGAGGCGTTCGACGACCTCGGCGATCTCTTCCTCGGTGAGTTTGCGGTGCAGGACCGCGAACAGGGCGACGTAGTCTTCGCGGGGGACGCCCTGGGGGTAGCCCGCGCGCAGCCAGTCCAGGACGCAGGTGAGGATCGACCGGTGTTCGGTTGTCATGGGGAAGCTCACTTCTTGGGGGGTTTGGCGCCGAACAGCTGGACGTCGAAGGTGTGGCTGATGAAATCCTTTGCGACGTAGAGGATTCCGGCCACGATGGCGGCGAGGACGATCGCGAAGCAGATGTAGGCGACGGCCTGGTAGACCGGGTTGCGGCGGGCGACCGCGCCGTCGGCGCCGACGGTCTCGAGGGACCAGAAGCGGATGCCGACGCCGCACAGGATCGGCAGGCCCGCGCCGAGGACGATGCCGATGGCCACGACCTCGCCGAGCGATTTCACGATGGAGACGAAGGTGTGCACGGTGCCTCCTAGACCGACGCGCCGGTGGTGGGGGTCGACACGTTGGACGGCGGGGTGAGGCCGCCCTCCCACTCGTCGTTGACGTTGTGGGTGCCGACCGGATTGCGCCGCGCCCGCAGGAACATGTACCCGGAGACCGCGAGCAGGATCACGAAGTCGACCAGCACACCGGCCAGCCCGCCGAACAGGTCCGCGATCCCCCAGCACAGCGCGCCGACCACGGCCGCCAGCGGCAGCGTGAGACACCAGGCGACGACCATGCGGCCCATGACCGACCAGCGCACCTCGGCCCCCGGCTTGCCCAGGCCCGTGCCGAGGATCGAACCGGTCGCGGTGTGCGTGGTCGACAGCGGCAGACCGAACTGCGCGGAGGTCAGGATGATCGACGCCGACGCCGATTCGGCCGCGAAGCCCTGCGGCGAGTCGATCTCCACCAGGCCCTTGCCGAGCGTGCGGATGATCCGCCAGCCACCGAGATAGGTGCCCAGCGCGATGGCCAGCGCGCAGCACACCTTCACCCACAGCGGGATGCTGTCGCTGTTGGTGTAGGTGCCGTGCGCGACCAGGGCCATGAAGATGACGCCCATCGTCTTCTGCGCGTCGTTGGTGCCGTGCGCGAGCGACACCAGCGAGGCCGACCCGATCTGCCCCCAGCGGAAGCCGGTGCGCACCTTGCCCTCGTTCGCCGCGCGGGTGAGGCGGTAGATCACGAACGTGCTCAGCGCCGCGATGAGCGCCGCCACGAACGGCGCCAGCAGGGCGGGCACGATGATCTTGTTGATCAGGCCGGTGCTCTTGTCGCCGGTCCAGATCACCCCGCTCGCCCCGAGCGCGGCCATCGCGGCGCCGATGAGGCCGCCGAACAGCGCGTGCGTGGAACTCGACGGCAGGCCGAGCAGCCAGGTCAGCAGGTTCCACAGGATGCCGCCGACCAGTCCGGCGAACACGATGTGCAACAGGTCCATGTGATGGACGTCGTTGATCTTGAGCAGCCCCCCGGAGACGGTCTTGGCGACCTCCACCGACAGGAACGCTCCGACAAGGTTCAGTACTGCCGAAAGTGCAACCGCCACACGAGGTCCGAGCGCACCCGTGGCAATCGACGTCGCCATCGCGTTGGCGGTGTCGTGGAAACCATTGGTGAAATCGAAGGCAAGCGCGGTGACTATCACAATCGTGAGCACAATGAGTTCTGCGGTCACGAGGTAGATCTTCCCCCGTTACCGCGCCTCGTTCCCGCCGTGGCGAGCAATTCACCGAAAGTTCAGCCCGGGAATACGAACACCGATGAACCCGTTACCGGCCGAGGTGAACATCTTGATCGTATACGCGCACCCCGAACCGGATTCGCTGACAGGATCATTGAAAGATGTTGCGGTGCAACAGCTTCGGCAGGACGGTCACGAGGTCCGGGTGAGCGACCTGTACGCGATGGGCTGGAAGTCCCACGCCGACGCCGCGGATTTCGGCGACGTCGCGGAAACGAATTTCATGCTCGCGTCCGGCGAGGCGTACGCGAACGGCTCGCTCACCCCCGATATTCGCGCCGAACAGGAGAAACTCCTGTGGGCCGACACCGTGCTGTTGCATTTCCCGCTGTGGTGGTACTCGATGCCCGCGATCCTCAAGGGCTGGGTGGACCGGGTGTTCACCTGCGGGTTCGCCTACGGCGTGGGTTCGCGCGCGTTACCCCGTTACGGCGCGGGCATTCTCAGCGGCCGCCGCGCGATGCTGGTGGTGACGATCGGCGGGCGCGAGCCGGGCTACTCCGACCGCGGCGTGAACGGGCCGATCGAGGATCTGCTGTTCCCCATCCACCACGGCATCCTCTACTACCCCGGCATGGACGTGCTGCCGCCGTTCCTGGTGCACGGCAGCCTGCGCGTGAACGACAAGCGGTTCGCCGAGATCGCCGCGGACCTGCGGGAACGCCTGGCGAAACTGGAGACGATCGAGCCGATCCGCTACCGCCCGCAGGACGGCGGCGACTACGACCGGAGCCTGCGGCTGCGGCCCGGGCTGGAACGCGACGGCCGGACCGGCTTCGCGGTGCACATCACGTCCTGAACCGGGGAACAAATCCGGCGGCCCCCTCGTTGAACAGCGCGACGAGGGGGTTTCCCGTGCGGCGCAGCGCGTCTCACCGGGAGAAAAATCAACCGACAACGGCGTAACGCTGTGTCACCATTGGCGATGTTCCCTCCGGCCCCGCGACGGGCCGGACGCAGCCACGAACAGCAGGAAGGAGGAGGTGGCCGATGCCCGACAAGGTAATGAATCCCGCAGGCGAACAACGACTTTCGAGTCCCGAGCAGCGACGCGAGTCCGGCCGCCTCCAGAGCCGGGCCTGACCCGCCCCGTCGATCTCCCCTTCCGCTCTCCACGAAACATGGTGGCTCCCATGCTGTTCGATTCTCCCGACGCGCCCGACAATTGGATACACACCGGTGTGCTGCTGCTCAACGCCTCCTACGAGGCGTTGTGCGAGATCGGCGCGGACCGGGCGATCGTGCTGCTCGTCTCCGGCGTGGCCGAGACCGTCGCCGATCGCGAGCCTTACGTCCCCATCCGTTCGCGGCATCTGGAATTAGCGCTGCCCGAGACGATTCGTCTGCTGCGTTATGTCTATCTCGAACACAGGGTGGCGCGGCACGACCACAGCCGCGCCACGCTCGCGGGCGTGCTGCGGCGCGACGGTCAGCGGTGCGGGTACTGCGCGGGCCCCGCGCGGACCGTCGACCACATAGTCCCGCGCAGCCGGGGCGGGACGAACACCTGGAACAACCTCGTCGCCGCGTGCGGGCCGTGCAACACCCGCAAGGCCGACCGCACCCCCGAGGAGGCCGGAATGCGGCTGCTGTGGGAGCCGAAGGCGCCCGACGAGCTGGCCCGCAGACAACGGCGGATCTGGAAGGACCTGTCCGCCACCCGATAGACCCCGAGAAAGGAGGGGATCCGATATGACGAACGCAGTACAGGAGCTCACCCTGGTGGATCTGCTCCCGCTCTCGGATTCGCAGAGCTGGGAACAGGCCGCGTGCAAGGGTGATCCGAATCACGAGGCGTGGTTCCCGTACCCGTCGCAGGACTTCGCGTACGCGCGGAGCGTCTGCGCGAGCTGCCCGATCCGCCGCCAGTGCGGGCAGTTCGCGGCCGACACCGGTCAGACCGGTGTGTGGGGCGGGCACGAGTACGACCGCGGACGGTTGGTCCGGGAGTAGCTCTCTACACTGGCAACCCGTGGGTACACATCGCAGTGCGGACGGTTCACGGGGTGTCAGCAAGGGGCTGGTGATATCCGTGGCGGCCGTGCTGCTGGTGATCGCGGGGATCGGTGGCTGGTTCTGGCTCAGTCACCGATCCGCCGACGAAAGTCGCAGCGCGGCCGCCGAATGCGTCGAGGGCGAGGCGACGCTGGCCGTCACCGTCGACCCCGATATCCTCGCGCCCGTCCGCGCCGCCGCCGACCGCTACAACGCCACCAAGCCCAAGGTTCGCGATCACTGCGCGAGCGTGCGGGTGACCGGGCGCCCCTCGGCGGCGATGGTGGCCGGATTCACCGGCCGCGCTTGGGATTCCGCGCTCGGACCCGAACCGGCGCTGTGGATTCCGGATTCGTCGCGGTCGATCGAGGCGATGCGGGTGCCCGGCCTGGTGGAGGGCGCGCCCGCCTCGGTGGCGACGAGTCCGATCGTGCTGGCCGTGCCGGAGCCGTTGCGTGCGGCGCTGGAGTCGGCGAAGACCGGCTGGGCGGATCTGCCCAAGCTGCAACAGGGTTCGCTGAGCGACGTCGGATTGCCGGGCTGGGGCGGGTTGCGGCTCGCGTTGCCCGACGGGGACGCGACGCTGGCGACGGCGACGACTGTCGGTGCGGCGCTGTCGAGTTCGGATCCGCTGGACGAGACGGCGGCCAAATCCGGTCAGGTGGTGTCGGCGATCTCCCAGCTCGCCGCGGGCGCGCCCGAGCCCGGGGATGTCACCGCCACGCTGGGCGCGCTGGCCGGGGCCGCGGATCCGGCGAAAGGGACGGTGCACGCGCTGCCGGTAACCGCTCAGCAACTGAAGGCGGTGTCCGGTGTCGCGCAGTACCGGCCCGCCGGTGCCGCGCCCGTCGCCGATCATCCCGCGGCCCTGCTGACCGGGCCGTGGGTCGACAAGACCGCCAACCTCATCGCGGGCCTGTTCGTGGACTATCTGCGCGCCCCCGAGCAGCAGAGGCTGTTCGCCGACCAGGGTTTCGAGCCGCCCGCCGCGACGGCCGTCCCGGTGCCCGCCAAACCCGTTCTGACGCAGGTGCGTTCGGTGCTCGCCAACCCGGTCCTGGGCGTGCACGCGACCGTGCTCATCGACACCACCGCCCCCATGGGCGCCACCGACGGCACCCTCACCAAACTGGGCAATACCCTCGGCGCCCTCCAGTCCACGATGGCCACCATGCCCGCCGACTTCGGCCTCGGCGTCTGGACCTACGCGCACGACTCCGACGACCCGTACAAGATCCTCTCCCCCACCGCACCCCTCACCGAACAGCACCGCACCGACCTGGCCAAGGCCCTGTCGAACGTCAGCCCCACCACCGACAAGAAGGACCGCGCCTACCCCGCCTTGGTCGCCGCCTACCGCAACGCGGTGAGCGAATTCTCGCCCGGCCGAACGAATTCCATCCTGTTGATCACCTCGGGCCCCAACGACGATTCCACGGTCACCGGCGACCAACTCCTGGCCGACATCACCCCCGACCCGAGCCACCCCATCCGGATCGACGTGATCGCGCTCGGCACCCAGACCACCCCGACCCTCCAGTCCCTGGCCCAGAAGACGGGCGGCACCTACACCCACGTCACCACCACGGACGACCTCGCCTTCGGCACCGCGGTCAACCAGGCCCTCACCAACCCCTGACCTGTCGGACCCCTCTGCCATCCTCTCCCCATGGGGAGGAGACCGACCAACCAACCACCACCGTGCACCTACATCCTCGCCAGCGCCCCGCACGGCATGCTCTACATCGGCTCCACCCGCAACCTGGTAGCCCGCGTCTGGCAACACAAGAACAACGTCGTCCCCAGCCACACCCGCCGCCACGGCATCCACACCCTGGTCTGGTACGAAGCCCACCACACCCTCGAGAACGCGATCCTGCTCGAGAAGCGGCTCAAGACGTGGAGCCGGGCTCGCAAGATCGCGTTGATCGAGGGGATGAATCCCGAGTGGGACGATCTCTATCGATCGCTGCTGTAGGCGTTCACTCCGAATCGGCGTACGCCGACAACGGCGGGCACGAGCACACCAGGTTCCGGTCGCCGTACGCCCCGTCGATGCGGCGGACAGCGGGCCAGACCTTCGGGCGCGGCGCGCCCAAACCCTGTGGGTAGACGGCGGTTTCGCGGGAGTAGGGGTGGTTCCAGTCGCCGACCAGGCTGGCCGCCGTGTGGGGGGCGTTGCGGAGGGGACTGTTGTCGACGGGCCATTCGCCCGCGGCTACTCGATCGATCTCCGCCTTGATGGCGATCATGGCGGCGATGAAGGCGTCGAGTTCTTCCAGGTTCTCGCTCTCGGTCGGTTCGACCATGAGGGTGCCCGCGACCGGGAAGCTCATGGTGGGGGCGTGGAAGCCGTAGTCGGCCAGGCGTTTCGCGACGTCGTCGACGGTGACGCCGGTGCGTTTGGTGATCTCGCGCAGGTCGAGGATGCACTCGTGGGCGACCATGGCGTTCTCGCCGGTGTAGAGGACCGGGAAGTGCGGATCCAGGCGGCGTGCGATGTAGTTCGCCGACGCGATGGCGGTGAGGGTGGCTCGGCGCAGGCCGTCGGCGCCCATCATGCGGATGTAGGCCCAGGTGATCGGGAGGATCGACGCGGAGCCGTAGCGCGCGGCGGAGACGGCGTGCGAACCCGACTCCAGCGGGTCACCGGGGAGATAGGCGGCGAGGTGGTCGCGGACCGCGACCGGGCCGACGCCGGGACCGCCGCCGCCGTGCGGGATGCAGAACGTCTTGTGCAGGTTCAGATGCGACACGTCGCCGCCGAAGCGGCCCGGACGGGCAAGGCCCACAAGGGCGTTCAGGTTCGCGCCGTCCACGTACACCTGGCCGCCCGCGTCGTGCACCAGCGCGCACAGCTCGGCCACCTCGTGTTCGAAGACGCCGTGCGTGGACGGATAGGTGATCATGATGCAGGCCAGGCGGTCGGCGTGATCGGCGATCTTGGCGCGCAGGTCGTCCAGATCGACGTCACCGTTGTCGCGGCACTTCACCACCTCCACCCGCAGCCCGGCCATGGCGGCCGAGGCGGCGTTGGTGCCGTGCGCGCTGGACGGGATGAGGCAGGTGTCGCGGTGGGTGTCGCTGCGGTCGAGGTGGTAGCGGCGGATCGCGAGCAGGCCCGCGTACTCGCCCTGGCTCCCGGCGTTGGGCTGCAAGCTGACCCGGTCGTAGCCGGTGATGGCGGCCAGCCACTTCTCCAGATCCTCGATCACGCGCACCATGCCGGGCACGTCCTCGACGGGCGCGTAGGGATGCAGGCGGGCGAAGCCGGGCCAGGTGATCGGCTCCATCTCCGCGGTCGCGTTGAGCTTCATGGTGCACGAGCCGAGCGGAATCATGCTGCGGTCCAAGGCGATATCCTTGTCCGACAGCTGTCGCAGGTAGCGCAGCATGGCGGTCTCGGTGTGATACCGGGTGAACGCCGGATGGGTCAGGAACTCCGAGGTGCGCGTCTCGATCGAGGGCAGCGCCGACTCGGAAACGCCCTCCGCGCCGAAACTTTCGAGCACGATCGCCACATGCGCCTCGGTGGTCGCCTCGTCGCACGCCACCGACACATGATCGGCGTCGACCGGCCGCAGATTCACCCCCCGCCCCTTCGCCTTGGCCACCACGGCCTCCGCCCCGCCGGGCACCCGCACCAGCACCGTGTCGAAGAACCGTTCGTGCACAACGGCTTCCCCGAGTCCGGCCGCGAGCCGTTCGGCGTGCCCGTGCACCCGCCGCGCGATCGCGCGCAGCCCGTCGCCGCCGTGATAACTCGCGTACATGGCGGCCACGATCGCCAGCAGCACCTGCGCGGTGCAGATGTTCGAGGTCGCCTTCTCCCGGCGGATGTGCTGCTCGCGGGTCTGCAACGCGAGCCGGTAGGCGGGATCGCCGTCGGCGTCCACCGACACCCCGACCAGCCGCCCCGGCAACTGCCGGGCGTGCGCGGTCCGCACGGCGAGATATCCGGCGTGCGGGCCGCCGAAGCCCATCGGCACCCCGAACCGCTGGGTGGTGCCGAAACACACGTCCGCGCCCTGCTCGCCGGGCGGCGTCACCAGCGTCATGGCCAGCAGATCCGCGCCCGCGGCCACGAGCGCGCCCCGATCGTGCGCCGCCGCAATGACATTCGTCCAGTCCACGATCCGGCCGGACGCGCCGGGGGTCTGGATCAGCACGCCGAAGAACTCCCCGTCGGGCAGCCCGCCGGAGGCCAGATCGGCTTCGACGATCTCGATGCCCAGCGGTTCGGCCCGGGTGGTGAGGATCGTGCGGGTCTGCGGGAACAGGTCGGCGTCGATCACCAGCCGCGCCGACTTGCTCGACCGGTTCGCCCGGCGCAGCAGGGTCATGGCCTCCGCGGCGGCGGTCGCCTCGTCGAGCATGGACGCGTTGGCGACCTCCATACCGGTCAGATCCGACACCATGGTCTGGAAGTTCAGCAGCGCCTCGAGCCGCCCCTGGCTGATCTCGGGCTGATACGGCGTGTAGGCCGTGTACCACGCCGGGTTCTCCAGGATGCCGCGCAGCAGCACGGGCGGGGTCAGCGTGTCGTAGTAGCCGAGCCCGATCATCGAGGTCGCCACGGTGTTCGAATTCGCCAGTGCCGCAAGCTCATCGAGCACCTCGTGCTCGGTGCGCGGGGCGGGCAGCGCGCACAGGCCGTGCGCCGCCGGGTCGTCGCGGATGCTCGCGGGCACCGCGCGGACCGCGAGGTCGTCGAGCGAATCGATGCCGAGCGCGGCGAGCAGCACCTCGACGGCGGCGGCATCGGGTCCGATATGGCGATCGGCGAAGGAACGGGTCACGGCAGCTCCCAGGGGTGCGGGCGGGCCCTCCCCCTCTGTCGTGGCGCCTGAGAGATTCAGGTCCCGGGCTCGGGCTCCTTTTCCCCATGGGCGGATGGCCCGCAACCGAATGCGGCCACCTCTTTCCAGAGGCGTCGAAAGTCCGTGCGGTCCCTGGTGCCTGAGAGATTGACGGGGAGGTGCTGCTCCTTCGGCGCCCGGGTCGCAACCCGGAACTCTCCCGCACGGCCGCGACGCACCGCCAAGTCTAGGCGGTCCCGGATTGCGCCGGTGTTACCGACCCCTAGCCGGTTTTGCTCATGCGCGCCTTGCGGCGGTAGGCCAGCTCGTCCTCGGGGCGGTCGCTGCTCGCGTGGTTCTCGGCGCGCTCGGCCGGGAAGTTGGCGATCGCGCCCGTCAGCTCGCGCATGGCGCCGCTGACCGCGATGCCGAACACGCCCTGCCCGCCCTGCAGTAAATCGACGACCTCTTCCGGCGAGGTGCACTCGTAGACGGTCGCCCCGTCGGAGAACAGCGTGATCCCGGCCAGATCCTCGACCCCGCGGCTGCGCAGATGATCGACGGCGATGCGGATGTTCTGCAGCGAGATGCCCGCGTCGAGCAGCCGCTTGACGATCTTGAGGACCAGGATGTCCTTGAAGGAGTACAGTCGCTGGCTGCCCGATCCCGAGGCGCTGCGGATGGACGGCACGACCAGACCCGTGCGGGCCCAGTAGTCGAGTTGCCGGTAGGTGATCCCGGCGACCTGGCAGGCGCTGGGCACGCGGTAGCCGACGAGTTCGTCGGGGACGGTGTCGTCGGGGAACAGGCCGGGCTGCACCGCGGCGGGCCGCGTATCCGCCGCGTCGGACCCCGTCTGCTGCGGTTGATCTCCCACGAACAACTCCCCTCACTGCTTCGCCGAAGTGGAACCACGGCCTAACTATCGAGGTTACTCCCTCGATTGTCCCGGCTCGATCCGCCTCGAGCCAGTCACCGCGAGGGGCGTGTTTTTCGACCTCTAGCTGAGGTTGATACTCCGCCGTCGGGGCCCGGATTGCCCCGGAATGACCGTTAACTATCGGTGGCCTTGAAATCGTCCGGCGACACCGACTCGAGGAACTCCTTGAACTTCTCCACCTCGTCCTCGCGCTCGTCGGGCATCACCAGCCCGGCCTCCTCGAGCACCGGCTCCTCGGCGTAGATCGGGCAACCCACCCGCAAGGCGATGGCAACCGAATCCGAGGGCCGCGCGGAGATGCGCACGTCGTTGTCGAAGACCAGATCGGCGTAGAAGGTGCCTTCCTGCAGGTCGACGATCCGGATCTCCTTGAGGGTGTGGCCGAGCTCGTGGATCATGATCTTGATCAGATCGTGGGTGAGCGGCCGGATCGGCGTGACGCCCTCCTGCTCGAGGACGATCGCGGTCGCCTCCGCCTGCCCGATCCAGATCGGTAGGTACCGATCCCCGGCCACCTCGCGGAGCAGCAGCACAGGCTGATTCTGCGGCTGCTCTACACGGATGCCGATCACTCGCATCTCACTCATGACTCCACCTCGCTGGCGCTCGACGGCCGTATCACCGAGTCTAGGCGATGAATTCAGCCGCCGAGTGCGCCGCGCACCGAGGTCTTCACCAGACTGGTATGCAGCGTCAGCGACAGGGCGGCCAGCTCGCGGATGGTCTCCTCCGCGCGGGCGCGGGCGTCGGCGTCGCGGCCCTTGGCGATGGGCGCGGCGATCTGCGCGATCATCGCGGCCTCGCGATCGGCGGCGAGCTTGAACGCGCGCAGATGCCTTGCCTCCAAACCGAATTCGCTCATCGCGCGGGCCGTGCGGGCCAGCGTGACCGCCTCGGTGTCGAAGAAGCCCGCGGCGCCCGGGGTGATCAGATTGGCCCGGATGAGTTCGGCGAGGAACTTCTCGTCGATACCGGCCTGCTCGAGCAGATCCGTTCGCGTGACGCGGATCTCGTGATCGAAGCGCAGCTCCTCCGGCGAGACCTCACCGGGAACCACGCCGAGCCTCCGGGGCGGGGGCGGGCCGGCCGCGGACGCGGAATCGGGCGCACGCCCCGATCCGTCCGCGTCGGCGCCGTCGGCCCGGGCGCGCGCCTCGCGCACCCCGAGCGTCGCGGCGCCGCTGTCGATCGCCTCGAGTTGTTCCTTGATCACCTTCAGCGGCAGGTACTGGTCGCGCTGAGCGGTCAGCACGAATTTCAACCGCTCGACGTCGGCCACCGAGAACCGCCGATAGCCCGAGGGCGTGCGCTCCGGGCTGATCAGCCCCTCCGATTCGAGGAAGCGGATCTTGGAGATGGTGATGTCCGGAAAATCCGGACGCAGCAGGTCCAGCACGGAGCCGATCGACATTCCTCCGCGGGTCCACTGCGCTGCGCCTGTCATCGCATCCGGCCCGTCAGACGCCCGCCGCGTCGTTCTGGGCGGCGCGCGGGCCGGTCAGGAACACCAGCCGGAACTTGCCGATCTGCACCTCGTCGCCGTTCTGCAACTCCGAGGAGTCCACCGGCTCGCGGTTGACGTAGGTGCCGTTGAGGCTGCCCACGTCGACGACCTGGAAGGTGTCGTTCTCGTTGCGGAACTCCGCGTGCCGACGCGAGACCGTGACATCGTCGAGAAAGATGTCGCTGTCGGGGTGGCGTCCCGCGGAGGTGGTCCGCTGATCGAGCAGGAACCGCGAGCCCGCGTTCGGACCGCGCTTGACCACCAGCAGGGCGGCACCCGGAGGCAGGCCCTCGACCCCTTGCACCGGCTGTTCGCCGGTCTGTTCCCCGGAGCGCGACGCGTCGACCTCGTTGAGGAAGTCAGCGCGGAACACCGATGTCGTCTCGGCCGCGCTCTCCCCGTAACCCGGGTCTTTGTTCTCGCTCACCCTTGCTCTCCTCCTCGAACCGATTATCCGTACAAGCATCGCGGCCCGGAATCCGTCCGCACCCGGCGCGACCGGCTGTCGCGCCCTTGGAGATTCCGGCACCGGTCGCCGGCACTTCTGTTGGCATTGACCGTACCCTGCCAGGGCGATCCCGTGCAGGTAGAACTGTGAAGGCCGCTTCAGCCCCCGATAACTCCTTGATAACCTGCGGCATCGAGGAGTTCGTCCAGCGCCGCGTCGAGTTTCGCGGCCTCGCCGACCTGCAATTCGAACAACCAGCCGTCCCCGTAGGGGTCGGTGTTCAGCGTCTCCGGCTCGGCGTCCAGAATGTCGTTCACCGCAACGACTTTCGCGTGCAGCGGCGCGTAGATGTCGGAGACGCTCTTGGTGGACTCCACCTCCGCGATGCTCTGGCCCGCTTCGACGTCGGTATCGACCTCGGGCAGCTGCACGAACACGACGTCACCGAGCTGTGACTGAGCGTAGTCGGTGATGCCCACGCGCACGCGGGTCGCGTCCACCCGGAGCACCCATTCGTGCTCCTCGGTGTAGCGCAGATCCTCGGGAACTGAGGTCACAGGTGCAATCCTTTCGAGGGCTCGTTTCTCGGCCGCGTCGTGATCACTTTATCGGCTCCCCGCTCGGGGGTCCGACGGCCGGTATCGCCCGGGCCACCGCCACCGCCTTGCCGACGTACAACAGCCCGGTCCAGACGTAGGCCGCCGTGCCCCACAGCAGCAGCGCCCAGCCGAAGGCCCGGCCGAATCCGGCCGCGCCCCAATCCATTTCGCCCGCCAGCAGCCACGGCAACGCGGACATCAGCGCGAACGTGGCCGCCTTGCCGAGATAGATCACCTCCGGCGGCGGGAGGTCGCGGCGGCGGTAGATCGCCAGCGTGAGCGTGAGGATCGCGTCGCGGGCGAGCAGGATCACCACGAACGGCCACGGCAGGATGCCGCGCACGAGCAGCCCGAGCACGGTCGCCACCAGATACAGCCGGTCCACGAACGGGTCCAGCAGCGCGCCCAGCCGCGAGGACTGGTCCAGCAGCCGGGCCAGCTTGCCGTCCAGGAAGTCGGTGAGCCCGCTGACGATCAGCAGGGCGAAGGCCCACCCGTTGGCGTGCTCGATCAGCAACAGCCACAGCAGCACCGGAACCCCGATCAACCGCAGCACACTCAGCGCGTTGGGCACGGTGAGGACGCGGTCGCCCGGATCTCCGGCGGGTTCGGTGGTCACAGCCTGTTGCATACCCGAATCGCGCGGGGGCCGCCATTCGGGCACGCCGGAGGGGTTGCGGCGACAGGTTAAGGTGAGTCGGCAATCGAGGGAGAGGAAGTCCATGCCCGACTTCGACTACGACGTGGTGGTGATCGGCTCCGGGTTCGGCGGGAGCGTGAGCGCCCTGCGGCTGACCGAGAAGGGCTACCGGGTGGCCGTGCTGGAATCCGGCCGCCGCTGGCCGGCCGAGGCCATCCCGAAGACGAATTGGAATGTGCGCAAATCCCTTTGGGCCCCGCGACTGGGCCTGACCGGTCCGCAGCGGATCAGCGTGCTCGGCAAGTGCGCGGTGTTCTCCGCGGCCGGGGTCGGCGGCGGTTCGCTGATCTACGGCAACACCCTCTACGAACCGCTGCCCGCGTTCTACGACGATCGGCAGTGGGCCCACATCACCGATTGGCGCGCCGAGCTCGCGCCCTACTACGACCAGGCCAAGCGCATGCTCGGCGTCGCGCCGAATCCGCGGGTCACCCCGGCCGACGAGGTGATCCGCTCGATCGCCGACGACCTCGGGGTGGGCGACACCTACCACCCGACCAATGTGGGCGTGTTCTTCAACGAGGCCGCTCCGGGCGAGGAGGTGGACGATCCGTACTTCGGCGGGGCGGGCCCCCGCCGCAGCGGCTGCATCCATTGCGCGCGTTGCTTCACCGGCTGCCCGCACAACGCCAAGAACACCACCCCCACGAACTACCTCTACCTCGCCGAGCAGGCCGGGGCCACGGTCTTCGAGCTGACCACCGCGACCAAGGTGCGGCCGATGCTCAAGGGCGGGTACGCCATCGAGACCGTGCGCTCGGATCGCTGGATTCGCAAGCAGCGCAAGACCTTCACCGCCGAACAGGTGGTGTTCGCGGCCGCCGCGCTGGGCACCCAGAAGCTGCTGCACAAGATGCGCGACGAGCGGGTGCTGCCGAATCTGTCGCCGCGGCTGGGCGAGCTGACCCGCTCGAACTCCGAGGCGATCCTCAACGTGGTCAGCGGCACCCGCGCCGATTTCGCCGAGGGCATCGCGATCACCTCGTCGATCCATCCCGAGCCCGACACCCACATCGAGGTGTGCCATTACGGCAAGGGGCAGAACGCGCTGTTCCCGATGTCGGTGCCGATGGTCGACGGCGGGGCGTTCCGGTTCCTGCGGTTCCTGCTGGCGATGTTCACCCGGCCGCTGGTGTTCCTGCGCAGCCTCAATGCCCGCCGGGCGTCGGAGAAGTCGGTGATCCTGCTGGTGATGCAGTCGCTGGACAACTCGCTGACCTCGTTCCGGCGCTGGGGACAGCTGAAGACGCGGCAGGGCACCGGGGAGCCGAACCCGACGTGGATTCCGTTGGCGCACGACATCGCTCGCCGCTTCGGCGAGAAGGTCGACGGCGATGTGCACGGGCTGTTCCTCGACGTGGTGAACATCCCGGCCACCGCGCACTACATCGGCGGCTGCGTGATCGGCGAGGGCCCGGAGAGCGGTGTGGTGGATCCGTATCAGCGCGTATTCGGCCATCCCGGCCTGCACGTGGCCGACGGTTCGGCGGTCACCGCGAACCTCGGGGTGAACCCGTCGCTGACCATCACCGCGCAGGCCGAACGCGCGATGGCCTTCTGGCCCAACAAGGGTCAGCCCGATCCGCGTCCGGAACTGGGCCGCCCCTACCGCCGCATCCGGCCCGTCGCGCCCGCGCGGCCGACCGTGCCCGACACGGCCTTCGGCGCCCTGCGCCTGCCGATCAGCCCCGCCGACCCCCGCGTGCCGACCGTCTGACATACCCGGCGGACGCGGGATCCCACCGGAACCCGCCCGGCCACATATGCTTTCGGTACCGAGTGTCGACGGGAAGGGCGGGCCGCAATGCTGGTGCGAGTGCAGAATCCCACCGGCACCCGAGCCGAGCGGGTGCTGATCGACTGGCTGCGCACCTGGAAGGGGCCCGGCGATCCGCACGGCGTGGCCACGGTGAACGTCAGCCTGTTCTACGCCGAACGCCTGCACCGGTTCGACGCGATCATCTGGACGCCGACCAGTTGCGTGATCATCGAGACCGAGACGCTGGTGGAGAACGTCAGCGGCGAACTCGAGGTGCCGCTGAACGGTCCGTGGCGGGTGGGCAGTCAGGTGGTGACGCTCGAGGGCACCGATCGCGGCACGCCGCTGGACCAGTCGCGCGAGCACACCTTCGCGTTGCAGAGCTGGCTGGCCGAGCGCGGCCTCGGCCAGCGGGTGGTGCACGGCGTGGTGCTGGTCGTCCCGCCGAGCGGCGCGAATCTGCGGGTGCGCCAACTGTGGAACGATCCGAGTTTCGAGGTGATCGTCGGCGACGACCGCAACCGGTTCGCCGCCTACCTCAACAACCTCGCCTCGCAGGGCCGCGCCCAGTGGACGGTCAACGACGTGGCGCTGGCGTTCCGCGGCCTGGCCATCCTGCCGTATCTGCCGTCCCCGCAGGATCTGGTCGGCGAGGGCTTCGGCGGCACGGTCGACATCACGCTGTGGTACGGCGGCCCGCAGCAGGCGCAGGCCGAGGCGTATCACGAACAGCAGCAGGCCATGGCCGCCGCGGGCGGAACGAGCGGGCTGGCCTTCTCCGCGCCCTGGTACAGCCCGTGGCAGCTGTACCCGCGCGAGCACGAGAAGATCGATATGGGCCGCACGTTCCTGCGCGTCACGATGGCCCTGGGGATGCTGGTCGCGGCGGCGTGGGCGATCTGGTTCGTGGTGTCGGTGCTGCTGACCTACGCGCCCTGATCGCCACGGCCGCACCGTAACTCGCGGTCACCAGCGCGATCGCCGCGCCCGCGCCGCCCAGCACGTCGGTCGGGTAGTGGTAGCCCAGCCCCACCATGCCCACGGCCACCCCGGCGAGCACCACCACCGCCACCGCGGCCGCAACGATCCGCGCCCGCGCACGCTCCAGCACCAACACGAAAGCCGTTGCGACCGCGACGAATTGGACCGTGTGCCCGCTCGGATACGCCAGGTAGTCGTGTAAGTGCCGGTGCCACAAAGGTTTCAGCAGCCAGGTGTTGACCGCGACCACCAGCTCCGGCACCACCAGCAGAAAGGCCACCGCCCACCACCGTCGCCGCAGCGCGCACCACAGCGCGGCCAGCGCCAGCAACGGCAGCACGACATAGCCGTTGCTCGGCACGACCAGCGCGTCGAGCACGCTTGGGCCGACCGTGCGGTCGACCTCCGCACCCACGGCCCGATCGAGGTCGGTGGGTCCGCCGTTCGCGGGAAAACCCAACGGCAGCAGCGCGGTGGTCAGCGCACCGGCCGCCACCGCGACGAGCCACCGCACCTATTCGCCCTGATGGGAGCTCGGGTCGTCGAGCATGGCCGCGTGCAACAGGGATTCGGGCACGCCGAGCGCCTCGACCAGGGTCGGAGCGTGCGGGCGCAGCCGGTCCACCAGCTCGTTCACCCCGCGCCGAACCGTCTTGGCGCGGTCGACCGACATGAAGCGGTGCATGATGTACCACGCCTGGTTCTGCTCGATGCTCGCGTACACGAACAGATCGCACACCGTCTCGGCCAGCTCGCGCGCCTCCGGATCGTCGATGCCCGCGATGCCCTCGATGAACGCCTCCAGGATCAACCGCTCGATGTGCGCCTCGCCTGCCAGCAGGATGTGGTCCTGCGCGTTGTTGAACGCCTCGAACGGGTTGGTGTCCTGCGCGCGGGCCCGCAGCCGGTGCGCGGCGGTGCGGACGAGATAGTCCTCGCGATCGGCGAACAGCTGCAACTGCACCGAGCGCCGCGCCAGATCGCCGTCGTCGATGCCCTCGTCGGAGCGGTCGCGCAACCGCTGGATCAGTTGGCGCACACCGGAACTCTCGCGCACCACGTCGCGGGCCATGGTGGCGGCGAAGCGCACCCAGCCCATGGCGTCCAGATCGCGGACCTCGTCGGCGTAGGCGGTGAGCAGTTCCTTGGCGACGAGCTGGGTGAGCACCAGGTTGTCGCCCTCGAAGGTGGTGAACACGTCGGTGTCGGCCTTCAGCGTCACCAGCCGGTTCTCGGTGAGATAGCCCGCGCCGCCGCAGGCTTCGCGGCACTCCTGGATGGTCACCGTGGCGTGGCGGGTCTGCGCGCCCTTGAGTCCGGCCGCCCGCTTCTCCAGCGCGCGCTGCGCGGTGGGGTCGAGATCCTGCCCGGTCTGGATGGCGTGCATGCGCCGCACGAGATCATTCTGCGCGAAGGCCAGCGCGAACGAGCGCGCCACCAGCGGCAGCAACCGGCGCTGATGGCTGCGGTAGTCCAGCAGCACGATCTCCTCGCCGGTCTCCGGATCGCTGAACTGCCGGCGCTTCTCCGCGTAGCGCAGCGCGATGCTCAACGCCACCCGGGCCGCCGCGGCGGCCGCGCCGCCCACGCTGATCCGCCCGCGCACCAGCGTGCCGAGCGTGGTGAAGAAGCGGCGGCTCGGGTTCTCGATATCGGAGCGGTAGGTGCCGTCAGGTTCGACGTCGGCGTACCGGTTGAGCAGGTTCTCGCGCGGAATTCGCACGTGGTCGAACATGATTCGGCCGTTGTCGACCCCGGGCAGCCCGCCCTTGAGACCGCAATCGGAGGTGGTGACGCCGGGCAGGTCGTTACCCGCCTCGTCGCGGATGGGCACCAGGAAGCAGTGCACGCCCTGACTCTGGCCGCCGGTGATCAGCTGCGCGAACACCGCCGCCATCCGGGCGTGCTCGGCCGCGCCGCCGATATAGTCCTTGCGCGCCGACGCGGTCGGGCTGTGCACCACGAACTCTCGCGTCGCGGGATCGTAGGTCGCGGTGGTCTCCAGATTGGCGACGTCGCTGCCGTGCCCGGATTCGGTCATGGCGAAGCAGCCCAGCAGGTCCAGCGACAGCAGCCGCTTGACCACGTCCCGGTGCCGCTCGGTGCCCAGGTTCTCCACGGCCCCGCCGAACAGCCCCCACTGCACGCCGCACTTCACCCACAGCGACAGATCGGTGTAGGCCAGCATCTCCAGGCCGGTGACCGCCGCGCCCGGTTCGCCGGTGCCGCCGTTCTCGAGCCGGAAACCCTTCTCGGCGAGACCGAATTCGGAGACCAGCCGCATCTGGTCGAGCACCCGCGCCCGCGCGGCCTTGTAGTCGAGGTAGGGATCGCCGAACAGTCGATCGTCGTCGAGCTGCCGCCGGGCCTGCTCGCGCACCTCGCCCCAGGGGCCGTCGAGTGCCGCTCGTAGATGTTCCGCTGGGGTCTTGCCTCCGGTCGCCATAATCCGAAGATAACCACGAGCGAACCGGTGACACCCGTGATCGGCCTCACGTGTCGGTACGCGGAGCTGACGATTGTGTAACACGTCGCTAACTTGGCGAAGTATGAGCGATGAGGTGATGACCCAGCCGATCCAGGTGCTGCCGCCACCGGATCCGCAGACCCGGCTGCGGCATTGGGCAGGTCGTGTCGTGGGCCGGTTGGTGGCCGAGCGGCAGGCGACCGTCGACGCCGTCGTCCCGGCGCCGACGCCGTTGCAGCCCATCGATCTCACCGACGACGCCCGCGTGACCCAGGTGCTGGACCTGGCCGAACGCGTCGGCGACGTGGTGCTCGCCTCGGGCACGTCGGTGATGGACACCACCACCCAGGTCGAGTTCATCGCCTCCACCTACGGGTTGTCGCAGATCGATATCGATGTGACCTACAACGCGATCCGCATCTCCGCCGACCGCGGCCCGTCGCTGCCGCCCGCGAGCACCATGCGGGTGGTCAACTATCGTTCGCTGGACTTCACCCGGCTCGCCGCGGTGGACCGGCTGACCCGGCGCATCCGCCGCGAGGTCGTCCCGCCCGAGGAGGCGCACGCCTATCTCGATCGGATCTGCTGTGCGCCGCATCCGTACAGCCGCTGGGTGGCGACCCTCGGCTGGTCGCTCATGGCCGCGGCCATCGCGGTGCTGCTCGGGGGCGGGACGCTGGTCGCGTCGGTCAGTTTCGTCGCCACCGCGCTCATCGACCGCACCAACCGGGTCTTCAACCGGCTCGGGCTGCCGTTCTTCTTCCAGGCCATGGCGGGCGGGGCGATCGCGACCGCGCCCGCGATCCTGCTGGCCACCTTCGCCGGACGCATCGAGGCCAATCCCTCGCTCATCGTCGCGGCGGGAATCACGGTGCTGCTCAGTGGTTTACAGCTGGTCGGCTCGGTCGAGGACGCGATCACCGGGGCGCCGATCACCGCGGCCGCGCGCATGCTCGAGGTGATGATGATGACCGGCGGCATCATCGCCGGGGTCGCGCTGGCGTTGCGGGTGGCGGAGATGGCGCACGCGGTGTCGCCGACGATCGATATGTACTCCTCCACCGGCATCTCGAATCTGGGGATGCAAGTGCTGGCCGGTGCGATCGCGGCCCTGGCCTTCGCGCTGGCCTGCTACGCCGAGCGCCGCGCGCTGGCCGCGGCGGGGTTGAGCGGTGCGGCCGCGACGGTGTGTTACGTGCTGGCCGAGGCGGCCGGTTTCGGTCCGGTGGTGTCCTCGGGGTTCGCCGCGACGGTCGTCGGTCTCGCGGGTGGTCTGATGGCCCGTCGCTCGCTCACTCCCCCGCTGGTCGTGGCGATGGCCGGGATCACCCCGCTGTTGCCGGGTCTGAAGGTGTATCGCGGCCTGTCGGCGCTGCTCAACGATCAGTTGCTGATGGGGTTGAGTCAGCTGCTGGCCTCGTTCGCGGTCGGCTGCGCGCTGGCGGCCGGGGTGACGCTCGGCGAGTGGATCGCGCGTTTCCTGCGGCAGCCGCGAATCCTCAAGCGGTTCCGCGGGATTCGGCGACCGGTGATCGCGTCGAATCGCTAGGCCGGTCCGGGGGTCAGGCCGATGGTCCGGGCGAGATCGGCCAGTGTCGCGTCGAACAGCGCGTCGGGATCGCTGACCGGCATCGGGTAGTTGCCGAACACCTCGAGGGTCACGTGCCCGTAGAGCCGTGCCCAGAACTGGATCATCAGGTAGGTGACCCCGAGGTCGAGTTTCTCGGCGGGGAACTTGCGCTCGGTGATGCCGAGCAGCGCGCCCTGGAATCCGATCAGGTCCTCCCGCAACGCCTCCGGGATGACGTCGGCCGAGGGCGTGACGATGTCGTAGGCGGCCAGCAGCCGCCCGGCCGCGGCGAGGAAGATCCGCCCGAACGGTTCGTCGAACTGCCGCATGGCGCTGGTGCCCGCGCCCGCCGGGGAGGCGAACACGAGGGTGAACTCGTGCGCGTGGTCCAGCGCCCAGCGCCGAAAACCCTTGCAGATGGCGAACAATTGCACGATGCCGTCGTCGGGCAGCTCGGCCACCTGACTCGCCAGTTCCTCGGCCAGATCCGCGCAGATGTCCAGGCGCAGCGCGGCGACGAGCTCCTCCCGGGAGGCGTAGTACCGGTACAGGGCGGGGGCGGTGATCCCGAGTTCGCGCGCGATCGCGCGCAGGGTCACCGCCTCCGGACCCTGGTGCACCAGAAGGGTTCTCGCCACTCGCCGGATGTCCGCGTCGCTGACCGCGGGCACCCGGCCCCTCCGCGCCGGCTCGCTCACCCGTCCGAGCCTAGCGGCCCTGGACAACTCACTCTCAGGTGACCTGCCGGTTCGTGATGCGGTCACGAGTGGCTCACTCGCAGGGGACCTGCCGGTTCGCGGTGCGCTCGCGGGCAGCTCACTCGTAAGCGACCTGCCAGTTCTTGATGCCGTTGAGCCAGCCCGAGCGCAGGCGGGTGGGCTCGGAGATCTGGCGCAGGTTCGGCATGACGTCGGCGATGGCGTTGAAGATCAGATCCAGTTGCAGCCGAGCCAGATTCGCGCCCACGCAGTAGTGCGTGCCGGTGCCGCCGAAGCCGACGTGCGGGTTGGGGTTGCGCAGCACGTCGAAGTCGAAGGGCTTGTCGAAGTGCTCCTCGTCGAAATTGGCCGAGGCGTAGAACAGGCCGACGCGCTGGCCTTTCTTGATCTGCTGCCCGCCGAGTTCGTGATCGGCCAACGCCGTGCGCTGGAAGGCGATCACCGGGGTGGCCCAGCGCACGATCTCGTCGGGCGCGGTGCGCGGGCGCTCGGCCTTGTACAGCTCCCACTGCTCGGGGAAGTCCACGAACGCCTTCATGCCGTGCGTGGTGGCGTTGCGGGTCGTCTCGTTGCCCGCGACCGCGAGCAAGATCACGAACCAGGCGAATTCGTCGGAACCCAGTGCCTCGCCGTCGATGTCGGCGGTGACGAGCTTGCTGACGATGTCGTCGGCCGGGCACTTGCGGCGTTCCTCGGCCAGGTTCCAGGAGTAGCCCATGACCTCGGCGGTGGCGACCCGATGGTTGCCGTCGAAGTCCGGATCGTCGTAGCCCATCATCTGATTGGACCAGTCGAACAGCTTGTTGCGGTCCTCCTGCGGCACGCCCAGCAGTTCGGCGATGGCCTGCAACGGCAGCTCGCAGGCGACCTGCTTGACGAAGTCGCCGCCGCCGGTCGCCTTGGCCTCGTGGACGATTCGCGCGGCGCGCTCGGTCAGCGCCGCGCGCAGGCTCTCCACCGCGCGCGGGGTGAAACCGCGGGAGATGATGCGGCGCAGCTTGTCGTGCGCGGGCGGGTCGGTGTTCACCAGCATGGCCCGCTGGATGTCGATCTCCTCGCGGGCGATGTCGCCGTTGAAGCGGATCACCGCGGTGTTCTCGTGGGTGGAGTAGAGCTCGGAGTTCTTCGAGATCTCCTTGATGTCCTCGAGTTTGGACACCACCCAGTAACCACCGTCGTCGAAACCGCTGACCCCGTCGGGCTGGTCGACCCACCAGACCGGGGCGGCGCGGCGCAGCTCCGCCCACTCCTCGATGGGCAACCGGCGGGCCAGCAGGTCGGGATCGGTGAAGTCGAAGTCGTGCGAGATGGACGGAGCGGACACGGAACCTCCTTTGGAACACGTTCCACTGGAGTGAACCACATCACAGAGCTTTTGTGAACACCTATTAGTAAATAATGTTCACAAGACCTCAGTACGCCCCGTCGCCGCGGGTCACCGCGCCGATCGTCTTCGCGATGAGCAGCAGGTCCATCACCATCGACCAGTTCTCCACATAGGACAGGTCCAGCCGCATCGAATCCTCGAGCGACAGGTCCGAGCGCCCGCTCACCTGCCACAACCCGGTGAGGCCGGGCTTGACCAGCAACCGGCGGCGCATGACCCCGTCGTAGGACTCGACCTCGCGGCGCACCTGCGGGCGCGGACCGACCACGCTCATCTCCCCGCGCAGCACATTGAAGAACTGCGGCAGCTCGTCGAGGGAGAACTTGCGGATGATCCGGCCCACCGGGGTGATGCGCGGATCGTCGCGCAGCTTGAAGAACAGCGGGTTGCCGCCGTTGGCGTCGATGAGCGCGCTGATGTGCCGGTCGGCGTCGGCGTACATGCTGCGGAACTTGATCATCCGGAACGGCCGGCCGTCGCGGCCGATCCGCTCGGAGCGGTAGAACACCGGCCCGGCGCTGGTGGCCTTCACCGCGACCGCGATGGCCAGCAACACCGGGGCGATCGCGAACACCGCCGCCGCGGCGAAGCAGAAGTCGAAGGCGGACTTGCCGATCGAGCTGGCCCGCCCGTACTGCGGCCTGCCCACGTGCAGCATCGGCATATCCGCGACGAAGCGGTGGGTGAGCCGCGCCCCCGCGATGTCGACCAGTCCGGGCGCCACCACCAGTTCCACCCCGAGCGGGTCGAGTTCCCACGCCAGATGCCGCAGATCGGCCGGGCCCAGATGTTCGGTGGCGGTGATCGCGACGGTGTCGGCCCCGGTGAGCCGCACCGCCGCCGCCACCGACCGGTCGTCACCGACCACCGGCACCTCCCGATCCCCCACGGCCAGAACGGATTCCGAGTCATCGGGCGTACACACGCCGACGACCTGATGGCCCGATCCCGGATCGCGGGAGAAGGCGGTGACCATGGCCCCCGCCGAGCTCCGCCCGCCGACCACCAGCACCCGGGTGCGGTAGCCGCCCGCCTTGCGCCGCCGGGTCACCCAGCCGCGCCACACCCGCCGCTGCACCATCAGCCCGAGCACGCCGAGCGGCAGCGCGATCGCCAGATAGCCGCGCGCGATATCGAAGCGGAACAGCAGCGAACCGATGGCGATCGCGCCGAACAGTCGCAGCGTCGCCGCCACCACCCGGCGGTATTCCTCTGTGCCGGAACCGATCACGCGCGGTGAACGACTGCCCGAGACGGCGAGGAACACCGCCCACGCCGCGCCGAGCAACACCGAGACGACGGTGTAGCGCACCTCCACCGGTAGCGACACCGCCAGCGGTGGGTCCGCGGGTCCGCCGAAGCGGATCACCTGCGCGGCGGCCACCGCCAGCCCGACGACGGCGAGGTCGCCCAGCCACAATCGCCGGGCGTACTCGATCTGCCACCGCTCGCGCTCGGAGCGCGGCGGGATCGCCGGGCGCGTGGGCGTACCCGCGCGGAGTTCGAAACTCATGATTGAACGCACCTCCCCCATGGGAGAACTCGGCTCCGTTCCGATCCCCGCTGACCGGTCCCCCAAGGGCATCGGGCCATGACAACCGACGGGACGACGATGTTTCGCCGCCCAGGTTCCGAATGTTACGGCTCACAAGCGCCCGGCGTGCGACGAATCTGCCTCGGCCCCAGCGTATCTCGGCGGTAGCCAAAAACAAACCAACCGGTTTTCGATAACTTCCCCCATTCACCCCCGGAAGGGGTTCGTTGCTGGTTCCCCGGGCCATCGGCCGTTGTATACAGAAACAACCTTTCTGTTCCGAAGCGTTTGCCCGATAGCTGTTGGAACACTGGGGATTTCGGGGGCGAAAACCGACCGGAACTCGCGGGAAAGTCCTCGTGGTCTCACCGTGACCCTGCCGAAAGGTGTTGTAACGTAAGCGAGGTCGACGTCGACGCACTCTTTCGTTCGGCGGTTCCGCCGACGATCCCGGCTCGGCGAAAGGTGGGGAATTCCTCGTGCGGTGCCGCCTGTGCGATTCCGATGATCTGGTGAGCGTGCTCGACCTCGGGGCCACCCCGCCCTGTGAGAAGTTCCTGACCGCGGCCGAACTCGACCTCCCCGAGGCGACCTTCCCGCTGCATCTGCGGCTGTGCGCGAAATGCCTGCTGCTGCAACTGCCTCCGCTCATCACGCCGGAGGAGACGTTCACCGAGTACGCCTACTTCTCCTCCTACTCCGACAGCTGGGTGCGGCACGCGCGCACCTTCGTCGGCCGCGCGATCGCCGAACTCGGCCTGGGCGCAGACTCTTTCGTGATCGAGGTCGCCAGCAACGACGGGTATCTGCTCCAGCACGTGGCCGCCGCGGGCATCCGCTGCCTGGGCGTCGAACCCTCGGTGAACGTGGGCGCGGCCGCCCGGGACCGGGGCGTGCCCACCCGGACCGCGTTCCTCACCGAGGACCTGGCCCGGGAGATCCGCGCCGAGCACGGACCGGCGAATCTGGTGGTGGCCAACAACGTCTACGCGCACGTCCCGGATCTGCTCGGCTTCACCCGCGCGCTGCGCGATCTGGTCGCCGACGACGGCTGGGTCACCATCGAGGTGCATCACGCGCTGAATCTGGTGCGGCTGGGCCAGTTCGACACCGTCTACCACGAACACTTCCAGTACTACACCGTGCTGTCGGCCCAGCGCGCCCTCGCCACGGCGGGGCTGACCGTCGTCGACGCGGAAACGCTGCCCACGCACGGCGGTTCGCTGCGGCTGTGGGCGCGCCCGGATCCGGTCGCGCGGGTGCGCCCGAGCGTGGCCGAACTCCTGCGGGCCGAGGCCGCGGCCGGATTACACGATGTCGCGGGCTATTCCGAGCTGCGGCCGCGCGCCGAACGGGTCCGCGCCGAGCTGCTGCGCTTCCTGCTGGACTGTCGCGCCGACGGCCGCCGCGCGGTCGGCTACGGTGCGCCCGGCAAGGGCAACACCCTGCTCAACTACTGCGGTATCCGCCCGGATCTGTTGTCCTACACCGTCGATCGCAATCCGTACAAGCACGGCCGCTACACCCCCGGCACCCGCATCCCGATCCATCCGCCCGAACGCCTCGACGCGGACCGGCCGGACGTGGTGGTGGTGCTGCCGTGGAATCTCGAGGCCGAGATCACCGCCCAGCTGCGCCACGTCGGCGACTGGGGCGGGGAGCTGATCTATCCGCTGCCCACACTGCATCGGGCGCGCACAGCAGGGAGTCACTCGTGAAGGTCGTTCTGTTCTGCGGCGGCTACGGCATGCGCATGCGCGGCGGGGCCGAGGATCCGGTGCCCAAGCCGATGCAGCTGGTGGGCCCGCGCCCGCTGATCTGGCACGTGATGCGCTACTACGCGCACTACGGCCACAAGGATTTCGTGCTGTGCCTGGGCTACGGCGCCAACCACATCAAGAACTTCTTCCTGACCTATCAGGAGTCGGTGTCCAACGATTTCGTCATCCGCGACGGCAAGGTCGAACTGCTGGCCTCCGACATCAGCGACTGGACGATCACCTTCGTCGACACCGGACTGGAATCGGCCATCGGCGAACGACTTCGGCGGGTGCGCGAGCATCTGGCCGGGGAACGGTACTTCCTCGCCAACTACGCCGACGTGCTCACCGACGCGCCGCTGGACGAGATGATCGACAAATGCGTGGCCGCCGACGCGGCCGCCTCCATGATGATCGTCCCGCCGCAGTCGTCGTTCCACTGCGTGGACGTGAACTCCGCGGGCGGCGTGGAGCGCATCACCCCGGTGTCGCGGCTGCCGATCTGGGAGAACGGCGGCTATTTCGTGCTCGGCCAGGAGATCTTCGAACTGCTGCCGCCGGGCGGGGATCTGGTCGAGGACGTGTGCGGCGCGCTCGCCGCCCAGGGACGGCTGATCGGCTATCAGCACCTGGGCTTCTGGAAACCCGCCGACACCTTCAAGGAACGCGCCGAACTCGACGCCGCCTACCACTCCGGGCGGCGGCCGTGGATGGTGTGGGAGCGCGACGGGGCGCCGTGCTGACCCTGCGTGGCGAGGTCCGCGAGATCGCGCTGCTGGGCGCGCACTGCGACGATCTGGCGATCGGCGCGGGCGGCACCCTGCTCGTCCTCGCCGAGGCGACGCCGGGGCTGCGGGTGCGCGCGCTGGTGTTGTGCGGCGGCGGCACCGACCGCGCGGACGAGGAACGGGCCGCGCTCGAAGCGTTCTGTCCCGCAAGCGATCTCGACCTGACCGTGGCCTCGTTCCCGGACGGGCGCACGCCCGCGCACTGGGCCGAGGTGAAGGCCGCGGTGGCCGCGTTCGCCCGCGGCTGCGCGCCGGATCTGGTGTTCGCGCCCCAGCCCGGCGACGCCCATCAGGACCACCGGTTGCTGGCCGAGCTCGCGCCCACCGAATTCCGCGACCATCTGGTGCTCGGCTACGAGATCCTCAAATGGGAGACCGATACGCCGCGGCCCACGCTGTTCCATCCGCTGCCCGAACCCGTCGCGGTGCGCAAGGCGGAGCTGCTGTCGAAACATTATCCCTCGCAACAGGACAGGGACTGGTTCGACGGCGAGTCCTTCCTCGGCCTGGCCCGACTGCGCGGGGTGCAGTGCCGCGCCCGGTACGCCGAGGCGTTCGTGGTCGACAAGGCCGCCGTCGTCTTCGGAGGTGTGTGAAATGCGGGTACTGCTCACCGGACATCAGGGTTATCTCGGCACGGTCATGGCCCCGGTGCTGGCCGCGGCCGGGCACGAGGTGACCGGCCTGGACGTCGGCTGGTTCGCCGACTGCGTGCTGGGCGAGGCCCCGCCCGATCCGCCGGGGCTCGGCGTGGATCTGCGGGAGGTGACCGCCGATCAGCTCGCTGGATTCGACGCGGTGGTGCATCTGGCGGCGCTGTCGAACGACCCGCTGGGCGCGCTGGCCCCGCGGATCACCTACGACATCAACTATCACGCCTCGGTGCGGCTGGCCCGCCTCGCCAAGGCGGCCGGGGTGCGCCGATTCCTGTATGCCAGTACGTGTTCGGTGTACGGCGCGGCCGGGGCCGAGCTGGTCGGCGAGGACGCGCCGCTGCGGCCGCTGACCCCCTATGCGGAGAGCAAGGTGCGCGTGGAGGACGATGTGGCCGCGCTCGCCGACGCCGATTTCTGCCCGGTGTTCCTGCGCAACGCGACCGCGTTCGGGTTCTCGCCGCGGCCGCGCGCCGATATCGTGCTCAACAATCTGGTCGGGTACGCGGTGCTCACCGGGCAGGTGCGGGTGCTGTCGGACGGCACGCCGTGGCGGCCGCTGGTGCACGCCGCCGATATCGCGGACGCCTTCGCCGCCTGTCTCACCGCGCCCGCGGCGCGAATCTCCGCGCGCGCCTACAACATCGGCGACGAGTCGAACAATCTGACCGTCGCGCAGATCGCGGCGGCCGTGGTGGAGGCGGTCCCGGGTTCGGAACTGGTGATCACCGGCGAGACCGGCGCGGACCCGCGCTCGTACCGGGTCGACTTCGCCCGCGCCCGCACCGAATTGGGGTTCGCCGCGCGCTGGAGCGTCGCGGCGGGCGCGGCGGAACTGGCCCGGGAGTACCGCGCCCGGGGGCTCACCGCCGCCGACTTCGCCGAGCGCTTCACCCGGCTGGCCCGGCTGCGCGAACGCAAATCCGCGGGCGCGCTGGACGATTCGCTGCGCCGCGTCACGATCGGGGCGTGAGGTGCGGCGAGGCGAGGAGTTCGGCCCAGCTTCCGGCGGCCCGATCCCGCTCCGACATCACGGTGACCGGGAGCGGCCAGGCGATGCCCAGGTCCGGGTCGTCGTGGGCGACGGCGAGGTCCTCGGCCGGGTCGTGCGGGCGGTCGATGCGGTAGCACACGTCGGCGACGTCGGTGAGCGCCTGGAAACCGTGCAGGAAACCGGGGGGCACGTACAGATGCCGGAAGTCGTTGTCGTCCAACAGGAACGCCTGGGCGCGGCCGAAGGTCGGCGACTGCGGCCGGATGTCGACGAGCACGTCGTGCACCGCGCCGTGCGCGCACCGCACGAGCTTGGCCTCGCCGCGCCCGGACCGGCCGTGCAGTCCCCGGACCACGCCGCGCACCGAGCGCGACTGCGAGTCCTGGACGAAGGCGGCGGCCGCGCCGGGTCGCCCGAGGTGGGCGCCGAACTCGACCGCGTCGAAGGTGCGGGTGAACAGCCCGCGCGCGTCGCGATGCGGCCGCGGGGTCAGGACCAGCACGTCGGCCAGTTCGGCGGATTCGATGCGCACGGGGACATGGTGTCATGAGCCGCGGGTGCCGCGCGTGCGGGTCCGATCGGCTCACCGAGGTGCTCGACCTCGGGAAAATGCCTGCGGCCGACCACTTTCCGAGCGACGGAACGGCCGAAGACGATCCGCTCTATCCGCTCGCCATGGTGCTGTGCGAGCGGTGCGGGCTGGCGCAGCTGGCCGAGGACGACACCGTCACCGACGAACCGCGCGGGGTGGAGCCGCGGGCGCTGCGGGAGCAGGCCGTCGACGCGGTCACCCGGATCGCCGCCACCGGCATCCTGCGCGACCGCACGGTCCGCGAGTTCGGCAGTCCGCACGGCGGCACCTGGCTGCCGCTGCTCGCGGCGCACGGCGGCGTCGAGAGTCCGGACGCGACGGCGGATGTCGTGGTGGACGGCTTCGGGCTCATGCACGCCCCCGATCAGCGCGCCGCGGCCGCCGAACGCGCGGACGCGCTGCGCCCGGGCGGGGTGCTGTTGGTCCAGTTCCATCGGCTCGGCGCGATCCTCGCCCAGGGTCAGTGGAACGCGCTGCGGCACGGGCATTTCGCGTACTACTCGCTGACCGCGCTCGCCCGGCTGCTGGCGGGGGCGGGCCTGCGCCCGGCGACGGCGTGGGAGTTCGACCTCTACGGCGGCACGGTCCTGGCGGCGTTCGTGCCGTGGCGGGCCGCACCCGACGCGCGGGTGCGCCGCGTCCTCGACGCCGAGACCGGGCTCACCGATCCGGCCGTGCTGTCGCGATTGCAGGCCGAGGCCGACCGGCAGGCCGAGCACCTGCGGTGCTGGCTCGAGCGCGAGGCCGCGGCGGGTCACCGCGTCCACGCCTACGGCGCGGCCTCGCGCGCGGTGGCGTTGTTCGCCCGCGCCGGGCTGCGGCGGTCGCTGCTGGCCGGGGTGGCCGACGCCTCCCCCGCCAAGCGCGGCCGCCGGATGCCCGGCACCGACATCCCGATCATCGGACCGGCGGAACTGGTTGCGGCGCAACCCGATCGGGTCCTGCTCACGCTGCCGGATCTGGCGCGCGAGGTCGACGCGGCGCTGCCCGCGCTGCGCGGCCGATGGGTGACGGAGGTCCCGCGCCCGCCGTGACGTGCGGACGCGCAGGATGCTCGACGGACGGGGCCGCACCGCGACCGGTGCGGGAGGAACAGTCGGTACGGACCGGCAGCAACTTTCGGCGCGGCGGCACAACGCGCCCGAGGATGAGGGAGTCGGAACATGAACTACAGCAAGCACACCCGCGCCGCCGCGCGGACCACAGCCGCCGCCGTCGCCGCGACCTTCGGCGTGCTCGCGGGGCTCGGGACCGCATCGGCCGGGGTGGACGGCGTCGCGGGCATCGTCGATCACGGTCAGCGCACCGTGGAGGCCATCTCCGAGGACACCCGCATCGATTTCGTGGCCCCGCTGGACGGCAATCCGCTGACCCGCGAGTGGTTCCACAACGGGCGGGCCAGCTACCGGGTGTCGGGGCCCGGGGCCGAGAACTGGCACGGGCACATCACGATCGGCTACATGGTCGGCTATCCGGCCACGCTCAACGGCAAGATCAGATTCCAATATCAGACGCCCGGACTGGAATTGGAGCTCGGCAACGATCCCAAGCTCGACGTGTTCGATCTGATCCCCCGGGTCGGCGTCGAGGTGGAGGCCGGATTCGGGCCGGGCATCCAGACCATCGAATGCGCGGGCGGCGACATCTCCGGCACCGAGGGTTTCGTGCAGATGTCCGGCTTCCACGGCACGGTCACCGGGGTGCTCGGAACCACCACCATCCGGCCGTTCGTGAAGGTCGTCGGCGCCAGCGGTGACACCGTGATCACCTACGGGCCGACCTCGTCGATCTGAGCGCGTCCGCCGACCGGATCCGCAGCCGTTCCAGCGCCTGGCGCACCAGGCGCACATCCCCGGCCAGCACATCGGAAACCGCGATCAGGTCCGGATATTCGCGGCCCAGCCGGTGATGGAAGCGCGCCATCTCGGTGAGCTTGGACACCGTGGAGGTGTTGCTGCACAGGTTGAACGAGGAGTTGCGCCAGGCGGCGAGGATGGCCGGCATCCCGTAGAACAGCCCGAATTCGCAGACCCGGGCGAACAGGTCCACGTCCATCGGGAACACCAGATCGCCCCGGAAACCGCCCGCGCGTTCGAAGTCGCGGCGGCGGAACATCGCCGCCGCGGTCGGCCCGAAGTCGGCCGGGCCGCGCCGCACGATCGTGCGCATGAGCGCCCCGGCCGGTTGCGGGCCGAGCAGGCCGGGCAGGCCCAGATCGGTCTCCTCCACCGCGCCGGATTCGTCGATGACCTCGAATTTGGCGGCGGCGCAGGCGATCTCGCGATCGGCCAGCAGATCGACCTGCGCTTTCAGCGCGCCGGGCAGCAGGATGTCGTCGGCGCAGACGACCTTGACCAGCTCGCCCGAGGACAGCGCGACCGCCTTGTTCCAGTTCTCCCCGATGGGCAGCAGGCGGTCGTTGTGGTGCGGGTGCACGCGGTGGTCGTCGAAGGAGTGCGCGATCTCGGCGGTGGCGTCGGTGCTGGCGTTGTCGAGCACGGCGACCTCGAAGTCCAGGTCCTGGTCGAGGATCGAGCGCAGGGTGGTCTCGAGGGTGCGGGCGGCGTTGTAGGCCGGTACGCAGATCGACAGGGTCGTCATAGCTCCCCCTGGGCGGGTGCGATGGTCGGTTCGTCCGCCACGAGCCCGAAGACGCGGTCCAGGGCGCGGCGGCCCGCGGCGATCTGGTCCTCGGCCTTGCGCCACAACGGTTCCCGGAGTTCGGGCGCGCGCTCCCATTGGCGGCGGACGGCCTCGGTGAGCGCCGCGTCGAGGCCGTCGCCGCGCAGGTCGACCACCTCCAGTCCGGTGCCGAACATCTCGGCGAGGCCGTGGAACTTGTCGTCGTAGTAGCGCGAGGCGGTGACGCCCACGGCCGGAACCCCTTGGGCGAGCGCGAAGACCGCGAGATGGTAGGCGCTGGTCACCACGACGCGGCAGCGCGAGACCTGGCGGGCCACGTCGGCGGCGCTCGCGCCGCGCCCGGCCGGGCGGCGCACCCGCGGGGCGCCCGCGAGCAGCGGCAGCGTGCAGCGGCGGTCCTCGGAGTCGTACTCGGAGATGATGAGCGGGGCCAGGGGCGCGCCGAATTCGGCCGACAGGCCCCGCACCCGTGACCCGAGCACCGTCCGGGCGTGGTCGCTCACCCGCGCGTAATCGGCCACGCGCAAACAGATTCCGAGATCGCCGCCGAGGTCGTCGGGGCGCAGCCGATAGGCCAGTTCCACCGCGTCGTCCCCGGTGACCAGGACGCGTTCGGGCGCGACGCCCAGATCGACGAGCAGGGCCGGGCCGCGGCGGCCCTCCCGCAGCGCGATGAGCCCGACGCCGGGCAGGACCCGCGCGGCGAGGTCGAGCAGCGCCGGATCCTCCAGCGGGCCGATGCCCTGTCCGATCATGGCGGTCGGAATGCCTTGCGATTGCGCGTATTCCAGCAGCGTCAGGGTGCGGCGGGCCTGGTAGCGGTCGACGTCGGTGAGGTATCCGCCGCCCTGTGCGAGCACGAGCGAGGCGTCGGCCGCCGCGGCGGGCAACGACGGCAGGCTCGGCTCGAGGTCCGCGGCGACCGCCTTCCGACGCAGCGCGCGCACCCGCGACTTGGGCCCGTCGGTGGCCGCCCGCCACCGCAACACGGCCGCCCCCACCGGCCGATCCCACGGACTCCGCTCCGGCCAGTGCCCGCCCCCGGCCAGACAGATCGGCTCCGCCTCCGGCACCACCGCCCGCAGAATCCGCGGCTGATCGGTGAGCACCCCGATCCGCGCCCCCGCCCACCGCTCCCGCAACCGCTCCACGGTGACCGCCATCATGGCGATATCCCCCCGATTGCGCAGCCAGTACTCCCCGTTCTCGACCAGGACCCGGATCTCCCCGTCCCCGGGCCGCGCACCGAACTTCCCCACTGTGTAGTTCCCTCCGCACGTCCGGACACCGCCGGTTGATCGGTCATTCCATCGCACCACGCCACCGATCGTTACGCAACGACCCCAAAACCCTTCCGCACCAACATGGTTCCGGTCGGTATGGTCGCTCGGGCGGTCCGGCCCGCGTCGATCCGCGTTTCCGGCCCGGGTGTCCTACACTGACTGACGGACGGAAGTCCGTGTCGCGGGCGGGGCCGGGGCAATCCATCGACTCAGGAATTGTATGGTAGGGCTGCGCGTGCACATGACCGGGGCGGAATGGTTTTCCGCGAGTCCCGGGGGGTTGAATCGGTATTTCACCGATCTGTTCGGGGCGCTGCGCGGGATGGATGATATTCGGGTCACCGCAACGGCTTTCGGGGACGCGCCGGAGGGCGGGCGGAGCTGGGGGGCGACCGGGGGGACGACCCTGGCACGCGGGCGTCGCGCGTTTTTCGACCGGACGGAAATATCGCGGGAAACGATCGTGGATCGCCATTTCTGTTTGTACGGCCCACCGGCCCCGGGACCGCTCGTGGTCCATTTCCACGGGCCGTGGGCGCGGGAGAGCCGGGCGGCCGGGGAATCCGGGCGGGCGGTGCGCGCGAAATATCTTCTCGAACGGCTGCGCTACGCCCGCGCCGACCGGTTCGTGGTGTTGTCGGACCGCTTTCGCGATCTGCTCGCCACCGACTACCGGGTGCCCGCCGAGCGGATCGCCGTCATCGCGCCCGGGGTGGACCTCGACCGGTTCCCCATCCCCGAACCGCCCCAGGCCGACGCCGCCCCGCTCGTGCTGTGCGTGCGCCGCCTCGAACGTCGCATGGGCATCGACGTCCTGCTGCGCGCCTGGCCGGGCGTGATCGCGCGCCACCCCGAGGCGCGACTGCTCATCGTCGGAACCGGCACGGCCGCAGGCGAATTGCGCGTGCGCGCCGCCCACGACGACACGATCACCTTCGCCGGCCGCGTCGGCGACGACGAACTGACCCGCCTCTACGCCCGCGCCGCCTGCACGGTGGTGCCCTCGCGCGCCCTCGAGGGTTTCGGGCTCATCGCGCTGGAATCGCTCGCCGCGGGGCGCGCCCCGATCGTCACCGACTGCGGCGGCCTGCCCGACTCCGTGCGCGGACTCGACCCGTCGCTGATCGTGCCCCCCGACGACGCCGAGGCGCTCGCCGACCGCCTGACGGCCGCCCTCGACGGCCCCCTGCCCACCGCGAAACAGTGCCGCGCGCACGCGGAATCGTTCACCTGGACCCGCGCCGCGCGCGCCCATCTCGCCCTCTACCGCGAGCTGGCGGCATGAGAGCGGTCTTCCTCGCCCACACCGCGGTCCCGTCCGGGGCCGAACTGGCCATGCTCCGCCTGGTGTCCGCGCTGCGCGCCCACCTCGACCCGGCGGTCGTGTACACCGCCGACGGCCCGATGGTCGCGCGCACCCGCGAGCGCGGCATCGAAACCCGGCTGCTGCGAAACGATTTCGACAGCCGAACGATGACCATCGCGACGGCGAGCCCCCGGCGGCTGCTCGCCGGGGGTCTCGAGCTGCTGCGCGTGGGCTGGCGGGTCGGCGCCGCGGTACGGGAACTGGAGGGCACGGTGCTGGTCGCGCAGAGCACGAAGGCGCTGCTCATGGGGGCGGTCGCCGCCCGCCGCGCCCGGGTGCCGCTGGTGTGGCAGGTGCACGACCGCGTCGCCGCGGACTACTTCGGCCGCGCCCTCGCCCCGTTCATCCGGCTGCTCGGCTGGCTGCTCGCGCACGCCTACCTCGCCAACAGCCGCGCCACCCTCGCCACCCTGCACACCTGGCGACGCCCGGCCGCGGTCGCCTACCCCGGCCTCGAACCCCGGCCGCCCCGGCCCCGGCCCGCCCAGCGCCCGCCCGCCGACACCGTGGTGGCGATGGTCGGTAGGCTCGCGCCGTGGAAGGGCCAGGACCTGTTCCTGCGCGCGATCGCGGACGCGAAAACCGTTCCGCGCCACATCCTTCTGATCGGCGGCGCGTTCTTCGACGAGGAGCCCTACCACGCCGAACTCGAACGCCTCGCCGCCGACCTCGCGCTGCCGGTGACCTTCACCGGGCACGTCGACGACCCGGAGGACCGGCTGCGCCAGGCCGACATCCTCGTGCACTGCTCGGTGCTGCCCGAACCGTTCGGTCAGGTCGTCGCCGAGGGCATGCGGGCGGGTTGCGCGGTGATCGCGACCCGCCCCGGCGGCCCGGCCGAGATCGTCGAACACGGCCGCAGCGGTCTGCTCGTCCCCGCCGGTGACCGTGCCGCGCTCACCGCGGCCCTCGACACCCTCATCCACGACCCCGGAACGCGCGCCGAGCTCGCCGACGCCGCCCAGCTGCGCGCGCGCCGTTTCGACATCGCCGAGTCGGCCCGCACCGTGGCGGCGCTGCTGGGCTCGGTACGGCGAAAGTGAGTGCGGCATGACCGAATCCGACGAGACCGGGCCTCGCCCGCGACCGGTCAAGCACGGCCCGCTGGCCGTGCTGCGCGACATCGGCTACGTGAGTTTCGGCAAGTACGGCCAGTACGTCATCACCGTGGTCACGCTGCCGCTCATCGCGCGCCAGCTCGGCACGCACGGCGTGGGCCTGCTGGCGATCGGCATGTCCGCGTACTTCATCGGCTCGCTCGCGGTGGATCTGGGCATCACCTCGTTCCTCGCGGCCAAGGTGCACGACGACGACACCGGCGCCGACATCGCCCGGCTGCGCGGCACCTACTTCGCCATCCGCGCCACCACTCTGACCGTGCTCGGGCTGGCGTTGCTGGTGAGCCTCGTCGCCGGGGTGCGGCCGCCGCTGCACATGATCCTGCTGGGCCTGTTCGCCGGTGGCGTGTGGTCGATCTCGGAGGACTGGCTGCTCATCGGGCAGGGCCGGTTCGGGGCGTCCACCCTGTATCAGGGCATCGGCCGGGTCGGCTATCTGGCGCTGCTGGTGGTGCTGCTGCCGCGGCTGCCCAGCGCGTCCACCGCGATGCTGTGCCTGTTGTTGTCGTCGCTGGTGACCGTCGCGCTCACCTGGTGGGACGCGTTGCGCACCTTCGGGATTCCGGGACGGCCGGGGCGGTTCGGGCAGGTGCTGCGGATCGGCGCGCCGGTGGTGACGTCGCGGGCGCTGGTCACCAGCTACGGTCAGGGGTCGGCGGCGGTGTACGCCGCGGTCCTCGACGCCGCCTCGCTGGGCCTGTACTCGGCGGGCGACCGGTTGGTGCGCGCCATCCAATCCCTGCTCGACCCCATCGGTTTCGCGTTGCTGCCGCGCATGGCCCGCCGCAGCGCCGACGAGTCGTTCTGGCGGCACTCGATCCGCTCGCTCGGCGCGTGCGTCTCGGCGGCGGTGCTCGCGGTGCTGGGTGTGTGGCTGGCCGCGCCGCTGTTGATCCACATCATGTTCGGCGGCGCGTTCACCGGGGCGGTGCCGCTGCTGCGGCTCGAGGTGCTGATCCTGCCCGCCACCACGATCACCTCGTTCGTCACCACCGCCGTGCTGCCGGTCCGGCAGGACACCGTCGGCGTGCTCGTCGGGGCGGTGATCGGCACGGCCGTGGCGGCGGGCGCGCTGACGATCGCCGTGCACACCCATTCGGTGTGGACGCTGGTGTACGGCACCCTGTGCGCGGAGATCTCGGTCGCGCTGTGGTATCTCGTCCGGATGCGGTGGCTGGTGCTCCGGGAACGCGCGGCCCGCGACGCCGCACCCGAAACCCCGGCCGTGCTGGCGCTCGAGGCGGACGCGACGTGAGAATCCTGTATCTGGGCGATGATTGGGTCGGCAGCAACGCGCGCTCGCTCGCCGACGGATTCCGCGCGGCCGGGCACGAGGTGCTCGTCGTCGACACCACCGCGGTCACCCTCCCGGCCCGGCTGTCCCCGGCCTGGACCTACGCCAAGGCCACCGGCCGCCGCGCCCCCTGGGACGTGGCCGCCGTTCACGACGAAATCGACGCGCTCGCACGGGATTTCGCGCCCGATATGCTGTTCGCGTTCAAATCCGTCCATCTCGACCAGGGCAGGCTGCTGTCGGTCCCGGCGGCGCTGCGCGTGCACTACAGCCCCGACGACGTCGCCAATCCCGAGAACACCAGCGCCGAATACCTCGCGCGCGAATCGGAGTGGGATCTGATCGTCACCACCAAGCGGCACAACGTCCCCGAACTGCGCGAGCGCGGCGCGCGAGCGGTCGCCTACGTCGCCAGCGCCTACGATCCCGCCTGGCACCACCCCTGCGCGCGGCGCGGCGGGGAACGCTTCCTCGCCGGATTCATCGGCGCGCAGCGACCCGACCGCACCGGCCTGCTGGTCGATCTGGCCCGCGCGCACGGCGACGATTTCGTCGTCTACGGTCCGGGCTGGCGGCGGGTCGCGCCGCTGCGCCGCACCCGCGCGGCGGTGCGCGGACCCGTGTACGGGGAACGGTTCTCCCTCGCGGTGGCCGCGGTGACCGCCAATCTGGTGCTGCTCAACTCCGCCAACCGCGACACCCACACCTGCCGCAGCTACGAGATCCCCGCCGCCGGTGGGCTTTTCGTCGGCGAGCGCACCGCCGAGCACGCGGAGCTGCTCACCGAGGGCAGCGAATGCTTCCTGTTCTCCTCCCCCGCCGAACTGCGGGAGATCCTCGACCGCTGCGCGCGCCGCCCCGACGAGGCCGCCAAGGTCGCCGAGGCCGGGTATCGCCGCATCGTCACCGGGGCGAACAGCTACCTCGATCGCGCCCGCGAGATCGTTCATGCGATCGGGTAACGACCGGCGGGGTCGCGCGGACATACGGGTGATGAAGGACACCCGGTGACGGGCGCCGCGCCGCCCCAAGTAGCCTCGGTCGCAGGCGCGTTGGCCGTGATCGTGCTCGCGGCCCTGTGGCTGCCCGGCCCGATCCGGGTCGTCCTGATCGCGCAGACCGCGCACTGGTCGCTGTCCTACGTCGCCCGGCCGGTGGTGCTGCTGTGGGTGCGGCCCGAACCGCACTTCGGCGACAACCTGCCCGATCCGCGGCTGGCCGCGCTCGGCTACGACCCCGGCATCGCCACGGTGCTGCGGCCGGTGGCGTTCGGGCTGTGGGTGTACGCCGCGCTGATCGTCGGCTACGCGCTGTGGGCGCGGTCCCGGCGCGGCGTCGAACAGCCGCCGCATCGGCCCATCCCGTTCGCGGAGGATCGCACGTTCCGCCAGACGCTCGTCGTCGTCTACGCCCTCGGCACGCTCGGTCGCCTGGCCGCGGTCGCCACCGGAACCAACGGGCGCGCGGGCGAATTGGAGAGCCCCAACGCGGTGCTCAACCTGATCGGCATCCTCGCCACCATCGGCGCGGTCGGCCTGATCGTCTATCTGCGCACCGACCGCACCCGCGACACCGTGCTCATCCTCGGCGCGCTGACCCTGGGCGAGCTGCTGTGGACCGCGGCCACCCAATCCAAGACCCCGATCATGGGCGCCGCGCTCGCGATCGCCGTGCGCTGCGCCATGACCGGCTGGACGCGCGCCAATCTCACGGCGGTGCTGGCGATCGCCGCGCTCGGCCTCGGCGGATTCGGCTGGTTGCAGTCGCTCAAGGCCGACTCCGCCACGAAAGCCGAAGCGGCCGTGACGGATTCGTCCTACCCCCCGGTGGTGCACCCGTTCCTGAGCCTGCTGCGCCGCTTCGACGGACTCGAGGCCGCCACCGACGCCTACTACGCCGGGCCGCACTCGTGGCTCACGCCCGGCGAGGTGGTCTCGCACGCGGTGCAGAGCCTGGTGCCGTCGCAGCTGCTGGGCGCGGAGAAGTTCCGGTCCGGCGCGGAGTGGGCGATGCGGGTGCGCGGGCAGTCGACCGATATGAGCCAGGTCTCGGTGTCGCTGGCCGAGGGCAATATCAACGAGGGGTACGTGCTCGGCGGCTACGGCGGTGTGGTGCTGGGGGTTTCGGTGACCTTCCTGCTGCTGCTGTTGTGGACGCGGTCACTGTACAGCCGGATGGTGCCGCTGCCGGTGTTCGCGCTGGCGCTGATCGAGGTGCCGGTGCTGTTCGAGCGGGGCATGCTCGGCACCGTGGAGACCGTCGGGAAATACCTCCAGGCCATGGTGTTGGTCTGGATCACATATCTGCTGGTGGGTGAGTACCGGCGCCAGGTGGCCGGGGAATCGAGGACCGCGCAATGGGTTTGAGCGATCTGTGGCGACTGGCCCGGCGGCGCTGGCCCGTCATCACGCTGGCCGTCCTGGTCTGTGTGGGCGCCGCCTACGGCTACGCCCGGAGCCAGACCGCCACCTACACCGCGTCGAGCACGTGTTACGTGTCGATGGCGACGGGCACCTCGGTCAACGACTCGTATCAGGGCGGGCTCGCCGCCCAGCAACGGGTGCGCTCGTATCTGGAACTGGTCACCAGCCAGACCGTCGCGCAACGCGTGAAAGATCAACTGGGACTGACGATTTCGGCGGACACCCTGCGCGGCCGGATCACCGCGGTCGCGCCCCCCGCCACCACCCTGATCGTGGTGTCGGCGACCGATCGCACCCCCGACGGGGCGCGCCGCATCACCGACGAGGTGGTGTCCCAGTTCCGGCATCTGGTCGACCAATTGGAGACCATCCAGTCCGACGCGGCCCCCGCCGCCCGCGTCGCCGTCGTCGACCGAGCGCAGATGCCCAGCGGCCCCAACGGCCCACAGACCACCCGCCTGCTGGCGCTCGGCCTGCTGGGCGGGCTCGTGCTCGGCGGCCTCGGCGCGCTCGCCCTCGACCGGCTCGATCGGCGGCTGCGCACCTCGACCCAGGTCGAGCAGATCGTGCCGGTGCCGATCCTGAGCATCATCGACGACGGAAAGCCCAGCGCCGCGGGCGAATTGCGGCGTCTGCGGATGCGACTGGCCGACGAACCCGATTTCCGGGTGCTGCTGACCTCGCTGTCGCCGCATTCGGAACCGGATGTGGCGATCGGGCTGGCTCGCGCCCTGGCCGACGCGGGCCGCCGGGTGGTGCTGGTGGACGCCGACACCACCGGCGAGGGCAGCTCCACCCGCATGCCCGCGACCGTCGGCGCGGGACTGTCGGAGCTGCTGCGCCGCTCCACGCCGCTGGACAACGCCATCACCTACTGGCCCGAGGTCGGGGTGAGCGCGCTGCCGCTGGGCGTGCCGGACCTGCGCACCCCGGATCTGCTGTCCTCGGAACGGTTCGGCGAGATCATGGCGAAGCTGTGCAGCGACTACGACCACGTCGTGGTGGAGGCCGCGCCGGTGCCGGTGGCCGCGGACGCGCTCGCGTTGGCGCGGCGCTGCGACATCACCATCGGGATCGTCGAACTCGGCGGCACCGAAGGGCAGTTGCGCGGCGCGCTCGCCACCCTCGGACCGGACCGGCTGACCGGTGTGGTGGTGTTCGCCCCGCAGCGCGACGCGTTGCGGAACCTGTTGTCCGCCTTCGGGGCTCGCCGATGACGCCGACCGGTCCGCTCGCCAGGCGGCGCATGCTCGCCGCGACGCTCGGGGCCGCGGCGGCCGGATCGCTGGCGGCGTGTTCCGGCGACGATCCCGATCCGCGACCGGGTTTCCGCTCCCCGCACGTCGGGGAGGCGCCCTCGGCGCGCGATGTCCGCGATTTCGGCGCGGTCGGCGACGGCAAGGCCGACGACACCGCCGCCCTCGCCCGCGCCGCCGCGGTCGGGGACCGGCCGCTGGTGCTGTATCTGCCGTCGGGGCAGTACCGGGTCACCAAGTTCCCCGAATTACCGGACTACGCAACGGTTCTCGGGGACGGCGCCGACGTGAGCACCGTCTTCTACGACGGCGACGCGACCCTGATCGAGCTGCGCAAACGGCAGCGGGTGCGGTTCGTGCGGCTCGGGTGCTATCTCACCGGCGAGCACGCCACGGCGGTGACGCTGACCGAGTGTTTCCGCTGCACCTTCGATCAGGTGGTGTTGCGCGGCAATCACCTCGCCGAGAACTTCCCCCGCTACGCCGAGCAGCGCGGCGTGGTGCTCGAGGCCAACACCGGCGGCACCACGTTCCTCGACTGCGACATCAACAACTTCGGCTACGGGCTGGTGACCTCGTGCATCCAGAACTACGTCACCGCCAGCAAATTCACCAACAACCGGGTCGGCGTGCGCGGCACCGGCGGCGACCACAACGCCGGGCTCGCCCTGTCGAACGTCGAATTCGTCTCCGACAACGATCCGCGCACCACCGACCGGCACGTCGTGGTGGACGGGCCCGCGAACGACTGGTGGTTCACCAATGTGTGGTTCGAGGGGGCCGACACCGCCCTGGCCATCGGCACCGAGGCCGGGGGGCCCGCGCAGTTCGGCATGGTGAACTGCAAGGTCGCCGCGCGCGGAACGGGCTTGCAGCTCAACCATTGTCGCCAGCCGTATCTCGCGAACGTGCAGTTCGATCCGGATCTGGACGCACCACCCATCGAGATACGCATCGATCCGCGCGGCTGTCCGGAGGGTACGGCGATCAACCTGATCTCCGGATCGCACGACGAGGTGGATCCGCGAGCGTTCCCCGAGGGCTGGCACGTCATCGGGCGCGGGCGGGTGCGCGGCGCGCGGTACGTCGGGACGATGTTGGTGCAGTCCGGCGGCCCCGACACCGACATCGTGCAGATGCAGGATCAGGCGGGCGGGGTGGTGTCGGCGGTGCTGCCCAGCGGGGCGTGGCTGTCGGATCGCCCCGAAGGCGGTGTGGTGCTGAAGGATCCGGCGGGCGGCTACTGGCGGCTGTCGGTCGGCACCGACGGCGTGGTGAAGACCGCCCCGCTCGGCAAACAGCGGCCGCGGACATGACCGCCCGCCCGCTGGGCCCGGCCCGACTCGGCGGATCCCACGTGCTCATCCGCCCGCCGCGCCTCGACGACCACGCCGCGTGGCGGCGCATCCGGCTGCGCGACGCGGAACTGATCGAACCGTTCTGGTACAGCTCCCCCGACCCGTGGCCGGACCGGCACACCGAGACGCAATGGATCCGCGAATACCTCGTCGCCACCGCCGAGGCCCGCCGCGGCCGCCGGGTCGCCGGCGTGATCGAGGTCGACGGCGCCTTCGCCGGCCAGTGCGAACTCGTCGCCGTCGACTCCCACACCCGCACAGCCGAATTGAGCATCTGGATCGATTCCCGCCACGCCCGCCGCGGCCTCGGCGGCCTCGCCGCCGCCCTCATGCTCGACCACGGCTTCGCCACCCTGGCCCTCGACCGAATCGTCGCCCCCATCTGCCCCGCCAACACCCCCGCCACCCGCGGCGCGAAGGGCCTCGGCTTCGTCCACGAGGCGCTCATGTCCCACTACTTCGACGTAGGCGGCACCCGCCGCGACCACGCCCTTTGGGCCCTCACCCGAGCCGACATCCCCCCGAACGGCTTCGCGCACAACTGGATCCACCGCGTCAGCGAGAAGACCGCCACCCCCGGCGCGGCCCCACCGAGCACAACCGCACAACCCGATGACAGCCTCGGGTCCGAGGCCCCCCATCTCTCGGCGGCCATGCCAGCCGGAGACGGCCAACCGTTCAACGGACCCGGCACCTCAGCGACCGCACGGCCCGGTGACGGCATCGGGGCCGAGGCACCCCGTCCCTCGGCGGCCATGCCAGCCGGAGACGGCCAACCATTCAACGGATCCGGACCTCCGGCCACCGCACGGCCCGGTGACGGCATCGGGATCGAGGCACCCCGTCCCTCGGCGGCCATGCCAGCCGGAGACGGCCAACCGTTCGACGGACGCCGACCCTCGGGGACCGCGCACCTCGGAGACGGTCGCGCGTGCGAGGCCCTCGAGCCTTCGGTGATCGCGAGGTCCGGAGACGGCCACATGGGCGAGACGCCCGGACCCTCGGCGGCGGTGCCAGCGGAAGACGGCCCCATGGGTCAGGGGACGAAATCCTTTGCGGCTGCGCGACTCTGGGATGGCCGCGTTGTCGAGACCGGCGGGACCGTGCTGGCGACGAGGACCGCGCTCGACGTCTCGTCGCGGTGTCACCGCGACGAGGGCATCGCCGGGGTCGGGCGTTGGCGGCGGCGGGTGATGGTCGCCTATCTCGCGGGGCGGTTGGTGGCCGGGCGGGTGCGGCGGCGGGTGGTGCCGATGCGCGGGGGGTGCTCGGTGCGGCTCGGGGTGCCCGGGTATGGCGGGGCGGTGGTGCGCGGGCGGCGGTTCGCGGATGGGGGGCGGCGGACGGCGGGGCCGGGTGAGGGGGCGTGGTGGCGTGAATTCGCCCGTAGCCGTGGGGGTTTGCGGTCTCCGGGTGGGCTGGTGTTGGTGCTCGAGGTCGACGGGCGCTGGGCCGGGGAGTTCCGGCTGTTCGATCTGGACATGTTCGACCGCAATGCCCGGCTGCACGCCTGGGCCGACTCCGCTCGCGCCGACATCGGTGTCCGCACGGCGGCTACCCGGGTGGTGCTGGAGCACGCCTTCCACACCCTCGGGCTGTACCGGGTGGCGACCGAGATCGACGCCGCCGACACCGAGTCCGCCGCGGTCGCCGCCTGCGCGGGACTGCGGGAGGAGGGAATCATGCGCAACCATCACGGACCCACCGGCCGCCGCGCCGACCACGCGCTGTGGGCGTCCACCGTCGCCTTCCCCGGGCGGCCCTGATGCGAGAGTTCCACCGCAGCAACGCGATTCAGGCCCGCCTGCACGACCTGGTCCCCGGCGGCGCGCACACCTACGCCCGCGGTTCCGACCAGTACCCGGAGTTCATGACCCCGATCCTGGTGCGCGGCGACGGCGCGCGCGTGTGGGACGCCGACGGCAACGCCTACATCGAATACGGCATGGGCCTGCGCTCGGTCACCCTCGGCCACGGCTACGCCCCGGTGGTCGAGGCGGTGACGGCCGCGATCGCCGGGGGCGTGAACTTCTCCCGCCCGACGGAGCTGGAACTGGCGGCCGCCGAGGACTTCCTCGCGCTGGTCCCCGGCGCGGATATGGTGAAGTTCGCCAAGAACGGCTCCGACGCCACCACCGCGGCGGTGCGGCTGGCCCGCGCGGTCACCGGCCGCGAAACCGTCGCCGTGTGCGCCCAGCCGTTCTTCTCTGTCGACGACTGGTTCATCGGCACCACCGATATGAACGCGGGCATCCCCCCGACCGCCACGGTCCGCTTCCCCTACAACGATCCCGAAGCCCTTGCCGCCGTGCTGGATTCGGGCACGGTCGCGTGCGTGGTGATGGAGGCGGCCACCGCCCTCGCCGAACCCGAACCAGGCTACCTGGCCACCGTGCGCGAGCTGTGCGACCGCGCCGGGACGCTGCTGGTGTTCGACGAGATGATCACCGGCTTCCGCTGGGCGACGGGCGGCGCGCAACAGGTGTACGGCGTCACCCCCGACCTGTCGTGCTGGGGCAAGGCCATGGGCAACGGCTTCCCGATCTCCGCGCTGGCCGGGCGGCGAGAGTTCATGGAGCTGGGCGGTTTACGCACCGAACGCGACCGCGTCTTCCTGCTGTCGACCACCCACGGCCCCGAGACCGCCTCGCTGGCCGCCTTCCGCGCGGTCGTCGCCGCCTACGCCGAGACCGATCCCATCGGCCGCATGGAATACGCGGGCCGCCGCCTCGCCGACGGCGTGAACAAGATCGCCGCCGAACTCGGCATCGGCGACCGGCTCGAGGTCGTCGGCCGCCCCTCCTGCCTGATCTTCCTCACCCGCGATCCGCAGGGACGGCCGTCCCAGTCCTACCGCACCCTGTTCCTCCAGGAACTCCTCGAGCGCGGCGTGCTCGGCCAGTCGTTCGTCACCTCCGCGGCGCACACCGACACCGAGATCGACGAAACCCTCGCCGCCTGCCGCCCGGCAGCCGAGATGTATTGCCGCGCTTTGGAATCCGGCACCGTCGAGGGACTGCTGCGCGGCCGTCCGGTGGCTCCCGCCCTGCGCCGCCACGCCGCGCCGCGCGCCCTCCGCCGGGAGGCGTGAGCCGTGGCCCCGCGCATCGCCGTCGTCCACGAACGGTTCACCGAGTACGGCGGCTCGGAGGCCGTCGTGGCCGAATTCCTGAAGATCTGGCCGGGATCGCGCGTCTTCGCGCCGATCGCCACCGCCGACTGTGTCGCCGCGGTCCGCGCGGCGGCCGCGGATGCCCACTCGGCGGCACGGGAGATCGCGCCCGTCGGCTCGGGGTCGTGGGCGCGAGGCGACGAGAAGCCCTACGACCCAATGTTTCTCACCACCTGGCTCAGCCGGGCGCACGCGCTGAGCGGGGAACGGTCCCACGCGCCGTTGCTGCCGTTCGTGCCCGGGGTGTTGCGGCGGCTGCCGGTGCGCGACGCGGACGCGGTGGTGGTCAGTCATCACGCGTTCGCGACCCAGGCGGCGCTGGCGACCGACGCGCCCGTGATCGCGTACGTGCACAGTCCGGCGCGGTGGGCGTGGGATCCGGCGTTCCGGGCGCGGGAGGCGGGCGGGCGCACCGGGCAGCTCGCCCTCGCGGCGCTCGGCGGCCTCGCCCGGCGCTGCGAGGTGCGGGCCGCGCCGAAACTCGCTGCGGCCGTGGCCAATTCGAGGGCGGTGGCCGAGCGGATCGAACGCTGGTGGGGCACGGCGGCGACGGTCGTGTACCCACCGGTGCGCATCGACCGGTTCGCGCCCGATCCGGCCGTCCCACGAGAGGACTTCTTCCTGTTCGCCGGGCGTCTCGTGCCCTACAAGCGACCGGATCTGGCCGTGCTTGCCGCCCGTAAAGCGGGCGTGCGCCTGGTGGTGCTGGGCGACGGGCGTTTCCGCGACCGACTCGAGGCCGTCGCGGGATCGGAGACCACCTTCCTCGGCGCCGCCCCCGACGACGTCCTGCTCGACATGTACCGCCGCTGCCGCGCGCTGCTGATGCCCGGCGTGGAGGATTTCGGCATAGTCCCCGTCGAGGCGATGGCCTGCGGCACACCGGTACTCGCCGTCGGCGCGGGCGGCGCCCTCGACACGGTCCGGCCCGGCATCAGCGGGGAACTTCTCGAAGTAGGCGACGACACCACCGTGATCACCGAATTCGCCCACGCCATGCGCGATTTCGATCCCACAGCTTACGACCCGCACGCGGTCCGCACCCACGCCGAATCCTTCTCCCCCAACGCCTTCCGTACCCGCATGGCCACCATCGTCAGCGAGGCGCTGGGGTGAGCGGGTCGAGCACCCGCTCCACCAGGGCGGTGTCGCAGTGCTCGACGATCTCGGTGATGCGGCCGTCGACGACGCGGAAGATGAAACAGTAGGTCTGGTGGTACGGCTCGCCGCGTGTGGTGGTGGCGTAGCCGCGGGCCTGGACCACCACCCGGTCGCCCTCGGCGACGATCAGATCCGCCGCGCTGCGGTACCCGTCGGCGAACTGCGCCATGAGCGGGCGCAGCAGCCCGTCCAGGACCGCCGGTCTCGGTTCCCACACGCCCGACCACGACCAGTCGCCGGGGAACACCCAGCGACAGTCCTCGGCCAGCGCCTGGCCGAGCGCACGCGTATTCCCCTGTGCCAGTTGCCGGAAGATCTCGGTTACCAACGCCTTGTTCTCACTCGTACTCACATCTCGAAATCTAGGGCCGTGCGAGCTGTGCGACCAGCGAGACTCTCGCACAGCTGGTATCAGTGTTTCGCATGGGTGAGTTCACGGTGACCGGGCTGCGCGTGGTGCGGGAGGCGGCGCGCAGCGGATCGTTCTCGCGCGCCGCCGAGCGGCTGGGCTACACCCAGTCGGCGGTCTCCCGCCAGGTCACGCTCATGGAACAGGCCGCGGGCCGGGCGCTGTTCGCTCGTTCGGCGCGCGGGGTGCGGCCGACCGAGGCCGGTCGGGTCGTGCTCCGCCACGCCGAATCGGTGCTCGACAGCCTCGACGCCGCGCAGGGTGAACTCCGCGACCTCGGCGCGGAGGCCCCCGCGCGGCTGCGGCTGGGCGCGTTCTCCACCGCCACCGCGGCGCTCGTCCCGCGCGCGATTTCGCTTGCGGCGCAAGCATTTCCGGCGGACCGGGTGCGACTGCGGGAGGGCTCGAGTCCGGCCCTGCTGACCGCGCTGGGGCGCGGGCGTCTCGATCTGGCCGTCGTCTCCGGTCGCCCGGAGCTTCCCCCGGGCGTGGAAACGACTGTGCTGCTGACGGATTCGCTGTATCTGGCCGTGGCGCGGGGACACGCCCTGGCCGGAGCGGTGAGCGTGCCCCCGATTCGCCTGCGCGAGGAGCGCTGGATCAGCGGCAGCGCGGATCTCGCCACCACCCTGCTCGGCGCGTGGCCGGATCCGGATCGGGAGCCGGTCGTCGCGTACGTGGCTCGCGACTGGATCGCCAAACTCGGCCTGGTCGCCGCGGGCCTGGGCGTCACCCTCGTGCCCGGCCTGCTGGTTCCGGCGCTGCCCGGCGCGGTCGCGGTGGTGCGCGTCGATCACCCCGAGGCGGTCCGGCCCACCCTGCTGGCGCACCGCGTCGGTTCCCCGCTCACCCGTCATCCCGTCGCGGAGGCGCTGCGCGACGCCGCGGCCCGCCTCGCCGAGGAGATCCGAGGTTCGTTGCGGGGCAAGCCTTTCTGAATTCCGACATCGCCCCCGACGGTGGGGGCGAGTTGCTACGATTCGGGAATTGATCCAGGAGGCGTGGTGGCGGACGACAAGCGGGTGCCGGAGGGCGTCGATCCGTCCCGGCCGAACGCCGCCCGCGTGTACGACTATCTGCTGGGCGGCAAGGACAACTACCACATCGACCGGATGGTTGCCGAGCGGATGCTGGAGGTCGCCCCGGACAATCGGATGCTCGCGTGGTTCAGCCGCCAATTCCTGTTGCAGGCCGTGCGCGACGCCGCCGAGGCGGGGGTGCGGCAGTTCCTCGACATCGGCGCGGGCATCCCGACCGCGCCCGCGGTGCACGAGGTCGCGCAGAAGATCGACCCCACGGCGCTCGTCGCGTCCATCGACTACGACCCGGTGGTGTTCGCGCACGCCAACGCCCTGCTGTCGGGCATCCCGGGCGTCACGCCGATCCTCGCCGACGCCCGCGATCCCGACGACATCCTCGCCCGCGCGCGCACCGAGGCGGGTATCGATTTCCAGCGGCCGGTCGCCGTGCTGCTCGTCGGCCTGCTGCATTTCATCATGGACGACGAAGGGCCCGGCGAGATCGTGTCCTGCTTCCGCGACGCCATGGCCCCCGGTAGCTACCTGGCCTTCACCCACGGATCCATCGACAGCGACGAGCATTTCGTCACCCAAACGCTCAAGGACACCGTCGGCACCACCGCCCAGTTCGTCTTCCGCTCCCCCACCCAGGTGGCCGAATTCCTCCACGGCCTCGACATCCTCGACCCGGGCATCGTCACCGTCCAGGACTGGCTCGGCGGCGACCTCCCACCCACCGTCCTCAACATCATGGCCGGCCTCTGCCGCAAGCCTTAGTCAACCCCCGGGCCCAATCCCCTTGACCCCGAACCGGTCCCCACTTCCCGGCTCTGGCCCGGTCCCGTCCCTTGGCTCTGGACCGCTCCCGGCCCCCGACTCTGGACCCGAAGGGTTCACAACTCCGCAGCGGCCGCGATCATCATGTCCCGGGAGCGTTCCGGGCGTTCGGCTTGGACGGCGAGGCGGTCCATGACCTCGCGGTACAGTTCGATGTCGTCGTGGCGGTCCAGATACAGGGCGCTGGTGAGCTGTTCGAGGTACACGACGTCGGGGAGTTCGCGTTCGGCGAAGCGCAGCATGGTGAACGAACTGCCCGCCGCCGCATGCCCGCCCGCCGCGTAGGGCAGCACCTGGATGGTCACATTGCGGCGGTGCGACATCTCCACCAGATGTTCGATCTGGGCGCGCAGCACCTTCGGTCCGCCGATGGGCCGGTGCAGCACGGCCTCGTCGACCACGGCCCACAGCTGCGGGCCGCCGGGCACGTCGAGGATCTGCTGCCGCTTGCGGCGCAGCTCGACCCGCCGGGCCGCCTCGGTGTTCTCGTGGCCGAGCGCGACGATGGCGCGGGCGTACTCCTCGGTCTGCAACAGGCCCGGAATCAGTTGTCCCTCGAAGGTTCTGATCGCCATGGCCGCGCCCTCGAGCCCGAGGTAGGTCTCGAACCAGGACGGCAGCAGATCGTTGTACTGATGCCACCAGCCGGGCTGGTTCGCCTTGCGGACCAGTTCCAGGAACAGCTCGACCTGCTCGTCGTCCTCGACGCCGTACAGCTTCAGCAGGTCACGAATGTCGCGTTCCTTGAAGCCGGTGCGGCCCAGTTCGAGTCGGCTGATCTTCGCGTGCGAGCCGCGGATGTGGTAGCCGGCGGCCTCGCGCGTGATGCCCGCCTCCTCGCGCAACTTGCGCAGTTGCCCGCCGATCGCGATCCGCAAAGCGGTCGGACCACGTTCCGCGACATGGGAATCGACGACGTCGATCCGGATCCGTTCACCGCCCATGAGGCCACTCCGATTGTGGAAGAGCACCGACGGGCCGCACCGAAATCCGCTACGACCCCCACCGCATCGCATCATGATATCGCTCGGGAACCCGAATCACCGCATCAGCAACCGGATCGCTGGGAACTTGCCCGTGTCAACGCCCCAGGACGGCGGTGTTGCGCGTGCCCGGAAGCGCCGTCGACAGGGCCGCCGACAGGGCGGTGAGCACCAGCAGAGCGAGCGCCACGGCGTGTAACGCGGCGACCGGTCCGCGTGTCGCGGCCGTGGCCGCGTACCAGGCCGAGATCCCGGCGATGCCGAGCGACGCGCCGATGCGCTGACAGATGGTGAAAAGGGTGTTGGCGTCGGCCAATTGATCATCGCGCAGCGGGTCCAGCAACCCCGCCAGCAACGGCGTGATGACCAGTCCGACGGCCGCGGCACGCGCGGCCAATACCGTCGCGGTGACCGCGAGCGGGGTGCGCGCGTCGATGATCAGCATCCCCGCGCTGGCCGCGGCGAGCACGACGAATCCCCCGACGACCGTGGCGCGCACCGAGAATCGCGTCAGCACCCGCTGCCCGGCGATCGTGCCGAGCCCGGTGACGACGCCCTGGGGCAGCATGGCCAGTCCGGTCATCGCGACGGACCGCCCCTGCGCGGTCTGCAGGAACACCGGCAGCAGGAACACCGCCGCGAAGGTGGCGACCGACGCCGCCGCGCACAGCCCCAGCGCCAGCAGCGACCCCGGGGTGCGCGCGGAGTCCAGGCTCACCGCCGGGTGCGCTCGCCGCCGCGCCCAGCAGACGTAGGCGGCGAGCAGCATCAGACCGGTCGACAGGGCCGAGACAGTCTGTGGCGCAAGCCATCCCGACGTTCCGGTCCGACCGGTCCCGTAGAGCATCAGCGTCGAACCCGCGGCGAGGAAGACCATGCCGACCGGATCGAATCGCACGTCCCGGGCGCGCCCGGGCGCGAGTTCGCCCGGGATCCGCCGAGCGGCGAGCACCGCCAGCCCCGCGATCGGCACATTGATCAGGAACACCGACCGCCAGCCCGCCGCGGCCACGAGCACCCCGCCGACGCTCGGCCCCAGCGCCGGACCCAGGAACAACAGGATCCCCGCGACCGGGGACATCGCCCGCGTCGCCCCGCCCCCGCCGAGCAGCATGCTCATCGCCAACGGCACCAGCGGAGCGCCCGCCAGCCCCTGCACCGCCCGCGCCGCGATGAGAACACCGATGTCCGGCGCGGCGGCACAGGCGAGCGAGGCGAGCGTGAACGCCAGCAGCGCAACGCGATACACCGGCAGCGTGCCGAACCGCCGGGCCAGATACGAAGTCCCCGCCAGCCCCGCCCCCAGCGCGAGCAGATAGCCGCTGACCGTCCACCCGACCGCGTCCAGTCCCGCCCCCAGCCCTTCGGCGATCGGCGCGGCGGCCACGTTCACGATGCTCGAGTCCAGCATCGACAACAGCGGCCCCGCCAGCAACGCGTACTGCACCACCGCGCCCAGTCGCGCCTGCCCGAAAGCTGTTGTGCCGCGCATCATTCCCCCTCGGGCCGCACCGGCTCCCGCACCGCGGCCGCCCCCAGCTCCCGCAACCACGCCAACTCCGCCTCACACCGCCGGATCAGCTCCTCGCTCACCCGAATCCCCCACGTCTCCCCCGTCGCCCGCCCCAGCAACGCCCGCAGAAACTCCGCCCGCGCCCGCACGGCTCCCTCCCGCGCCGCGAGCACCCCCGCCCGCTCCTCGGGCGTCAACATGGCGAACTGCGCCACCCGAGTCAGGAACTCCGTCTCATCCGCCCCCGCCGGCAACTCGGTCAGCATGTCCTGCAACATCTCCCGCCCCACCTCGGTCAACGTGTACACGTGCCGAGCCGGCCGCCCCACCTGCTGCTCGGACACCTTCGTCACCGCCCCCGCCTCCTCGAACCGCCGCAACGCCGGATACAACGCGTTGTTGTTCAAGGCCACCCCCGCCCCCTCCTCCACATGCTTCCGCAACTCGTATCCATGAGCGGGACCGCGCATCAGGTGTCGAAGGATCAGAACTTCCACGTAGGACATGTCGTCCAGTGTAACTTAGGTTCCGGTGGACGATCGTGGCCGTGGGTGGTTCTCGTCCGAAAGTTTGATTCGGCGACAACAGGGGGCCGGTATGGTCGAAAGGTAGTTAGGGTACGCATATTCGATTGCCCCCGAAGCGATGGAGTTCGAGATGCCGGAGGAGAGCGCGGTGGCGGAGGGCGTGCCGTTTTCGACACAGATCCGTACCGAGACCGAGCGGCAGCACGCGGAGGCGGAGAACTCGTCGTTCATGAGCGACATGCTGGGCGGGGCGCTGGGGGTGGAGGCGTTCTATCGGTACACGGGGCAGTTGTGGCATGTGTATCGGGCGCTGGAGGAGCGGTGGGAGACGCTCGCGGGCGATCCCGTCGCGGGGCCGTTCGTGCGACCCGAACTCGCGCGGCTCGCGCGGCTGGAGGAGGACCTCGCGCATCTCGGCGGGGCGAACTGGCGCGCGGAGATCGACCCGCTGCCATCCACGGCGACCTACGCGGCCCGGATCGAGGAGTGCGCGCGGACCTGGCCCGCGGGCTACGTCGCCCATCACTACACCCGCTATCTCGGCGATCTGTCCGGCGGTCAGGTCATCCGCGGCACCGCCGAGAAGCTGTGGCAGCTGCCCAAGCGCGGGGACGGCGTGCGGTTCTACGTCTTCGACCGCATCCCGAACCCGGCCGCGTTCAAGCGCGAATATCGTTCGCTGCTCGACCGTCTCGCCGTGGACGATCTGGAGAAGCAGCGTGTGCTCGGCGAATGCCGCCGCGCCTTCGATCTCAACACCGCCATGTTCGCCGAACTCGGCGACGAGTTCGCGGTGCGCCGCCGAGGCTGAGCCGAACAAGCGTCCAATACGGTCGCCGAAAGGTAGCCGAGCACACCGCGAGTTACCCAAACCGCTTGTCACACAGACTGTTCGCCACCCCTCACGTGGTGACACGTTCCACACCGCCGCGCGCGCCCGAAGGTTGCGCGGATCCGGCGTACGCCGCTAAAGTTACTCATCAGTTAGGCACGAAGGTGTTCCTACCTCCGGCCCGACGTCGCTCAGGGGGCCGTTTCATCCACGTCCGCATCCACCGACGCATGTCGGACGAGCAGTGTTGTTGTGCGACAACAGTGTTCGATACCAGGAGGGGCGATGGTTTCCTATCTCGTCACCGGCGGCACCGCCGCCCTCGACCGGCGCGTCATCCGGCGACTGCTCGACCGTGACCCGGACGCGATCGTGCACGTGCTGGTGCGCGAACGCGACGCGGCCGATCTCGCCGAACGCACCGCGAGCTGGGGCGCCGCCGACCGCGTCTTCCCGCTCCTCGGCGATCCGACCGCGGAAGACCTCGGCCTGCACGACGATCCGCCGCCCGCCGACCACATCCTGCGGCTGGGCCCGGTCGATGTCGCGGGTGTCCGGGCGGTGATCGCGCTCGCCACCCGGCTCGGGGCCATGCTGCACCACGTCTCGTCGGTGGCGGTGGCCGGTGACCATCGCGGCAGGTTCTTCGAGGACGATTTCGACCTCGGCCAGCACCTCGCCACCCCGTCCCAGCGCGCCCACTTCGCCGCCGAGAAGTTGGTGCGCGAGTCCCCGGGCCTGCGTTGGCGCGTGTACCGCACGGCGATCGTCGTCGGCGATTCGCGCACCGGCGAGACGGACCGGATCGACGGGCCCTACCACTTCTTCCCGGCCGTCGCCCGCCTCGCCGAACTGCCGTCGGAATTGCCGCTGCCGCTGCCGGATCTGGGCGCGACCAATATCGTCCCGGTCGACTACGTCGCCGCCGCCCTGGTCGAACTCGTCCGGCGGCCGGGCCTCAACCACCGCACCTTCCATCTCGTGAACCCGCGTCCGCAGCCCTTCGCCGAGATCTACGCCGCCCTCGCCCGCGCGGCCGGGGCGCCCGCGGGCATCGGCGCGATTCCCGGCAGCCACGCCGCGCTCGGCGCGCTCGGCCGCGTTCCGATCGTGCGGCAGATGCGCGATACCCTGTTGCGGCAGTGGGGAATTCCGCCCGAGGCCGCCGACGTCACCTTCGACTCGGAGTTCATCGACGACTCCACCCGCGCCCAACTGCGCGGCAGCGGCCTGACCGTCCCCGAGTTCGGCGACTACGCCGTACCCCTGTGGCGGTACTGGAGCGCCCACCTCGATCCCGACCGCGACCGCCGCGGTGCCGACCGCCTGCGCGGCCGCGTCGTCCTCGTCGCGAACGCCTCCTCCGACACCGGCCTGGCCATCGCCCACGCGGTCGCCCGCCGCGGCGCGACCGTCCTCATGGTGGCCCCCGGCACCGACGAGCTGGAATCCACCACCGCCGCCCTGCGCGCGGAAGGCGCTGCCGCCCAGGCGTACCAGTGCGACCTCACCGACGAGAAGGCCGTCCAACTTCTCGCCAAACACGTCCTGGCCGACCACGACCATGTCGACTACATCGTCGCCGAGAGCGGACGCGCAGTCAGCGAATCCAGCGACGACACAGCCGATTCCGACGCGACCCGCCTGATCCTGGCCCTGCTGCCATCCATGCGCGACCGCCGCTTCGGCCACATCGTCACCCTCTCCCCGCTCCCCCGCTCCGATTCCGCCCCGAACCCCGTCACCGAGATCGCCGCCGAAAACGCCCCCGCCGGAATAACACTCACCCCGGTCCACCTCCCCCCGACCCACACCCCCACCCAGTCCGCCGACCTCGTCCTACACGCCCTCACCGACCGCCCCACCCCCCTCACCCAGTTCCTCGACACCCTGCTCCCGTCGATGAAAACGGCTATCCTCCACCACGGAACCCGCCTGCTGAGCATCCCCACCGCCCGATTCGCGAACCGCATTCCGGCCGTGCACCGGTAGGCGAGCCCCGAAACCCCTACCGTTCGGCACCTTCCGCAACTTTGCATCGACTGCTACTTTGCGGCGAATGAACCGCAGGGCTGTACTCATCGGAACCGGCGCGCTGGTCGTCGTGATCGTCACCTGCGTCGGGCTGTACGCGGTGATGAACTCGCGAAGCTTCCAATTTCGCGGGGTGCTCGTCCGGCACGCCGAGACCACGGAGAAAGTGGTGGCCCTGACATTCGACGACGGACCCACCGACCGGACGCCGGAGCTCCTGAGCATCCTTGCCGCGCAACAGGTCCCGGCCACGTTCTATCTCGTGGGCCGTGACCTCGACGCCCACCCCGAATACGGGAAGGCCATCGCCGACGCGGGGCATGAGCTGGGGAATCACAGTTACAGTCACCGGCGGCTGGTGTTCGTCAGCCCGGGGACCGTGCGGGCGGAGGTCGAGCGCGCCGACGCGGCCATCGCGCGCACAGGATATCGGGGACCGGTCACGTTCCGGCCGCCCTACGGCAAGAAGCTGATCGGACTGCCCTCGTATCTCGCCGATCATCACCGCACGACCGTCATGTGGGACGTCGAACCCGACTCGGCGGGCGGGGCGGACACCGATCGGATCGTCGCCGACACCCTGGACCGGACGCGGCCGGGCTCGATCATCCTGCTGCACGCCATGTATCAGCCCGCGTCCCTCGCCGCCGTCCCGCGCATCGTCGGCGAACTCCGCCAGCGCGGCTATCGGTTCGTCACCGTGTCGGAACTGCTGCGGCACTGACCCACCGGAATTCACCCGGCGGCCGTGCGCGCGCCAACCCGATCTGCCACAGTCGAGATCATGCGTGCTCGTCGTCGTCTGCTCGCGCTCTGCGCGGGGTTGTCGGTGCTGGGGTTGGTGGCCGGGTGCGGTGGCGCGGACACACCCGCGAACCCGCCCAAGGCGAATCCCATCGCACTCGTCGGCACCGACAACCTGCCCGACGCCGCGCCGGACGAGGTGCACCTGTTCGCCATCAACGACCTGCACGGCAATCTGCAACCGCCCGCGGGAACCAACGGACACGTCGCCACCTACGCCGCGGGCGGGGCCGGGTATCTCGCCGCGAATCTCGCTCGGCTGAGGCAGCGGTACCCGGCCAGCGCGGTCGTGTCGGCGGGCGACAACATCAGTGCGAGCCCGTTGATCTCGGCGCTGTTCCACGACGAGCCGACCATCGAATACCTCAACTCGATCGGGCTGGCCGCCTCCGCGGTGGGCAACCACGAATTCGACCACGGCATCCAGGAATTGACGCGCCTACAGAACGGCGGTTGCGCGCCCGACGGCTGCTCGCCGGGGCAGCCGTTCACCGGAGCGAAGTTCCCGTACCTCGCCGCCAATGTCACCGACGCCAACGGGCAGCTCCCGCCCGGACTGCGCCCGTGGACGGTGCTCGACGTGGGCAAGCACAAGATCGGCGTCGTCGGCGTGGTCACCTCCACCACCGCGAATATCGTGATGCCCGAGGGCATTCGGGGCTACACCTTCGGCGACGAGATCGACGCGATCAATAAATCGGTTCCGGCGCTGCGGGCCGCGGGCGCGGAGACGATCGTGGCGCTGCTGCACGACGGGGGCGCGCAACAGGTGCAGGGCCCGGTCGACTACAACGCCTGCGCCAACATCACGCCCGCCACCACCGAGATGGCGAAGCGCACCGATCCGGCGGTGCGGGTCCTCGTCACCGGGCACACCCATCAGGCCTACAACTGCGTCCTCGACGGCAAGGTGGTCACCCAGGCCGCCTCCTACGGCCGCCTCATCAGCGACATCACCCTGCGCTTCCACGACGGCACGGTCGACGCCAAGGCCGTCAACCGGGTCGTCACCCGCGACGTCGCGCCCGAACCCCAGGCCACCCGGCTGGTCGACTTCTTCGCCGGACAGGCCGAGCCGCGCGGCAAACGGGTCATCGGCACCGCCACCGCCCCCCTGCCCAACGAGCCCACACCCGGCGGGGATTCGCCGCTGGGCGACGTGATCGCCGATTCCATGCTCGCCGCGCTCGCACCGCAGCAGGCGGTCGCGGCGTTCATGAATCCCGGTGGCGTGCGCGCGGATCTGAGCGGCGGCCCGATCACCTACGAACAGGCCTACACGGTGCAGCCGTTCGGCAATCAGGTGGTCGGGGTGCGCCTGACCGGGCAGCAGATCCTCGCCCTGCTCGAACAGCAGTGGGACAACCCCAGCAAACCCGGCGTGCTGTCGGTCGCGGGCATCGGCTACAGCTACGACGACGCCGCACCCAAGGGCCACAAGGTCCTCCCCGACACCGTCCGCATCGGCGGCCAGCCGCTGAATCCCGTTGCGATGTACACGATTTCGACCAACAACTTCCTGGCCGCGGGCGGCGACGGATTCACCGTCTTCACCCAGGGCGCCCCGGCCGCCGTCGGCCCGACGGACCTCGACGCCCTCGAGGCGTATCTGCGCGATCGGGGAACGGTCGAGCCACCGGCGGCCCGCATCGAACGCCGCTGACTCACAACCGGTCGGCGGCGAAATTCGCCGCGGCCGCGAAGTCGGCGCCGTAGGCCACGTGCGCGGCCGGGTTCAGCCCGCCCGCGCACACGGGATCGCCCGCGGTGCAATAGTTTCCGGTGCGCCACAGGTAGGCGTCGGGGGGATTCCAGCCGATCAGCCGCATCGGGTCGCCGAACAACAGCACCGCCGCGATCCGCCCGCCGAGATCGTCGCCGAGCCGGACCCCGCCGGGAACGCCGAGGGTCGGCCCGGTGCCCAGCGCGGTGTGCACCACCGCCGCGCCCTGCGAGTACCCGACCACGACGAACCGCTGCCCGCGGCACCGCGCCGCCTGATTTGCGAGGTGCGCGACGAGATCGGAGCTCCCGGCGCCGACCGAGCGGGGGTCGGCCAGATCGGCCGGATACTCCACCCGGTACGCGCTCGTGCTCGCGGGCAACCGATCTCGCAGCACGCCGTAGAGCGGATCGCCCACCTCGCCGCCGAGATAACCGGTCTCGCCCGTCCCGCGCGCCACCACCACATCCACGTCGGCACACCACTGTGCCCGTGCGGGCGGGGCGGGAGCGAGCGCTCCCGGTATCAGCAGGGCGGCGCCCAAAACCCAAGCGACAGAGATCTTTCGACGCCGCGACACCTTCCGGTCGGCCATTGTTCCCACCTTCTCACGCCGTTGTGAGCGGGCCCGGAGTGTGACTGTTGTCAGAGACTATTATCCGGACCCGATGTGGCCCAAGGTAAGCCGAGGGTTCTGCGGCGGCAACACGATCGAGGGAGAGATACCCAATTGCGGCGCAACCGTATCCGCGCGGAAGTAACGTTTCACCAGCGCCTTCGTGGGAATCGCCGGAAGGATGCGGGCCGACGGGACCGCCGATTCGCCCCAGAAATGAAACAAGTTCTCATAGGCTGTAGACATGGAACGCATGACCGGACTGGACGCCAGTTTTCTGTACCTGGAGACCGATACCCAGCTGCTGCACATCTGCGCGCTGATCGTTCTCGATCCGGTCGCGGACGGCGCCAGGTACGAATTCGCCGCGCTGAAGGCCGAACTCGGGCGGCGGCTGCATCTGATTCCGGCGATGCGCCGCCACATCCATCGGGTGCCGTTCGATCTGGACCATCCGGTCTGGATCGAGGACGCGCACTTCGATCTGGACTATCACGTGCGCCGGGCCGGGCTGCCCGCGCCGGGCGGTCGGCGCGAACTGGCCGAGCTGGTCGGCGATATCGCCGGGCGGCCGCTGGATCGCACGAAACCGTTGTGGCAGTTGTGGGCGATCGAGGGACTCGACGGCGGCAAGGTCGCCGTGATCACGAAGTATCACCACGCCGCGGTGGACGGGGTCACCGGCACCCAGATCCTGTTGCATCTGTGCGACCTCGAGCCGGGCGTGCGCTACCCCGATCCCGAACCGGGTGACCGGGTGGCCGAACGCGCGCCCGACGATCTGCGCTTGGCCGCCGAGGGGCTGCTGCGGTTCCCGACGAAACTGGGCGCGGTCGGCATGCTGCCCAAGACGCTGGGCATGGTCAACGGATTCTGGCAGCGGCGGCGAAACGCGATGAAGGGCATGGCCGTTCCGTTCACCGCGCCCCGCACCCGGTTCAATCGGACGATCAGCCCGCATCGTTCGGTCGCGTTCACCAACTCGTCGCTGGGGGATGTGAAGGAGATCAAGGCCGCGTTCGGGGTGACGGTCAACGATGTGGTGCTGGCGGTCGTCGCCGGGGCCTTGCGCGACTATCTCGCGGCGCACGACGAGTTGCCCGACAGTTCGCTGTTCGCCTCGGTCCCGGTGTCGACGCACGAGACCACCCGGCACGAGCGCGGCGCGAACAAGGTGTCGACGCTGTTCTGCCGCCTCTACACCGATGTCGCCGATCCGGTGGAGCGGCTGCGGCTCATCGCGGAGGCCAATGCCGGGGCCAAGCGGGAACACGATCTGATCGGCGCGGACTTCCTCCAGGATTGGGCGAAGTACGCCCCGCCCAACACCTTTCAGCTCGCCGCGCGCGCGTATTCGTCGTTCAAACTCGCCGAAAAGCACCCCGTGGTGCACAATCTCGTGATCTCCAATGTCCCCGGCCCGCGCGCGCCGCTGTACTTCCTCGGCTATCGGGTCGACTCGATGTACCCGTTCGGGCCGGTGTTCCACGGGGCCGGGCTGAACATCACGGTGCTGTCGGTCGGCGGGAACCTGGACTTCGGGTTCATCGCGTGCCGGGAGTCGGTGCCGGATGTGGAGGCGATGGCGGACGCGGTGCACGATTCGATGCGGGCGTTGCTGTCCGCGGCGCGGGAACTCGGGTGATTTAGCGTATTGCCCACTGGCGCAAGCTGATTGAGCCGGGCTCGAGGGACCGTCCCGGCACGAGGGCCGGATCACCTCACGGGCACGAGGCGAGGGCCGGGGTCGCCTCACGGGCACGAGGCGAAGGTCGAGATCGCCTCACGGGCACGAGGCGAAGGTCGAGATCGCCTCACGGGCACGAGGCGAAGGTCGAGATCGCCTCACGGGCACGAGGCGAAGGTCGAGATC
>NZ_JBSFPI010000026.1:75252-105122 GCF_053588115.1 Nocardia sp. NPDC003482
GCCTCACGGGCACGAGGCGAGGGCCGAGGTCGGCGCGGGGACCGGTGGCGGGGTGGTCGTCGGTGAGGTGGGCGGTGGTGGCGGGGTCGGGTCGTAGAGGCGCAGGCCGGTGCGCTGGGTCGGGCCGGGGGCGATCACGATGTCCGGGATTCGGAGTTGGTGGCCCTCGGTGTCGGTGATCAGGGCGGTGAACGGGCCGGGGCCCGCACCGGAGACGGCCCAGGAGTTGTCGGGGCCGCGGGTGAGGTTGCGGTCGGGACCGCTCGTGTGCGGGCGGATCTCCACGTGGCTCAAGGGATTTCCGGTGTCGGCGAAGACGAGGGCGAGCCAGGCGCCGGAGGATCCGTTCTGGACGCGGTAGGTCAACTCCGGGGGTGGTACGGGATCGTGCACGCGACTCACCCGGATCGGGGCCACGCCGTCGCCCTGATCGGCGACGCGCGTGAACGCGGCCGTACTCAAGTCGTACCGTCCCGGCGCACAGCCGGGGCAGCGGTCCACGACGACGGCCCGCACGGACCCCAGCGGCCCCTCGATGTCGAGGTACTCCCCGCACGCCGCGCCGCCCGCGTATTCGTCGCTCGGCACGCCGACGTAGTAGCCGTCCATCGGCAGGTCGGGGAACGAGCACGCGACGGTCCGGTCGAAGGTGTAGTACCGGGCCTGTCCCTCGCGCGGCGGATCTCGACGCTCCACCAGCGGAAGCGGTTGCGGCGCAGGTGCATTGGGCGCCGCGGTCGTGCCGGAGGCGGGCACGGGGGACACCGAAGGGGGTGCGGCGGTCGCGATGGGGGCGGGGCGATCGGCCGCGGGCGAGCCGTTCGGTTCCGAGGCCGATGCGATCGAGGCGGAGGGGCCGGGCCCGACGGCGGCCGATGCCGATCGCCCGGCCCGGGCGTCGGCGACGGTACCGGCCCGGTCTCCGGCGGCGGTCGGTGCGGGAGGACATGCGGGTGACCGGGGATGGACAACCCAGAGGACGACGACGATGACGGCTGCCAGGACGAGGGCGCCCAGGGTCCACGGCCAGGCGGCGCGGACGTGTTGCTGTTGCGTTACCCGATGCATGTCACCGGCCTCCGGTCACCTCACTTCGCGTTTCTCCTAGCAAAGCAGCAGAGCGTGGTCGAGTGGAGGCGAATTCCGAACTCGGCGTGCGAAACTCGGCGTGTCCGCGGCGTGTCAGGGGACGAGGACCGCGGCTCCGGCAAACCTTCCGTGCGCAAGGTCGGACAGCGCGCGGTCGGCCGTGTCCAGGGCGTACGGGTGGACGGTGACCTCGAGGCGGTGCTCGGCGGCGAACGCCAGGAATTCGCGGGCGTCCCGGCGGGTATTGGCGGTGACGGAGCGGATCTCGCGTTCCTGGAACAGGTGCCGCTGATAGTTCAGCGGCGGGATATCGCTGAGATGGATGCCCGCGATCGAGAGGACCCCGCCGCGATCCAGCGCCGCCGCGGCGGGGAGCACGAGATCACCGACCGGCGCGAACAGAATGGCCGCGTCCAGTTCGACCGGCGGCGGGTCGGCCGCGCCCTGCGCCGACGCCGCCCCCAAGGCGAGCGACAGTTCGCGGGCGGCCGGATCCCGGGTCATCACATGGACTTCCGCGCCCTCCGCCAATGCCACCTGCGCCGCCAGATGCGCGCTGCCGCCGAATCCGTAGATCCCCAACCGTCCGCCCGCCGGAAGCGCTGCCCGCCGCAGCGCCCGGTATCCGATGATCCCCGCGCACAGCAACGGCGCGAGTTCGGCATCGGTGTACCCGCCGGGCAGCGGATGCGCGTAATCCGCTGGCACCGTGGCGAATTCGGCATAGCCGCCGTCGGCGTCCCACCCGGTGTACCGCGACTCCGGACACAGATTCTCCGCCCCGCGCAGGCAGAACTTGCACACCCCACACGTATGCCGCAACCACGCGATCCCCACCCGATCCCCGATCGCGAATTCGCCCACCCCGTCCCCCACCGCGACAACCTCCCCCACCACCTCGTGCCCCGGGACCACCCCCGGCCGATGCACAGCCAAATCCCCTTCCGCCACATGCAGATCCGTCCGGCACACCCCGCACGCCAGTACCCGAACACCCACCTCGCCCACCCCTACCTCGGGCACCTCCACCCGCCCCCACTCCATCGGCCCGCCATCGACCGCCCCCGGCCGCACCACCCGCCACGCCCCCATCGACCCGCCGCTCACCCGAACCCCTCTCGCTCGACGTTCCCCGAGCCTAACGAGCGGACCGGCTCACGCGGCCGATTGCTCCAGCGGCGGTTTCCTGGTCGACGAATCGCACGCGTTCGGCGTCGACCGAACCGTCCGGCGCGGGCGCGGTCGCAGGGATCGGGGCGCTCCGGCCGTCGGGCCGGAAGGGCGCGTCCACCCAGGTCGACGGCCCGCGGCCACCCTGCGGGGGCACACGCGGGGAATTATCGTGGGCCCCATGCGGATTCGACGGTTTCGGCGGGCCTATCTGGCCGCGGAGTATGTGGCGCTGTTCTTCGGGGGAACGACCGCGTACAACGCGGTGTTGCGGGGGAAGCCGCCGATCCCGGCCCTGCTGGCCCTGGCCGCGGGGGCGACGGTGTATCTGCGGCGGTCGAGGGATTTCGATCGGGAGTCGTTGTGGCGGGCGGAGGCCCTGCGGCCCCAGGCGGGGGCGATGGCGCTCACGGCGGGGGCGAACGCCGCGGCCTTGACCGCGGGGGTGGCGGTGCTGCGCCGCGCGGATCTGTTCGATCTGCCGCGGCGCAGCCCGCTGCTGTGGCTGGCGGTGATGCTGTTGTATCCGGCGGTGAGCGTGTATCCGCAGGAGGTGATCTATCGGTCGTTCCTGTTCCACCGGTACGCGCCGGTGTTCGGGGAGGGCCCGGCGCTCGCGGCGGCGAGCGCGCTGGCCTTCGGGTACGTGCACATCATCTTCGGGAGCTGGTTCTCGGTGGCGGCCAGCGGGGTCGGCGGGTGGCTGTTCGCGATGCGGTACCTGCGCACGCGGTCGTTGTTCGCGGCGACCGTCGAACATTCGGTGTACGGGATGCTCGTGTTCACGATCGGCCTGGGCCGCCACTTCTACCACGGCGCGGCACCGGCCGCCCGCGTGCGGCTGGGCGGCCGGTGACCGTGGGTCAACGCAGTTCGAACACCTTGGCCTGACCGGACACCACGGTGTCGTCGCGATCGACGAGCGCCGCCCGCACCTGCACGGTCTGGCCCGCCGCGAGGCCGGCCCCGGTCAGCACGACCACCGTGGACTGCTGCTGGCCGTCGCACACGACGCCGGTCTCACTACCGGTGGCCGAGGGCTGATCCGCCTGCGGATCGCCGACCATGACCTTGACCGCGACCACCCCGGCGTCGGCGTCGCAGCTGTAGTTCACCCCGATATTGATCGGACCGACGCCGGTGACATCGATGCTGTTGGCGGCGAACGCGGGCCCGGCGGCGACGGCGAGCGCGGCGCCCAACGCCCCGAGTACGGTCACGGCACGGGCCGAACGCCGATACTTCCGAAGAATTTCCATGGATCTCGTCCTCCTGCGTGGCGGAAGTGGATCGCGGAACACACTCGGTCGAATCCATCCTGCCCGACCGCGGCTACGGTGTCAGCACGATTCGCCCGAACACCTCCCCGGCGTCCATCTTCGCGTGCGCGAGCGCGGCCCGATCCAACGGCAGCACCTCGTGCACCACCGACCGCAGCTCGCCGCGCGCCACCGCGCCGAACTGTTCGATCCGCACCGCGTGCAGATCGGCGGTCGGCACGGTGTCGGCGCTGAAGGTGCCGAACGAGATCGACCGCCGGAACGCCGCGAGGATCGCCGCGCCGAAGTCCGGCGGCGGGAATCCGCCGACGACCCCGAGCGCGACCATGCGCCCGTTCGGCGCGAGCCGGGCCAGGAACGACGGCAGCTCCGAACCCCCGACCAGATCGATGACGACGTCGTATCCCGACTCCGCACCGGACCCGGACCGATCCAGTACCTCGGTCGCGCCCAAGGCCCGCAGCCGCGCCCCGCGCTCGGCAGACGACGTCGTCACCGCCACCACCCCCGCCCCGCCGCGCGCCGCCAACTGCACGGCCAGCACCCCGATGCCGCCCGCGGCGCCACGCACGAGCACCTTCTCCCCCGGCGCGAAACCCGCACGCGCCAAACCGAATTCGGCCACCGTCCCGGACGTCCCCACGGTCACCGCGTCGGCGGCGGCGATCTCGTCGGGCAGGGCGAGCACCTGCTCGATCGACGCCACCGCCCGCTCGGCGTAGCCGCCGCCCGTCCCGGTGAACGCCCACACCCGCCTGCCGATCCACGCCCGGTCGACGTCCGCGCCGACCGCCGACACCACCCCGGCCACCTCGCTTCCGGGTACGTGTCCCGTATCGAATCCGTAGCCCCCGATGGTCCCGCGCCGGATCACCGCGTCGACCCCGCCGACGCCGATGGCCTCGGTGTCGATCACGACCTCGCCGCGCGCGGGCACCGGGTCGGGTCGCTCGACGACCGCGAGTTCACCGGGAGAACCGAACGTCCGAATCTCGACTGTCCTCATACGGCCGACGCTAACGGACGCCCCCGTCCACTTCGCTAAAGTGAGAGCGGTGCCCGACCGTTTGCCTCACCCGTTGCGCTCCGACGCCCGCGACAATCGCGAACGCATCCTCACCGCGGCCCGCGACCTGTTCGCCGAGCAGGGCATCGCGGTGCCCATGCGCGAGATCGCCCGGCGCGCGGGCGTCGGCCCGGCCACCCTGTACCGGCGCTTCCCCACCAAGGAGATCCTCGCGACCGAGGCGTTCGCCGATCAGATGCGGCAGTGCCGCGCCATCGTCGAGGCCGGGCTCGCCGACACCGATCCGTGGCGCGGCTTCCGCTCGATGATCGAGAACCTCTGCGAATTGCATTGTCACAACCAGGGTTTCACCGACGCGTTCATGGCGTCCTATCCCAAGGCGCTCGATTTCGCCGCCGACCGCGAATACGCCCTGGCCGCGGTCGCCGACGTGGCCCGCCGCGCGCAGCGGGCCGGTCACCTGCGTCCGGATTTCCTGCCCGACGATCTGATCCTCGTGCTCATGGCCCATCGCGGCATCCGCGCGAAGTCCGTGGCAGCCCGGATCGCGGCGTCGCGACGGTTCGCCGCGCTCATGATCGAGGCGTTCCGCGCCGCCCCGGACCGCCCGCCGCTGCCACCGGCGGCGCTGTCGGTGGGGTCGACTCGGTGAGACCGGTCAGCACCGGCGGCAGCGGACCCTCGTGCAGCACCCCGAGGCGCTGGGTGGCGCGGGTCAGGGCGACGTACAGTTCGGCCGCCCCGCGCGGACTCTCGGCGAGGATGCGTTCGGGGTCCACCACCAGCACCGCGTCGAATTCGAGTCCCTTGGTCGCCGACGCCGGAACCGTGCCCGGCACGCCCACCGGGCCGATCACCACGCTCGTACCCTCCCGGTCCGCCTCATCGCGCACGAATTCCGCTATGGCCGAAGGCAATTCGGCCGCGTCGACCCGCCGCGACCACGGCCGGACACCGCACGCGCGCACCGAGTCCGGCGGCTGGACCTCCGGCGCGAAATCGGCGAGCACCGCCGCCGCGACGGCCATGATCTCGGCCGGGGTGCGATAGTTCACCGTCAGCGAGCGGTGCTTCCAGCGACCGGGGACGTACGGCTCGAGCATCGCCGCCCACGACGTCGCGCCCGCGGGCGAACGGCGCTGCGCCAGATCGCCCACGATGGTGAACGACCGGCCCGGGCAGCGCCGCATGAGCACCCGCCAGTCCATCTCCGACAGCTCCTGCGCCTCGTCGACCACGACGTGCCGATAGGTCCAATCCCGGTCCGCGGCAGCGCGTTCGGCGAGTTCGCGGGTGTCACGTTCGATGAACCGTTCGGCGAGGTCCTCGGCGTAGAGCATGTCGTGGGCGAACAGATGGTCCTCGTCGTCCATCATGTCCTCGCGGTGGACCAGGATGTCGAGCACGCCCGCGGTGTACTCGGCCTCGGCGCGGCGTTCGCGCTCGGCGGTGTCGTCGGCGGGTTTGTCGCGGCCCAGCAGATCGACCAGTTCGTCGAGCAGCGGGACGTCCGAGATCGTCCAGGCGTCGCCGTCGGCCCGCCACAGCGCCTCGTCCGCGCCCGCCGCGCGCAGCCGCTCCTTCGACGAGAACAGTTGCGCCAGGAGGGTTTCCGGGGTCAGGATCGGCCACAGGGCGTCGAGGGCGGCGGTGAACTGCTCGTTGTCGGCGAGTTCGGTGAGCACGTCGGATCGCAGCTGCGCCCAGGCGTCGCGATCCTCGCGGGTCAGCCAGCCACGGCCGATGCGGCTCGTCGCGCGCTCGGACAGCACGTAGGTGAGGATCTCGCGGAACACCGCGCGCGCCTCGTTGTGCGGCAGGCCGCTCGCGCGCGCCTCCTCCCGTGCCCACTCCGCGGTCTCGGCGTCGACGCGGGTCGTGACATCGGCCAGTTCGATCGGCAGCGGCTCGGTCGGGACGCGCTGCCGGTCGGCGATCGCGGCGGCGAGGACGTCGAGTATCCGCAGCGATCCTTTCAGCCGCGCGGCCTCGGGGGTGTCCTCGGCGGTGACGCGCAGGCCGGGTACCAGATCGCCGGTGGTCGTGAACACCACATTCGTCTCGCCCAGGGACGGCAACACCCGCGAAATGTGCCGCAGGAACGCCGGATTCGGCCCGACCACGAGCACCCCGTGGCGTTCCATCCGCTCGCGCTGGGTGTAGAGCAGATACGCGACGCGGTGCAACGCCACCACGGTCTTCCCGGTGCCCGGACCGCCCTCGATCACCAGCACGCCGGGGTGCTCGAGACGGATGATCTCGTCCTGTTCGGCCTGGATCGTCGCCACGATGTCGCGCATGCCCTCGCCGCGCGGCGCGTTGACGGCCGCGAGCAGGGCCGCGTCACCGCGTTCCCCGCCGCCCGGACGGCCCAGCACCTCATCGGTGAAGTCGACGATCCGGCGGCCCCGGGTGAGGAACTGGCGGCGCCGCGCCATATGCTCCGGATTCGCGGCGGTGGCCGTGTAGAACGCGCGCGCGGCGGGCGCCCGCCAGTCCAGCAGCAGCGGTTCGAAGTCGTCGGCCTCGTCCTGGATGCCGATCCGCCCGATGTAGCGCCGCTCCCCGGAGTCGGCGTCCAGCCGTCCGAAGCACAGCCCGTTGTCGGCCACGTCGAGCCGCTTCGCCTCCCGGGCCAGCGTCCGCACCTCGACATCGCGTTCCATCGGCGACCCGCCGGTCCCCCGCAGGGCCGCCCGATACTGGTCGCGCACCCGCGCCCGCTCGGCGTCCAGCCGCGCGTACAGGTCGGTCACGTACTCCTGCTCGGACCGCAGTTCGTCGTCGTACGTCTGAGTCGACATTCCCCTCCATCTCAGCTTTTCCGCAGGCACACGCCTCAGGCCAGCCATTGTGCGGCACCCCCGGGGCCTTGCGGCAAGCCCCGGGGTCGGCTATATGTTGAAAGTGGAAGGGAGTCTCCCTCAGGCGTGCTTCGCCACATCACCCCCGCTCTCCTGCGAATTCCCGCCGCGCCGTGAGCGTTTGCCGCGCGCCACCTCGGTGGCCAGGGCGTCCAGCGGCTGCGCGAAGGCGGCGAGCGGATCCACCAAGTGCGCCAACCATTCTCGGGCCGCGTCCAGGCCCGTACGGTCCAACGCGTAGAACCGGCGGGTACCCTCCGCGCGCACGCGGACCAGCCCGGCGTCGCGCAGCACCTTCAGATGCTGCGAGACGGCGGGCTGGGAGATGGCCGCACGCTGCCGGACCGCCGCCACGATCGCTCCCGCGGGCCGCTCGTCACCGGCGACCAATTCGAGGATGTGACAGCGGACCGGATCGGCGAGGGCCTGGAAGATCTCGGCCGGACCGGCGTTCATCGGAACCGTCAGCCCTGCTCGGGCTCGATCGTGTAGAACTCCACCGTCCGCGCGGCGGCCGCGTGGGCGGTGTCCGCGTCGTCCCCGTCGGCGACCGCCGCCTCCGCCCAGCCCCGCGCCGCGACCCGCACGAACTCCGTACCCTCCGGCGTCGTCGGGAAGGCCAGGCCCTCGGCCGGATCCACCGCGACCCCGCTGGCCGTGTACAACCCCAGCGCCATGAACAGCAGATCCCAGCCGACGCCGACCGCGCCCGGTCCGAATCGAGTCCACATGTCCGGGTCGACGACCGCCTCGTGGACCAGCTCGAGCGTCGTGCCCGCGTCGGCGGCGGTGAGCGTCACCCGCACCCACGACACCTGATCACCCATCCCCCAGGTGAGATCGAAACGTTCTGGCGGATCGCAGCTTTCGACCACCCCGCCCGCGTGGCCCTCGAGCTGGTAATGCCCGCCGACCTTCAGGTCGCCGGTCACCGGCAGGAACCAGCGCGGGATCCGCTCGGCGTCGGTGAGCGCGTCCCACAGATCCTCGCGATCGGTCGCGTAGGTGCGCCGCGCGACCGCGATCCGGGTCGGCACACCGTCCCGCGATCCGGTCCGGACCTCGCGCGTGGTCAGCCCGGCGATGGCCGCCGGGTCGGTGAGCAGGGGCATGACATCCTCCTTCATAAGTTTTCACTTATATTAGCGGATGTCCCCTGCCGTGGCGAGGCGCGCGAGCAAGGTGTCGGCGAATTCGGCGGTGTGGGTGACGTAGCCGACGTGGCCGCCGGGCAGTTCGAGGACGGGGCGGTCGAACAGTCGGCCCAGCTCCCGCGTCACGCCGTGGTTCGGGTAGCCCGCGCAGGCGCGACCGAGGGCCGGGATGATCCGAAAGGCCCAGGGGCGCAGCGATTCCGGGTCGATCTCCACGGAGGTGTATTCGCGCAGTTCGCGTTCGAACCAGTAGGTGACGTTGGCGAGTCCGAAGGGCGCGTCGGTGGTGCGGGCGCGCGTCATGACCTCGTGGTCGATGGGCGGGAAGGTGCGTTCCCGGAACGCGGCCAGTGCGGGTTCGGGGCCCTCGCGCCGGTAGCGCCGGTAGAGCTCGGCGAAGAAGGCGATCCAGTCGCCGCCGCCGTCCGGGAGGAATCGCATGGCCGCGGGCTCGAAGGCCACAACGGTCCGCACCACCGACGGGTGATCGACGAGCAACCGCAGCGCGACGACGGCTCCCGAACTGCTGCCCAGGACGATTGCCAGTGCGGCGCCGAGACTTTCGATGAGTGCGCGGACGTCGTCGGCGTCGGTGGCGAGTCGGCGCGCGTAGTCCTGCGCGCCGACCAAGGCGCTGCGGGTGAAACCGCGCCGGTCGTAGGTGACGACCGTGTAGTGGCGGGCGAGCCGCTCCGCGAGTCCGGTGAACGCGTGGGCGTCGCCGTTCGCGCCGGGCACGAGCACCAGCAGCGGACCTTCGCCGCGCATCTCGTAGTACAGGCGCGCGCCCGGCACCTCCAGGGTGCTCATGACGCGGATCCTCGTCCGGCGGCCGCGGACAGCCGCAGCAGCACGGCGTTGCGGTACGCGATATCGGTGCTCTCCGTGAGGAATTCGGCGATCGCGGCCAGTTGCCGCTCGTCGAAGCGATCCAGGAGTCCGGCGAGATCGCGGCGCATGGGCTCGACGGCGTGGTGGATCTCCGCCGCGCGGTCGTCGTTCACGAACAGCGTCTGTTTGCGTCGATCGATCGGATCCGGTTCGCGCCGTACGTATCCCGCGCGTTCCAGGCGCGCCACCACCCCCGCGATCGCGCCCGTGGTCAGTCCCGTGAGAGCCGCTAGGCGGCTGGCGGTGGTCCCGGGGTGGTCGCGCAGCAGGTCCAGGCATTTGTGATCGCTCGGGGCCAGGGCGAAATTCTCGGCGAGGGCCTGGTGGAACAGCACGGTCGCAGTGGCGTGCCTGCGGCCGATGCTCTCCAGTATCGAGGTCGTGTAGGACGCTCTGTCGTTGTCCGTCATCGTTCTCCCTTACAAGTTCGCTTAGATACTAAGCGATCTACTGAGAGTTCTCCAGACTCGGGGATGACATCTGTCATGGACGGGTCGTGACGAACCGTCGGGGCGGCGCGGGCCGCGCGGCCATAACTTGGTATGCGACACCGAAACTGGGAGTTAGGAATTCGAGATGACCGCCTCCACCGCCACACCCGCCGCCCCGGGAATGGATCGGCGCGCGTTCGCCCGGCAGATGCTCCGCGATGTCGGGTTGCCGCTGGCCGCGTACTACGTATTGCACGCGCTCGGCGCGAGCAATCTGGTCGCGCTGCTGGCGGGCACCGTACTGTCGGCGACGCTGCTGCTGATCGAGATCGCGCGCTCGCGGCGGATCGACCTGTTCGCGGGGGTGATCCTCGCGGGCTTCGCGCTCGGCTTGGCCCTGACCTTCATCTCCGGGGACGACCGCTTCATGATCGCGAAGGATTCGATCGGCTCCGGCCTCATCGGCTGCGGCTTCCTGGGCAGCCTCGCCCTCGGCAAGCCGCTGATCTACGTGGCCGCCCGCCGCGGCCTCGCCTCGTCGAACCCGACCGCCCTCGCCGCCTTCGACGAGCGATACCGCACCCGCCCCGCCATGCGCCGCTCCCTGCGGATCCTCACGATCCTCTGGGGCGTGGGCCTGCTGACCGAGGCCGTCGTCCGCGTGGTGCTCGCCTACCAACTGCCCATCGCGACCATGGTGTGGCTGTCGACGGTCCTCATGATCGCCACGATCGGCGGCCTGATCGGGGTGACCGTACTGCTGGTGCGGCGCTGGCGAGCAGCAGCCGACGCCCGTTAGCCGAGGCGAATCGATCTGTGGGACAATGAGATTCGATCCTCGGAGGCGATCGCGCGCGACACGCGACAACACGCCGAAGGGATTCGAACATACTTTCGACTCGAGCTATGCTCGTCCGCATGGTCAGCTCCCGACACGAAGTGATGCACCGGATCTTCCAGCACGATCCGACGGTGTTCGCTCGGGCCTTTCGCGCCCTGGGTCTGCCGTTTCCGGATCCGATGGAGGTCGTACTGGAAACGTGCGACCTCACCGAGATCAAACCCGTCGAACGCCGGGTGGACACGGTCCTGCGGATCGAGTCCGCCCAGGGGTCGTTCCTGCTGTTGGTGGAGGCGCAACAGCGGGACGATCTCGACAAGCCCGCCGCGTGGGCGTACTACGTGGCGTATTGCCATGCCAAATACCGCATTCCGGTGATCCTCGTGATCGTGTGCCACGATCCGATCACCGCCAAGTGGGCCAGACGCCCGATCCGGGTCGAGGTGGGCGATTGGGTCAGCATGACCGTGCTCCCCTTCGTCCTCGGCCCGGACAACGTGCCCATCGTGACCGACACGGACTCGGCGGCCGCCGACATACCCCTGGCCACCCTGTCGGCCGTCACCCACGCCGCGGATCCCCGCATCGGTGCCATACTGAACACGCTGGCCACGGTGCTGAAACGACTCGACCCCGGCGACGAGGACCGAGTCATTTTCCGAGAACTCACCGAACTCGGCCTGGGTGCCACCCCGGCCGCCGACCTGTGGAGAAAACTGATGCCCGTCGACTCGTCGTTCTTCCGCTCCGAGACCGCGCGCCGCGTGCGCGCCGAAGCACGCGCCGAAGGCTTGGCCGAGGGTAAGGCCGAAGGGAAGGCCGAAGGCTTGGCCGAAGGTAAGGCCGAGGGCAGGGCCGAGGCATTGACCGGAAGCATCCTGAGAATCCTCACCCGCCGCGGCATCGACCTCACCGCCGCCGACCGCGAGCGGATCACCAGCTGCACCGACCTTGCCCAGCTCGACGTCTGGCTGGAACGCGCCATCACCGCCGAGACGGCCACCGAGGTCTTCGGCGACCGATGATCGCCTCCGGCTGCCGTGACCTCCATTGATACGGTCGACGCGTGTCGTCGATCGAGGCCGGGTTCACGGTGCCCATTGCTCGGGTGCGGGCGATCGTGGAGTTGGCGGGGCGGCGGGGGTGGGACGGGGAGTCGATGTTGGCGGGGGCCGCGATCTCACCGGAGTTGTTGCGGCAGGGGCGGGCTCGCGTGACCGTGGATCAGGCCGTGCGGATGGCGCAGGGCCTGTGGCGGGTCACCGATGACGAGTTGTTCGGGCTGGGGCTGGGGCCGATGCCGCGCGGCACGTTCCGGCTGGTGTGCTTCGGATTGCTGGGGGCGCCGACGGTGGGGGCGGCGGTGCGGCGGTTCATCCGGTTCCAGAAGTCGTTGCCCGGATTTCCGCCGCTGGAATTGACCCTCGACGGCGAGGAGGCGCGAATCTCGTTCGATATCAGCGAGATTCGACATCCCGCCGGGGTGATCATCGACACCATGCTGATGATCGCGCATCGGTTCCTGGGCTGGGCCGCGGGGGGACGGCTGCGGTTGCGGCGAGTCGAAGTGCCTTATCCGCCTTCGGGTTTGGACGACTACGAGCAGATCTTCGGTGCGCCCGTGATCTTCTCGGCTCCCCGCCCGGCCCTCGTGCTCGACGTCGCCGCCCTCGACCGCCCGCTGATCCGCGACGAGGACGACCTGCTCGAGTTCCTGCGCGACGCACCCTCGGGACTGTTCGCCCGCCGCGACTACTCCGTCTCCCCCGCCGCCCGGGTGCGCCGAATCCTGGAACGCACCCCGCACGGCAGCGACCCCGGTGTCGAGGACATCGCCGCCGAACTCGCCATGAGCCCGCAGACCCTGCGCCGCCGCCTCCGCGAGGAGAACACCTCGCTGCGCCGCATCCGCGAACAGGTGCTGCGCGACGCCGCCATCGCGAGCCTGGTCCGCGGCGAGGAGACCCTCGCCGCCCTGTCCCGCCGCCTCGGCTTCTCCGAACCGAGCGCCTTCTCCCGCGCCTTCCGCCGCTGGACCGGCAGCCCGCCCGGCTCCTACCGCGCCCTCGGCCCTCCCGCCGCCACCCCGGAGGCCCGGTAGTCCGGGCAGCGAGGCCCCGTAGACCGGCCAGCGAGGCCCCGTAAACCGGGCCACGAGGCCCCGTAGGCCGGGCCAGCGAGGTCCGGTAGGCCGGGACACGAGGCGAGCGATCCGGTCAACGAATCGAGCGAAGCGGTCATTGGCGCGCGCCGACGGCGTCGATACCGTCGGCAGCACGTATTCGATCAGGAGGAGTTCCGCCGTGCCTTTGCACCGTTCCCCGTGGATGGACGAGGATCTGGACGCGCTGTCGGAATTGGCGCGCCAATTCTTCGAAAAGCAGTGCGCGCCCAACGAAGACCGCTGGGGACGTCAGCACCACGTGGATCGCGAGATCTGGAACAGGGCCGGCGAGGTCGGCCTGTTGTGCCTGAGCATCCCGGAGGAATACGGCGGGGGCGGCGGCACCTTCGCGCACGAGGCGGTCGCGGCCATCGAACAGACCCGGGCCTTCGCGCCGAGCCTCGGCAACCCGGTGCACTCGACCATCGTCGCGCACTACATCAACTCCTACGGCACCGAGGAGCAGAAACGGGCCTGGCTGCCGAAGATGGCCACCGGCGAGATCGTCGCCGCCATCGCCATGACCGAACCCGGCACCGGCTCGGATCTGCAGGGCATCCGCAGCCGCGCCCGCCTCGACGGCGACGAGTACGTCATCAACGGCGCCAAGACCTTCATCTCCAACGGCCTGCTCGCCGACCTGGTCCTCGTCGCGGTCAAGACCGCGGAAGGCAAAGGCGCAGACACGGTTTCGCTCATCGCCGTCGAGACCGACCGCGCGGGCTTCCGTCGCGGCCGCAACCTCGAGAAGGTCGGCCAGCACGGCCAGGACACCTGCGAACTGTTCTTCGACGACATCCGCGTCCCCCGCACCAACCTGCTCGGCGCCACCGAGGGCCTCGGCTTCATCCAGCTCATGCAGCAGCTGCCGCAGGAACGCCTGATCCTCGCCGTCAGCGCCGCGGCGGCCATCGAGAAGACCGTGGAGATCACCGTCGACTACGCCAAACAGCGCGAGGCGTTCGGCAAGCCGATCTTCAACTTCCAGAACACCCAGTTCGTACTCGCCGAATGCGACACGATCAAGTCGGTGTCCTGGGCGTTCCTCGACGACTGCGTCGCCAAGCACCTGCGCGGGGCGCTCGACGTGCCGACCGCCGCCAAGGCCAAGTGGTGGCTCACCGACCAGCAGTGCAAGGTCGCCGACGAATGCCTGCAACTGTTCGGCGGCTACGGCTACATGGCCGAATACCCGATCTCCCGGGCGTTCACCGACGCTCGTATCCAGAAGATCTACGGCGGCACCAACGAGATCATGAAGCTGATCATCGGGCGCAGCCTCTAGGGGTTGTCAGGCATGCCCTGACACCGTACTGTCAGGACATGCCTGACACCTGGTACGCGAACACCCGCTGTTCCTTCTGCCACAAGCGCGCCCCCGAGGTCACCCAGCTGATCGCGGGGCCCGGCGTGCACATCTGCGATCAGTGCGTCGACCTGTGCGTGCTGATCCTGAAAGATCAGCCCGGCACCGACGCGGAGACGCCGCGCGTACCCATGTGGGAGTCGATGACCGAGGACGAGATCCTGGACCACCTGCCGAAGATCGTGGCGGTCCAGCATCAGGTCGACGACAATCTGCGCGAATGGATCGCCCACCTGCGCACCCGCAATGTGAGCTGGGAGCGCATCGGCGCGTCGATCAACATGTCCCGCCAGTCGGCGTGGGAACGGTTCCGCTGAATCCCGTTCAGTCCGTGGGCAATTCGGTCCCGGTAGCCGCGGCCTTGGCGGTGACCTCGTCGGGGAAGACGTTGCGGAACAGGTACAGATCCTGGCCGAGCCGCCAGCCCGGGGCCAGCGCCACCGCGTAGCGCTCGAAGTAGCCGAGCTGCTTGCCCATGAGGATCAGCTGCTCGGGCCCGAAAGCCCCACGGCGCTTACCGAATTCGACCAGCCGCGCCGCGACCTTGCCCATGTCCAGCTGCGCGAGCTTGCCCGACAGCACCGGCGCGAGCGCGGTCGCCAACTGGCGGCCGATGGTGGCGTCGTCGCCGGAGTCGGCGTCGAGCAGATCCAGTTCGCGCAGCGCGCGGGCCACCGGCCGGAAGTCGCCGTCGATCGCGCTGGCGTGGAACAACGCGCGCACGAATTCGCGCCACTGCGGGGTCATCTTGCCGACGATGCCGAAATCGAGCATGGCCGCGCGGCCGTCCTCGAGCAGCCACAGGTTGCCCGCGTGCACGTCGCCGTGGAAGAGGCCGTGCACCACAACGCTTTCCACCCACGCCTTGACCAGGCGGCGGATCAGCAGTTCGGGGTCGGGGTGCACCGCGCGGATGTCGTCGAAGCGGTCCAGCGGCATGCCGCGCATCCGTTCCATGCACAGCACGCGCGGGCCGCTGTAGTCCCAATAGACCTCGGGCACAACGACTCCGGCGTTGTCGCCGAACGCGTGCAGATTCGCGCGGGCGCGGGTCTGGTTGTCGGCCTCGTTGCGGAAGTCCAGTTCGGCCACGGTCGTCTCGTACAGGTCGCGAACCACGCCCTCGGCGTTGGCGACCCGCGCGTTCTCCGACCGCTTCTCCATCAGCCGCGCCAGCCGCAGCGCCGCGCGCAGGTCCACGATCATCCGGCGCGCGATGTCGGGGCGCTGCACCTTGACCACGGCGGGGCGGCCGTCGGCGAGCACACAGCCGTGCACCTGGGCGACCGAGGCCGCCGAGAGCGGGGTGTCGTCGAATTCGCGGAACAGTTCGGCGATCGGCTTGCCGAGATCGGCCTCGATGATCGCGCGGGCGTCGACCGCCGGGAAGGGCGGCACGTCGTCGAGGCAGCGCAGGCAGGCGTCGGCGAGTTCGCGCGGGAACGCACCGGGCGAGGAGGCGATGAGCTGGCCGAGTTTGACGAACATCGGGCCGAGCACCTCGAAGCCGTCGACCATGCCGTCGGCGACCGCGCGGCGCCGCTTGCGGCGGCCGATATTGCCCGCGAGCACCCGCTTGACCACCGACCCGCCGAGCACAGACCCGATCACGGCCGTGCGCCGGAACTCCGCGAACCCGAATTTCTCCAGCGCGGGTCGTAGCGGCGCGTCCGCCGCCTGCTCCTCGGTCCCCACGGCCGCGGCGGTCATCGCCCGACCACCCCGACCGTCCGTGCTCCAGCCAGATTCATCTGCACCGCTCCGACCGCCTTGTCCTCATCGTTCGAAACGCCATGTCGTCGCGCCACCCTACGGGTATACGACGAAAAGTCTACGACCCACCCTGCCGACACGCGGACGGCGGGCGGGTGGCCCCTCTGTCACTCGGGATGTTGAGCAGCCGCAAGTGGGCCGTCCCCTCGCCCTCCCGCCCGGGCGAGCGGCCCCGTCGTTCCCCACCCCGACGATCACCCGCGAGTGATCATCCTGCCGACCTCCGCAGCGGCGTGCCTACGCGGCATGGGGCGGCGCACTCTCGAACCAGTAGACGGCTGACCCTCGTGCGGCCTCGCCCCCCGGACATGCGACTGCCCGCCGGGCGGGGTGGGGAGGTCCGCCGCCGGGCGGGCAGTCGGGGGGCGGGAGCGCCAGGGTGTTGTCACCGCCACCGGGATTCAGGTCTGTTCGGTATTGCTTCCTTACGGTAAAGCCGCGGCGGACGGTATGGGAAGCGGGCGGGGGATCTCCTTCATATCTCACGATGATTCCGGCGAAGCCGCGGTGACAGCGCACAATCAAAGGAATACAAGGCAATTCGAGGCACGATTCCGGCGGTCTCCGAAATCACAAGTGCCCGGTCGGCACGCCCGTGAGTTGTCCAGTCCCAGAGGCAATCACGAGGCGATCACGACTCCGTGCCGCATCATCGAAAGGCAGTATTCCCGCCGCGCATCGGCCTTTTGGAGATCCATGTTTCTCAATGCGAACCTCGTCCGAATGTTCTGTGGCGCCGTGGTATTCACGGGTGCGCTGTTCGCCGCGCCCACACCCGCCCCGCCCGCCCACGCCGACGCCCTGCCCGTCGCCGTCGCCCGCGGCCCCGAGACCGCGATCGTGGTGCTGGGCTACGGTTTACGCCCCGACGGCACCATGCGCGACGAACTCATCGCCCGCCTCCAGGCCGGATACGTCCAGGCCCTGCTCTCCCCCCGCTCCCCCATCATCGTCACCGGCGGCAACCCCCGCGCCGGGATCACCGAGGCCGACGCCATGGCGGGCTGGCTCATCGCCCGCGGCATCGCCCCCGACCGCATCCACCTCGACCCCGCCGCCACCGACACCCTGGAGAACGCCGCCAACTCCGCTGACCTGATGCGCACCCTCGGCGCCGCCGACGCCGTCCTCGTCACCTCCGCCGACCACATGTCCCGCGCCGCAAGCAATTTCACCGACGCCGGAGTCTCGATAGTCGCCGAGGTAACCCCCGACTTCCTCCACCCCCTCCTCGCCGTCCCCTTCGGCGCCTGACCCCAGCCCCACCAACCCAGCCGCACCCTTTATTCCGATCCGCACCCCTTTCAGAGCCATATAGAGGGTGCGGATACGAATAAAGGGTGCGGCTGGGGTGGTGTACGGGGGGTCAGGGGGTGGTGGAGAGGTCGTGGGCGAGGAGGGCGAGGCTGGCTCGGGCTATGCCGGAGGGGGCGGCGGGGTCGAAGCCGGTGAGGCGTTCGATGCGGCGGAGGCGGTGGCCGATGCTGTTGGCGTGCACGCGCATTCGGTGGGCGGTGGCCTTGCGGTCGAGGCCGGTGTCGAGGAAGGCGCGGAGGGTTTCGAGGAGTTCGGGGTGGGGGGTGAGGGGGTTCAGGAGGGCGGCGAGGTGTTCGCGGGCGGGGCCGGGGCGGGTCATCTGGTATTCGACGGCGACATCGGCCATGTGATAGAGACCGGGCGGCCGGTTGAGGGCCCGGACCAGGTCGAGCAGGTCGGCGGCCTCGGCGGCCAGATCGGGGATGCGGTCGGTGGGGCCGGTGACGACGGTGGCCATGAGCGAGACCGAGGCGGCGGCGGAGAGGACGTCGAGGGTCTCCGCGGTCATGGCCAGGCCGCCGGTGACCGAGGGCGCGTCGTCGACCGGAACCAGGATGGTGCCCCCGTCGGTCGACAACAGCGACAGCGCCCGCGAACCCAGCACCGACGCCAGCGCGCTCTGCAACCGGCGCAGCTTCCGCCGGGCGGCGACCTCGGTGTGCATGCGCGGGTTGCGCTCGTCGGGATGCGGCGGAATCGACAGCGCCACAACCTGATACGTCTCGGCGACGGTGATCCCGGTGCGCCGGGCGAGCATGGTGTTGCCGCGCCCGCTCAACAGCGCTGTCACCAGGGTCTGCGCGGCCGTCTGATGCTGCCGCGCGGCGAGCCGGTGCTGATCGAGATAGGCGGCCGAGGTGGCGATGGTGACGGTCTCGAGCAGCCGCAGCACCTGTTCGGTCCCGGCCAGCAGTTCGGCCGAACTCGGCGAGTACTCGCCGACGACGCGTTCGAATCCGCCGCGGATCGCCTCGTGGTAGGCCCGCAACACGGTGTCCAGGTCGATGCCCTCGCGCGCCCACGACTCGGCGCGACCGACCAGTTCGGGCATGCGGCCGTTGAGGGCGTAGGGCGTCTGGAACGCCGCGGCCAGGCAGTCGCGCACACCCGCGGCGGGTTCGGTGGGCTCGGCGCCGGGGCGTTCGGAACGGAAATGCTCGGCCATTCGCGTCGCCAGGGTGACGGTGACGACGTCCGGTGCGGTGGGGCTCATCGCTTCGCTCTCCAGACTTCGAGTCTCGATGCGGATTCCCGCCGGGCGCCAGGGGTGAGAACGCGTCCGGCGGGCGGTCCACCACCGCATACGCGCATCGCGCACGAAGGGGGTTGGACTTCGTCATGGGCGACGTCGCGTGACCGGACGGCGGGTTCGAGTATCGGGGCACCGTCCGGGGGTGGCTGGCACGACCGAACCGGCGCCTCCTTTCCTCTGCCCGGTCCCTGCCAGATTCGCGTCCTGGAGTGCACCAGGCGCTGATCCGAAACGCGCCGCGTCGCTGCGGTCACGCACCGGCTGAACTCCCGGCGGGTATTCGCCGGAACGCGGCGCCGTCCGCGCAATTCCGGCGCCGCGTCCGCATCACGATACGGCCACGAAAACGTCGCGAGCTCGAATCACGCTGAATCCGATGACAATTCATCAACCCGCCGGACCGAAGGCTAGGGCTCGGCACAATTCGCCGGCCCGCCGTAGTGATGACGCGGAACAGACCGGATCGCGAATTTCTGTGACAGCGATCGGTCCGCGAACGATCAGTGGTCGGGCACGCATCCGCGCGGTAGCGTGCAGCACGGGTCGCCGAGCACCGCAACGGGTGCGCGGCGGCCGCGGTACAGCGGAAAGGCATATCGAGCATGACGGGCACGCGAGGAAAGCTGCAGGAACTGCACAAGCTCCTCGAACTGGCGGAGGAACCGACCGGACAGGCCGGAATCGACAAACGCCGCGACAAAGGCATCCCCAGTGCCCGCGAACGGATTCGGATGCTGGTGGATCCGGGCAGTTTCGTGGAGACCGGCGCGCTCATGCGCCAGCCCGGCACCCCGGACGCCTACTACGGCGACGGCGTGGTCACCGGGCGCGGGCGCATCGACGGGCGGCCGGTGGTGGTGATCGCCCACGATCAGACCGTCTACGGCGGGTCGGTCGGCGAGATGTTCGGCCGGAAGGTCGCGGCCGCAATGGAATTCGCGTACGAGAACGCCTGCCCGGTGGTGGCGATCAACGACTCCGGCGGCGCCCGCATCCAGGACGCGGTCACCTCCCTGGCCTGGTACGCGCTGATGTGCCGCCGTCAGGAGGAGCTGTCGGGCTATGTGCCGATGGTCGCGGTGATGCTGGGCAAGTGCGCCGCGGGATCGGTGTACGGGCCGGTCAACATGGACGTGCTGGTCGCCACCGACCGGTCCTACATGTTCGTCACCGGGCCCGACGTGATCAAGGCGGTGACCGGTGAGGACGTCACGGCCGAGGAGCTGGGCGGGGCGGCGGTGCAGGCCCGCAACGGGACTATCCACCACGTCGCCACCACCGAGCGGGAGGCGTTCGACTGGGTGCGTTCGTATCTGGGCTATCTGCCGTCGAGCTGCCTCGAGCAGCCGCCGATCGTCAATCCCGGCCTGGAACCCGAGGTGACCGCGCACGACCGCGAACTGGACGCGATCATCCCCGACTCGGACAAGTCCGGCTACGACATGCACGACATCCTGTTGCGCATCTTCGACGACGGCGAGTTCCACGAGATCGGTGCGGCGACGGCCGCGAACCTCATCACCGGCTTCGCCCGCGTGGACGGCCGCAGCGTCGGCGTGGTCGCCAATCAGCCGCTGGTGCTGGGCGGCGCGCTGGACGCCCAGTGCTCGGACAAGGCGACCCATTTCATCCGGCTCTGCGACGCGTTCGGGCTGCCGCTGATCTTCGTGGTCGACACCCCGGGCGTGCTGCCGGGCGTGGACGAGGAACGCAACGGGGTGATCAAGCGCGGTGGCCGGTTCTTCCGCGCGGTGATCGAGGCGAGCGTGCCGATCGTGACCGTGGTCGTGCGCAAGGCCTACGGCGGCGGGTACGCGGTGATGGGCTGCAAGCAGCTCGGCGCGGACATCTCGCTGGCCTGGCCGACCGCGCGGATCGCGGTGATGGGCGCGGAGAGCATGGTCGGCATCGTCGGCCGCCGCCAGCTCGCCGCGACCCCGCCCGAACAGCGGGAGACGGTGCGGCAGAACATGATCGACTTCTACAACGCCACCGTCGCCACGCCGTGGATCGCCGCCGAGCGCGGTTACATCGACGCGGTCATCGAACCGTCGCGGACCCGCCTCGAGATCCGCAAGGCGCTGCGCCTGTTGCGCGAGAAGGACTCGCGAAAGCCCAACCCGCGCAAGCACAATCTGTTCCCCATGTGATCAGCACTCGTTCGGGGCGGGCACGCCCCGCAACCGCTGATCGACCCAGTTCATCGCGTCCGGGTAGCCGGTCGCGGCGGCGATGATGTGTTCACCGGGCACGCTGCGGTAGACCGCGTGCACCCCGAGGGCGCACTGTTCGCGGAACAGCGTGCGCGCGCCCTCGGCGGGGATCCAGAACTCCTGTTCGCCGTTGTAGACATACAGCGGCACAGCGGATTTCATGCCCTGCATGCGTGTGACGCGGTAGATGTCGGCGGCCAGGTCGCTGTGCAGCGGATCGGGGACGTCGGCGGCGATATCGATCGGCAGCATCAGCACGCCGGTCGCGCCGAAGATGCCCGCGCAGGTGTCCTTCAGCGGGGAGATCGCCGCCCAGCGGCCGAGGTTGTTCATCATGCCGAGGATCTCCGGGCGTTCGCGGGCGACGCCGAAGGTGGCGGCCAGGAACACGCCGGAGGCCAGGTTGGCGTTCATGCTGCGCGCGAGGATCTTGTAGTCCGCGGGCACGCCGCCCAGCGCCGCGCCCGCGACGACCGGGGTCAACTCCGGGGCATAGGAGTCGAGCAGCGCCACCGCGCCGCGGGTGGCGATGGCGCCGCCGGAGTAGCCGTGCATGACGAAGCGGCTGTCGGCGAATTCGTCGGGCAGCCAATTGCGCAGGGCGCGAATGGAATCCAGCACCGCGTGCCCGGCCACGTAGGGTTCGGCGTAGGCCATGCGCGGGCCCTCGTGGTCGGGGATCAGCACCGCGTATCCGCGCAGCGCGGCCAGCTGGGTGGTGGGCGGGATCCAATCGGTGGTGGCGCTGTCGGCGCCGTTGAGGCCGTGCGCCAGCGTGTAACTCGGCGTGCAGTGGCGGCCGAGCGCGTCGATGGGCAGGTTGTTGACCAGCACCGGCCGCGGTCCCGGGCCGGGCCAGGGGGCGGCCGGGACGACCAGGGACGCGGTCGCGAACGAGGGCGCGTCGTGCGCGTCGGTGGTGCGGAACTTCAGTTGCAGCACCTGCCGCACCGGGACCAGCACCAGCGGGCCGCCCGTCGCGGTGACGTCGCGGACCTCGAGGACGTCGCCCGGGGCGTGGTCGGCCAGATCCGGCGGCCAGGTGTCGAACAGCGGATCACCGGAATCGCTTGGCATGACGGCACTTTGGAGATTCGTCAGCGCCGGGGTGAGGCCCGCCGCGGCCATCGGTCCGGGCGGCGCGGGGATCGGTGGCGGCGGGATCACCGCGTCGATCCACTGTTGCAGGCCGGGCAGGGACAGATTCGGGGGCAGGGGGAGGCCGGGGGGCGCGGGTGGGTCCGGCTGTGCCGGTTGCGCCTGGGCGGCCACCGCGGAGCCCGCGACGATCGATAACACTGCGATGAGGACGCGCCAGTACCGCATGACCCACTCCCGTTGTGAGCTTCCCCCGGACCCGCCAGACCAGGTCAGTCGAGAGTACGAAAGTCACTTGGTCGAACGCCCGGATGTCGCTGTTTCGTGCGCAGGACGAGTCCGGTTCGAGATGCCGGGACGCGAATCGGGGATCGGTACGATCAGTTGTTATGCGAATCGTCATCGCGGGTGGACACGGCAAGATCGCGCTGCTGCTGGCCGGGGAGCTGTCCCGGCGCGGGGACGAGGTACACAGCCTGATCCGCAAAACGGAGCAGTCCGCCGAGGTCGCGGCGACGGGCGCGAAGCCGGTGCTCCTCGACCTCGAGCACGCCGCCGAGGACGAAGTGCTGGCCGCCGTCACCGCCGCCGACGCGGCCGTCTTCGCCGCGGGCGCGGGCGCCGGGAGCGGCGTGGCCCGCAAGTACACCGTCGACCGCGACGGCTCGATCCGCCTGGCCCGCGCCGCCGAACAGGCCGGTGTCCGCCGCTTCCTCCAGATCTCCTCGATGGGCGCGGGCCAGGCCCCCGACCCGTCCCGCGACGAGGTCTGGGCCGCCTACATCGACGCGAAAACCCAGGCCGAGAACGACCTTCACCCCCGCCGCCTCGACTGGACCATCCTGCGCCCCGGCCGCCTCACCGACACCGAACCCACCCACCACATCACCCTCACCCCACCCCCGGCCCCCTACGGCTCCATCCCCCGAGCCGACGTAGCCACCGTCCTCGCCGACCTCCTCCCCGCCGAGAACACCCACGGCAAAACCCTCGAACTAATCTCCGGCGACACCCCCATCCCCGAAGCCATCCGCGCCCTCACCTAACCCCTCGCGCTTCGCGCTCGGGGACAAGGGAATTCCGCGCCCTGAGAAGAGAGAGGCCCAGCGCCCGGAGAAGAGAGAGCCCGGGCGCACCCCATGGCCCCCGGGGCGCTCTCTCCCTTTGTCCCCGAGCGCGAAGCCCGAGGGGTCAGCAGTTGCTCGGTGCCGCCACTCCGTGGTAGCGGTCGGTGAGCCATTGGAGTACCTCGGGCAGCCCGAGGACCGCGGCGGTGAGGTGGTCCGGGACGGGGATCGTTTCCGATTGGAGGCGGACGCCCTCGCCGCACCAGCGGTGGGTCGTGTTCACGATGGCGTCGACCGGGACCAGGCCGTCGATGGGTGAATGCCATTCCAGGACAGGCATGTTCGGGACGCTGTCGGTGTAGAGCTCGAGGCTGTTCTCCTCGACGACCTTGCGGGCGCGCAGGTCCTGGGTCATGGAGGTGGTGCGGGCGACGTCGAGGACGCTGCGGCCCGCGCCCTCGGTGAGCAGGTCGTTGGTGCAGGCGTTGGCCATCTGGTCGCGCAGGGCCTTGCCCTTGTCGTTGAGTTGATCCGACAGCGGGAAGCGGTCGGGGTATTCGCGTTCCAGGCCGAGGCCGGCGGCCATCGCCAGGCCGAAGACCGGATGCGAGTTGTACCCCAGACCCTCGAGCATCTTCACCAGGTTCATCGGCACGCCGCCCGCGGCCGCCCCGGCGATGTGCAGATCGGGCGCGTAGCTGGGCGCGAGCGCGGCCGCCCAGGCGGTCGCCATGCCGCCGCCGGAGTAACCGGCCATGGTGACCGGGCTGTGCTCGAGCCGCAGCTGCTTGACGTTCTGCACCGCGCGGATGCCATCGAGGGTGATCTGACCGCCCAAACGCGCCGCGCCGTAAGCGAAGTCGGGCCCGAGGTGGTCGGGCATGGCGATGCTCCACCCCTGCCGCAGCACCACGTTGTAGGCGGGCGCCTCACGGATCATGAGGTTGGGATCGTCGGTGTAGAGCACCCGCGAGACGCCGCAGCGCGTGCCCAGCCCGTTGATGATCGTCTGATACGACAGCAGCGGCCCGTCGGCGGCCCGCTCGTGCGGCGTGAGCACTGTCGTCGTCGCCGCGATCGGCTTGCCCTCGGAGTTGGTGGAGCGGAATTTGATCAGCGTGACGTCGGTGTCGGGAAAGATGGCCAACGGCGACATCGCGCGCACGTCGAGCACATCCCCGGGCTGATGGTCGGCGATATCGGCCGGTTCGGCGTAGAACGGGTCCGGATCGGGTGTCGGATAGATCGGTTGCGCGACCGCCGTCGTGCTCGCGGCGACGAGCAGCAACAGGCCGCCCGCGCACGCGCCGAACGCACGGCGCAACGCTTTGTTCCCCATGGCCGCACACATTATCGGGCGCACCGCCGACACGCGAGTAGTCCTGAAAGATCACAAGTTCCGTACCCACGCCCTGTGTCGCGCGACGAATTACGGCACAACCGCTGGTCAGGCCCCCGAACAGGACCGTACCGTCGAATTCGGCGCTGCTGCCGGACCTTCGGCGCGCAGCGCAGCAGGCGAAGGAGCACGGCATGGACATGCGCGACACCGTCCCGGCGGCAACCGCTCGACGCGTCACGGTCTACTTCGACGGCCCCGAGCCCGGTGACCAACTGATCCTCGAATACGCCGCGACCCACGCCGAGGCGCAGGAGTTCGCGACGGCGGCGGTGAGCACCGGCCTCGCGGTGACCGTGGACGGCAAGGTCCGTCCGGGCATGCGGCCGCTGCCGTGCCGCCGACTCTGGCACTGACCCGCCGAACGTAGTCGTCCGGCGGGCCGGGCGCCGACCCGGCGCGGGCAGGCGGGAGTCGCTGACCTGACCACGCGTCCGTCCTCGTCGGCGCAGCGCTCGTCGGACCGGAAGTGGCGGGTATCGGACCCGGCAAGCGCACGCTCTCGCGCGCCCTCACCCTACGACCCGGCCGACGGTCCCGCGACCGCCGCGGCGGTCTCTGAGCCATCTCACACCCGCGCTCCTGATGCGTTGGACTCCTTCACAATTCGGCTCGGCGCACCGGTTCGCCGCCTCGATGAAACACCCCTACTTCTCAGTTCGCCCGTTTATCGCTGCGAGCGCGTGGAATCGCGGGACCAGACCGCCGACGGAAGGTACGCGATGCGCACTCCGACCAGCGACACCCCGAACCGCCCGCTCCCGGACGGTCACGAACTGACCCCCGCCCTCGCCGAACGCCTCGCCCGCCTCGACGCCGACGTGGTCGTGCTGGGCGACGCCATGCTCGACGTGTGGATGTGGGGCCGCTCCGAACGACTCTGCCGCGAGGCGCCGGTCCCCGTGGTCGACATCGCCCGCAGCGTCGCCGCCCCCGGCGGCGCCGCCAACACCGCCGCGAATCTCGCCGCGCTCGGCGCCCGGGTGCGCCTGGTGTCGCTGATCGGCGACGACGCGGCCGGACGGCAACTGCGCGACCAACTGCGCCGCCACGGCGTCGCCGACGACCACGTGCACACCGCCCCGCACCGCTCGACCGTGGTCAAGCGCCGAGTGCTCGCGGGCGATCAGCTCATGATCCGCTTCGACGAGGGCGATCAGCTACCGCTGGACGGCTCCGCGCCCGACGTCACCGCGAGCCTCGCCGCCGCCCTCGACGGCGCCGACGCCCTGGTGGTCTGCGACTACGACGGCGGATTGGCCGCGGGTTTGCGCGCCCACCTCGCCACCCTGCGCGCGGACCTGCCGCTGCTGGTCGTCGACAGCCACCGCCCCGCCGCCTGGCAATCGGTGCGCCCGGATGTGACCACCCCCAACGCCGCCGAGGCCGCCGCCGCCCTGGAACTGCCGCTCCCGGCCGACGGCGAGGACCGCGTGGACCTGTTCGACCGCCACCGCGCGCGGCTGTTCGAGCTGACCGGCGCGCAGACGGTGGCGGTCACCCTCGACCGCGACGGCGCTTTGCTGCTCGCCGGTGACCGCCCGGCGCACCGCACCTGGGCCGAACCGGTGCCCGAACGCCAATGCAGCGGCGGCGGAGACACTTTCGTGGCCGCGCTCACGCTGGGCCTGCTGGCCGGGCTGCCCGAATCGGCGGCGGCCGAGGTCGCCCAGGCCGCCGCCGACGTGGTCGTGCACCGCCCCGGCACCTCGGTCTGCTCGACCACCGATCTGCACGAGCGGGTCGCGGGCAGCGGCGGCGGGGTGCTCACCCAGGACGAACTCGCCGCCACCCTCGACGCGCACCGCCGCGCCGGACGGCGAATCGTGTTCACCAACGGCTGTTTCGACGTCCTGCACACCGGCCACATCGCCTACCTGAACGAGGCCAAACGCCTGGGCGACGTGCTGGTGGTCGCGGTCAACTCAGACCGCGGCGTGCGGGAGTTGAAAGGCCCGGACCGCCCGGTCAATTCCGAGGACGACCGCGCCGCGATGCTGGCGGCGCTGAGCTGCGTGGACCACGTGACGATCTTCGACGAACCCACCCCCGCCGCGCTGCTGCGGCGGCTGCGCCCGGAACTGTATGTCAAGGGCGGCGACTACCGGCCCGAAATGCTCAGCGAGACAGACGTTGTCGCCGAATACGGCGGCGAGGTCCAGGTGCTGGGGTACGTCGCCAAGCGCTCCACCACCGCGCTCATCGAACGCATCCGCGCCGGGGCGCGGACGTGATGGGTGAGCCGGAACTCGAGGTCCTGATCCCCACCCGCAACCGCCCCACCGAACTGGCCACCACGCTGTCCGGGCTTGCGGCACAGGACCTTTCGGATTTCGCCGTGGTGGTCAGCGACCAGTCCGACGACGCCGCCAGCTACGACACCCCCGCCGCGCTGGCCATGGCGAGGATGCTGCGCTACCGCGGGCACCGGGTGCGGCTGTCGACCCATCGCCCGCCCGCGGGCATGGCCGAGCAGCGCGCCCATCTGCTGAGCTGCTCCCGGTCGCGCTACGTGCTGTTCCTCGACGACGACGTCTGGCTCGAACCCGGCACCCTGCGCCGGATGCGCACGGCCATCGGCGAATTGCGCTGCGGCTTCGTCGGCTGCGCGGTGCAGGGTCTGTCGTATCTGGACGATCACCGCCCGCAGGAGCTCGACCCCTTCGAGATCTGGCCCGGCGCACCGGAACCCGAGCGGATCACCCGCGAGGACAAGGCGTGGCAGCGCTACACCCTGCACAACGCCGCCAACCCCACTCACCTCGCCGAACAACTCGCCCTGCGGCCGGGCGACTGGCTGGCCTACAAGGTCGCCTGGGTCGGCGGCTGCGTGCTCTACGACCGCGAGAAGCTCGTCCGCACAGGCGGTTTCGAGTTCTGGCGGGAGTTGCCGCGCCATCACAGCGGCGAGGACGTGCTGGCCCAGCTGCGGGTACAGGCGCGCTACGGCGGCGCGGGCATCCTGCCCAGCGGCGCGGTCCATCTGGAGTCCCCGACGACGGTGCCCCGCCGCGAGGTCGAGGCGTACGACATCGTGCCGCCCGACTTCTGGACGGAGTGAGCGCCGCTACGGCACCAGATCGTCCACCTCGGCGATCACCTGCGCCACCGACACGGTGTCCACGAACGAGTCGTCGTGTTCGCAGCGCGGCACGGTCTCGTCGGTGCAGTCGCGCCCGCACACCGGGCAGTGTGTGGTCCAGGAGAACAGGATTCGATCCCGCCCGCGCCCGAGCGGTCCGGCGTTGATCACATTGCCGATCCAGTAGATCCCGATCGTGGGCGTCCCGACCGCCGCGGCCAGATGCCGGGGCCCGCTGTCGTTGCCCACCAGCAGACAGCTGCGCGCGAGCACCCCGGTCACCGTCGAGAAGTCCTGTCCCACAATGATTTCGAACGCCTTGCCCGCCTCGGGCGCGAGCTCGCGCACCGCGTCGTGCAGGGTGTCGAGCAGCTCCCGTTCCCCGTGCTCGCCGAGGACGACCACACCGAGGCCGCGATCCAGGCAGTGCGCGGCCACCCGCGCGAACCGGTCGATCGGCCAGCGCCGCCGCGGATCGGTCGCGCTCGGATGCAGCGCGACGACGGGATCGGGCAGATTGCCCAGCACCCGGTCGGCGGCGGCGAGGTCGGCGGCGGTCACCGCGAGCGTGGGGTCCAGCCGCGCCGGCGGCGCGCCCGCCAGGCCCACGACCTCCAGGGCGCGCAGCGTCTCGTGCTGGTAGTAGCGGAACGGCAGCGTGCGCGTCAGCGGCGCGGCGTCGGGCGTGCGCGAGCCCACGCTCCAATGCGGATTCAGTTGGTGCACAAAGCCGTTGGACCAGCGGCCGCCGCCGTGCAACTGCACGCCCAGATCGATCGGGGCGCGGCAGACCCGGCGGAAGAACTCCGCCTCGGCCTCGGGATCCTCGGCCCGCCCGGCCGTGAGGCCCGCGGGCAGCGCGATCACCTCGTCGACGGGGCTCGGGCGCCCGCGCAGCAGTTCGGCGTGCAGGGGGCTGCCCAGCAGCACGATCTCGGCGTCGGGGTAGGCGGCCGCGAGGGCGTGGATCGCGGGGACCGCGAACAGCAGATCACCCAGCCCGCCCCCGCGCAGGACCGCGATGCGGCGCACGTCCGGCCACGGTTCGCCGATCTCCCCTATTCCGTATGGTTCCGGTGCGCGCGTCATTCAGCCGACCCGCAGCGGATCGTGACCCACCGACATCAGCCGGTGCCGCCACTCCGGCCGCCCTGCCTCCGACTCCGGCTCGGCGCCGCGTTCGTCCAGGACCCGGCGCACCACCGTGCGCATGACGTCGGCGTCGCCCCGGTCGAGGTCGGTGCGGCGTTTGCCGAGGATCGCCAGCACGTCCCGGCCCAGCGGCGCGCCCGCCCGATCGGGTTCGGTCTCGGTGCGCGGGCCCGCCGCGTCGGTGCGCAGCCAGTCCCGCAGTTCCCGGGAGCTCATGTTGACCACCTGGTGGAAGTCCTCCCACAGGTCGTCGTCGACTATGGATTCGGCCATCACGCCCTCCTTGCGGTCGTGGTCCGGCTACCACGCTGTCGCCGGGACAAACGCGGCGGGCGTGAGGATTGCCCCGGGGTTCGACGGGTATCCGCACCACGTGGTCACGACGAGCTTGCGAGAACTGGCCGACCACGAAGGTCCCTTCGTGTCGGTCTATGTGGACAACAGCGGCAACATCCCGGCGCTGCGCGCCGAACTGGCCGAAAAGGGCGCTCCCCCACCGCTTCTCGACCTCGTCGACGACACCTTGACCAGCACCGAACCCGGACGGACCGGGCACGCGGTGATCGCCGGGGGCGGTGAGGTGCTCGTCGCCGAGCCGTTGCCGGTGCCGCCGCCGCGCCCGGTCGTGCGGGTGTCCCCGCTGCCGTACCTGCTGCCGCTGTTGCAGTTCCGGGAGCCGCGCACGCCCTACATCGTCGCGCTCGCCGACCGCGCGGGCGCCCAGATCCGCGGCGTCGACTCGCGGGGCCGCGAGGTGGCGGGCACGGTGCCCGGGGCGGCGCCGAACGAGGTCGCGTGGCTCGCCGACCGCGCGGGCGCGACGCTGGTGCTGGTGGCGGGCGAGGCCAGCGTGCGCGCGGCCCTGTCCGACGCTCTCGGGCCGCGCGGACGCCGCGTCGTCGAACTCGAACACGATTCGCGCGCCATCGAATTCGACTCCCCCGCGCTCCAGGAACAGATCCGGCGGGTGCTGCACGAGGAGGCCGAACTGCGCCGCCGCGCGGTGGTGCGCTTGTTCGCCCAGGAACGCTCGCGTCCCCGAGGCCTCGCGGTCGAGGGTCTCGCGGCCACCACGGCCGCGCTGCGCGAGGCCAATGCCGACACGCTGCTGATCGATCCGGATCGGTTGGGCGACAGCACCGTCGGCGTCGGCCCGGACCCCACCCAGGTGGTGCCCGTGGACCGGCCGCCGCACCGCACCTGGCCGCGGCGCGCCGACGAGGCCCTGCCCGTCGCCGCG